>JAPLFP010000142.1 GCA_026390585.1 Ignavibacteriales bacterium | reverse complement strand
AAGGGTTCTGCCCGAGCGATTCTGACCGGAGAAAGGACCGCTCTGAACTTTCTTGGGCGAATGTCGGGGATTGCGACAACGACACGCCGGTTCGTCGATGCCGTTGCAGGAACCCGGGCGATCATCTTGGATACAAGGAAGACAGCACCTGGCTTGCGTGCTGTCGATAAGCTTGCTGTCAAACGTGGAGGGGGAGAGAATCATCGGTTCGGCCTCTATGACATGATTCTCATAAAGAACAATCATATCGACGCCTCCGGCTCTCTGCGAGAGGCGGTGACACGTGCCAGTACTGCTTACCCCGAGCTTGAAATTGAGGTTGAGGCAAGAAGCCTGCATGAGGTGAATGCTGCGCTGGAGCTCCATGCCGGGCGTATTTTGTTGGACAACATGACGGTGGCGATGATGCGCGAGGCCGTGGCGATCAATTCTGGTCGCGCCAAACTTGAAGCGTCTGGAAACGTCACGCTCGAAACTGTTGGTGAGATCGCCGAAACGGGTGTGGATTACATTTCCGTCGGAGCTTTGACGCATTCTGTGAAGAACTTTGATCTGAGTCTAACCTGAATTGATTGCTGACACTGCAAGAAGGGATTGAAAAGTGGCAAACGTGCTGACGAGGGGCGACATCATATCGGTGGACGGTATGTACAGAAGGCTGCAATCGATGCTCGGTGACGTTGTTCCTGACGTTGAGCTTTGGTACAAAGCAGGACTTGCATGCGAAATCAACCGTCTCAAAGAAGAGCGGAACGCCGTCATTCTCGGTCATAACTATATGGAGCCAGCGCTGTTCTTTTCCGTCACCGATTTCAGGGGTGATTCCCTGGAACTCTGTTACAAGGCGCGACAAACGGACAAGGACATTATTGTATTCTGTGGCGTCCGATTCATGGCTGAGACGGCGAAGATCTTGAATCCATCGAAGACCGTGTTATTGCCTTCTTTGAAGGCGGAATGTTCCCTCGCGGGCAGCATCACTGCCGGGGATGTGCGGAGACTCAGGGATCGCTTTCCAGGGGTGCCCGTCGTTACCTACGTGAACACGTATGCAGATGTGAAGGCTGAGTCTGATATCTGTTGCACGTCCAGCAACGCTGCGAGGGTTGTCAATTCGTTGGATTCTGAGGCCGTCATCTTCCTGCCCGATGAATTCCTTGCGCGGAACGTGGCCCGCGAAACCGGGAAGCACATCATCTTTCCAACGACCGGTGAACTCTCCGACCGCGAAGTGGAGCTTGACTATCAACTCATCGGCTGGCGTGGTAGGTGCGAGGTGCACGAGAAGTTTACACTCGAAGACATACTGAATGTGAGGAAGCAGTTTCCCGATGTCATTATTCTCGCTCATCCGGAGTGCAGTCCAGAGGTGGTTGAAGCTTCAGACTTTTGCGGAAGCACGTCGGCTATGGCTCAGTACGTCAAACAAACTTCAGCTCCGCGCTACCTGCTGCTCACGGAATGTGCGATGGGAGACAACATTGCTGCTGCCAACCCGGAAAAGAAAATGCTTCGTCTGTGCAGTGTACGATGTCCGCATATGAATCAGATCACTCTTGAGAATACGCTCGAAGCCCTTCAGAGTGGTCGGCACGTCATCGATCTACCCCAGGATACCATCCAGCGCGCCTCACGGGCGGTTGAGCGTATGATTGCCGTTTCCTGATTGAGATCTCTCTTGTTTTTACCCACGCAGCTCGAAGTTCTTGAGTCCGACGCATAGTTGCCTGTCCAAGCGAGTTTGATATCCACGAATTGGATCTTGTTTTCAAGGGAAACACTGAACTTCACATTCATACGAGATCTGGGGACAGATCGCCTGCTTGACTTGGAATTCTCAGTAGCCGTTGCAGTGTTTATGTTCCTTTCCATGAGCAAAGGAAACGATCGATGGATCAAACACTACATTCGGACCCACACACCTATGGCATCGTAGGCAACGGGCGCGTAGCGACACATTTTGCTCATTATTTTAGTCTTCTCGGAATCGCTTTCCGGCAGTGGTCAAGAGCAAGCGCTGCTATGATGTGTGTGGACCCAACATCAATGCTCCGCGAAACGATGCAGGATTGCACGCACATACTTCTCTTGATCAAAGATACTGAGATTGAACCCTTTATCAGGACAAACCCATTCCTCCAATCCAAAAGACTTGTACATTGTTCGGGTAGTTTGGTGACGGAGCTTGCAATCGGCTATCATCCGCTCTTCAGCTTTTCACACACGTTGTATGAGCGGGCAACCTACGAATCCATTCCCATGATTTGTGATGCAGGCGGGCCGAGTTTCAAGGACGCGTTTCCCTTGCTTCCCAATCCGTGGATCACAATTGAACCGTCCCTCAAGCCGTATTATCATGCGCTTTGTGTGCTGAGCGGCAACTTCACCACGCTCGTGTGGCAAAAGACATTCAAGGAATTCGAAGCTCGGCTGGGCATTCCGCCCGAATTTGCATTGTTGTATCTTCGGAGCATTGTTCATAATCTCATACACTCCCCGGCCGATGCCCTTACGGGTCCAATTGCCCGAAAGGACATGAGAACCATTGGAAGCAACCTTGCCGCCCTGGAGGGCGATGCTTATGTGCATCTCTATAAGGCCATTCTCGAAATCGTTGAACCTGGACGAATGAAGGAGACGGAGTCTTGAACATCCTGGATATTCAAAAAATGAAAGCCGAGGGCACAAAGCTCACAATGGTGACATGTTACGATTATTCCTTTGCCCGCATCATTGCTCAGACTGGCATCGACATTGTGCTGGTAGGAGATAGTGTTGCGATGGTTGTACACGGCCATCCGACAACTCTCCACGCAACGACGGAGATGATGTCGTTGCACACTGCGGCAGTGGCAAGAGGGGTACCGAACAAGTTTCTGATTACTGATCTCCCGTTTCCGAAGCATCGGCAGGGGATTCCTGAAGCGATGTCGTGTGTGGATGCCCTGATGAAGGCCGGAGCCCAGGCGGTCAAGATTGAAGGCTGTGAGGGACACGAAGATGTCGTGCGGCACATCGTTGGCTCCGGGATTCCTGTCATGGGGCACCTGGGACTCCTGCCGCAGTCGGTGAATCGTCTCGGTGGCTATCGCGTGCAGGGTCGCGACAACAAGTCGCATGAACGATTGTTGGATCAGGCACTTTCGCTCGAAGCAGCCGGATGTTTCTCGGTGGTACTCGAATGTGTTCCGGCGACAATTGCAGGAGAAATCACTAAACGTCTTCGTATCCCTACCATCGGCATTGGAGCCGGGCCTCAAGTCGACGGGCAGGTGTTGGTATTGCACGATCTGCTCGGCATGACCATGGACCTGCAACCGCGGTTTGTCCGGCGGTTTTTGAACGGTGCTGACCGCATTGCAGAGGCATTGAATACTTTCCATGACGAAGTCAAGAGAGGCATGTTTCCGGCGGAAAAGGAGAGCTACGAATGACTCGTGTTGTGAACTCCATTCAGGAATGGAAGCAAATCGCGGCCTCGCCTGAATATAAGGGAAGGGCCGTCGGTTTTGTGCCGACGATGGGAGCCATCCACCGCGGCCACCTCTCGTTGATTGAGCGAAGTCGCAAGGAAAATGAAATCTCGGTCGTGAGCATTTTTGTGAATCCGACTCAGTTTGACGATCCCGAAGATCTTCAAAAGTATCCCCGACCGTTTGACCAGGATTGTCAAATGCTCGAGAGCGCAGCTGTAGATTACCTGTTTTCCCCTGACTATCATTCCCTCTATCCGGATGAGTATCGCTACCGGGTGCAGGAGAGTGCACTGAGCAAGGAACTATGCGGGAGATTTCGCGCTGGTCATTTTGAGGGTGTTCTCACGGTCGTAATGAAGCTCCTCCAGCTCGTTCAGGCACGGCGTGCTTACTTCGGCGAAAAAGATTATCAACAGTACTTGCTCGTCAAGGGCATGGCCGAGGCTTTTTTTTTGACGACAGAGATCTGTTCCTGCCCAACTGTGAGGGAAGATGATGGTTTGGCTATGAGCTCACGCAATGTGCGGCTCTCGCCGGAGGGAAGGGACAAAGCGGCTGAGTTTGCCAGACGGCTCCGAACACCCATGAATTCACAAGAGCGGCTCAATGCCTTGCAAGAGCTTGGCAGTGTGGACTATGTGGAGGAGCGACTCGGACGCAGGTTTGGCGCTATCCATATTGATGGAATAAGATTGATTGATAACGTGAAACTGTGATGTGAGTCCGAGGATTAGGACCATTGTGTGGTCAATACTTGTTCTGCTTCTCCATACGTTCCCGAATCATCTCCGGTGTGAGTGTGCCCTCTTGCCCCATCTCTTCCTGTAGTGTCGATGGACAAGATCAACGGTGGAGGCTTCATCGCCCGTTTCACGAAGAACTGACACTGTCTCGGAGGTCGATGGGAATCAGCGGAGCAGCCACCTTCGAGAAAGACGCGGACGGGTCGGCGGTTCGCTCGGGACGCGTCTTTTGATCGTTCGGCTCCCCCTCGGCTCGTCGCATCAGATAACGATGCGTCTCGCTCAGGCCACGCGGCGTGAAAAAAATCCTCTTTGCCAGCATTCTAAAGGAAAAAATGTCAACTGAGTTATCTCAAGTCTTCCAAAACGGGGATACAGAGCGAATCTGCCGGTATTGAGCTCGAGTTCTGCAGGATTACCAACGAAACCGGGATGCTTGACTGAGGGGCCACCTATTCCAACGCCAATTCAAAGCTCTTGTGGAAGGTTGCAACTGCCGTAAGTAGGCGGCCCCCGCTACTTTAGGGGTCGAATCTGAAAAGATTTGGCCCCTTTTTCTGTTTTATGTAGCGGGGTGGAACCTGTTCGAGCCTCAATAGCTTCTTGAATTTTTCTCTTAACTCCGTGTTTCCTTCCTCCTCACATCTCTGAAAGGCACCGCACCTGTTGGACTCCGTGTCAACTAGCTGAGACATGAACTGTGATCCCGCTCCGCGGGATGCAAAAAGCGTGCAGCCGCTGTTGTTCGCAACAAGCTGCAATTACGCCGAAGCGAAAGAGCGCCCGCCTACGCGTGAAGCGCTTCGGCGGGTGGGGAGCGGAACTAGGGGCGAGCGCGATTGAGTGAGGCGTTATTGCTCAGGGAAGCTTTTGGCGAGGCAGCATGAAGCGATGCCGCCAACTGAGGTTTTCCATGTGGCG
Source organism: Ignavibacteriales bacterium (assembly GCA_026390585.1). Taxonomy (GTDB): domain Bacteria; phylum Bacteroidota; class Ignavibacteria; order UBA10030; family UBA10030; genus UBA9647. Next base: position 6,621 of record JAPLFP010000142.1, on the reverse strand, counting down.
GCACGAAGGCGCACGTGTCTATGACACCATCAAATTTCACGTGCGGGCGCCTAATGCCGCCGGAGAGGGGAAGGGTTCGCACGCGCACTACAGTGTTGAATAAACCCTGAACTCCGTGAGCCGCTCTTGGATTTTTCAAATGTTGGTGGGAAAATGGGCACCTCGAATCAATGCAGCGGGAAAATAAAGGACGAGCTACTGAATGGAGAGATCTTTACATACGAGGCGGGAGGAACTGTCGTTACCGAACGATGGAGCAGTGTGTCCAACACAACAAGGTCATAAAGCTGCTTGAAATATCGATCACCCGCTGGAGAAGGGCAAGATCTTATCATCTCGGAAATGGCTGAACAGATTAATCAACTTAGCGTTGGCACCACCCTGGAGGTTGGTCAGTTATGGGCGTACTTAATATGCGATCGAAAGACAGTATATCGCAATCCTTCAACTTCCGATATCAACTCAAAATTTGAAGACAAATTTGAAATCGAACTACCAGAGAATTCCTTAACTCTTGCCAATAGTTTGGGATCTAAAGAAGAATTAATTGCATCCATGACCCCAACTTCACTGAAACCAGTGAGAAACAGTATTGAGTTATTCTTTTCACTGAATCCTTTTAGAATGACGCTGTAATCCTTCTGGTAGTTACCGCCACCGCCCAGCCAGTCCAGATCGAATGAATGAAGGACTTCTTTTTCTCGCCCGATAACCTTCAAGGAATACGGGCTGTGAAATCTGACGTTCGTTCTCGAAAACAATGTGTCGAGTTTGTAGAGGCTTTTAAATGTTCCTATGTAGATGATGTTGTGATTGTCGAGATCATCCCATTTCAGGTTGTGAGAGAGTTTCGCTGAGACTTTTCTTCCTGAAGCAGCGAGCATTTGCATTAATTGTACGACTCCCAACGCTGGGCCAGCGCCAATGAAAGTAACGTCAGATATTTCAAGTTTGCTGAGTCGTTCTGGATTTGCCCTTAGCGAATCATTGAAAGCTTTTTCACTGTTAATCCGAGGTAGTCGTAAAAACGTTCGTCTCGTGGGTTCCTTTTCTGACAAGACTAGATAGTCGCCAATGACGATTAATATTGGCGGACTGTCTTGCTTCAAGAAATTGGACCAAATGGGATTGTCGGCATACAATTTGTTGTCTGGAGTAGAGGCACTCTGATTGGTGAATTCCCTGAGGAGTATTACTGAAACAAGTAAAAGTATGATTGCCCCATAGACGAAGGAAGGATAGCGATTTCTCTTTTTGATTTCCCCTTTCTGTTGGACCGGGACATATTTGACCAAATATTGACCTTTGGGTACGTCGATCTTATAATCGAATGTATCATTTGTGGTTAAATAGTAGTGTTCCAGTTTTTTGCGAAGATTACTGACGTAGGCTCTTATTATAGAGTCCGTACCTGGATCGAATGTAGAATCCTTTCCCAGGATGTCGTGAGCTATTTCCGTTTCTTTTAAGGAATCAACCTTCGTAGTCTTTTCGACCAAGTATTTTAACAGATCTTGATATTTCTTCGAGGACTTGAACTCAGAATGGCTCAATATCTGCGAAAGGAGTTTCTCTTTTTCCTGTTCAGTCGGTTCGGTCATGATCTATAGAAGGACATGTACTACAAAAATAAGCCCTTTTCGCACTCAAAATCAAATGTATTTTGGCTGGTTGGTACGTTGATTGCCTGCAACTTGCAGTTCCTTTCAGTCTATTACTAACCTTTCTGAATATATTCGTTTTATTGTGTGAATGTAAATGAAACAAGCCATATTCAGTCTAGAAGTGAATCATAGGAAAGACTGAATAATCGCTTGTTTTGCAGAGATCTGGGAGATTGTCGAGAAGATCCGCTCTCAGTTCTCGTTGTTATTTGTTCCTTCTTGTCGCACCGTTCATACGATCATTCTCTTAAAGATAACTATACAATAATCTTTTGCACCATGAATAGGAGCGTCATGCGCATGCGACTACTTTGTACAATTCTCTTTCTCGTTCCTGTTCTTCTGTTTGGACAGACTACTCTGCGAGGTACGGTCACGGACGCATCAAACGGTGATCCACTGATTGGAATCAATGTGGTCATTCAGGGAACGTCGCGCGGCGCAGCAACAGATACGAAGGGACAATTCAGGATTGTCGGAATACCGGAACGCGTGTTCACGGTCAAAGTTTCCTGCGTTGGTTATGAGCCCCAGGTCATGGATGTAGATTTTTCGAAATCCAAAGATATTCAGATGAGTTTTAAGTTGAAGCCAACCGTCATTCAGGGCCAGGAAGTTGTCGTAACCGGACAAATGCGAGGGCAGGATGCTGCAATAAATCAACAACTGACTTCCAATACCATCATGAATGTCGTTTCCAAAGACCGAATCCAAGGGCTGCCCGATCAAAATGCTGCAGAGTCTGTTGGAAGGCTCAGCGGAGTCTCAGTGCAGAGAGATGCCGGGGAAGGAACAAAGGTAAGCGTGCGTGGACTAAATCCTAAGTTTACGTCCGTGACCGTCAATGGACAAAAAATCCCCGCCACGGATGCGCAAGACAGATCTGTCGATTTAAGTATGATCTCTTCCGACATGCTTGCTGGCATAACAGTAGTCCAGGCGTTAACACCTGACCGGGATGGTGATGCAGTTGGAGGCACTGTCAATTTCGAAATGAAAAAGGCTCGTGAAGGGTTCAACACAAGTGTTAGCCTCCAGGGAACATATAATAGCATCAGCAAAGACTATGGGAACTATCGGGGCAGTTTCTCAGTCCGGGATAGGTTTTTTGAAAACGCACTTGGAGTCATTGCCACTGCAAGCGTGCAGAAAGCATATCGCGGTTCTCATATACTCGATGCTTCCTACACTTTTGATAGAGAAGCTCTTCCCGGAGAATCACATGCGAGAATTCTCGTTGACAACTTGAATATTGCTCAAAGAGACGAAATCAGAAAACGCTATGGCGCAAGCATTGTTCTGGATTATGATCTCGGGGATGGTGAAGAAGTATTTCTCAGCAGTTTGTATGGCAGAACCGATAGAGATGAGGGGCGAAATAGGAAACGATATCGTGTTTCCAATGCCTACGTGGAGTACTGGCTGAGAACGACAGAGACGAATATTGATCTCTTGACAAACTCTTTAAGCGGTAAACATCATTTGGGCTCCGTGAAATTGGAATGGCAGGCATCGTATTCGGATTCCAAAAATAATGTCCCCTTTCTCCATGATTCGGAGTTCCGAGAACTGAGTCCCTTCCTGAATACTCTCGTTAAAGACAAGGGGCCCGAACTCATTCCTCTCGGTGCAAAAAACGATGTTAGTCGAACCAGGTTCTATCAGGACTACTTCGACAAGAAGAACACCAATGAACGGGACTTCACAGGTCAAATTGACGCCACAATACCGTTCTCATTGACAAGCGACATGAGCGGTTACATAAAGTTTGGAGGAAAATACAGAGACAAGAAAAGAGACGTCGTTTATGAAGAATACTTCACGACACCGTTTACGATTGACAGACTTGGTCTAAAATATCCAACGCTCTTTAACGAGACGGCAGAGGGGTACATCAAAATCAACAATTTTTATGAAGATCGATACATTGGTCAGTTATTGAATGGATACGTCTACGGACCGGCAAATGCACTCAGTCGTGGAAGTCTTGATAATTTTATGTATACCTATTGGGGATCGTATTCAAGAAACGGTGCAAAAGACGTTGAAGACTATACTGCCGGGGAAGCCGTTGGAGCTGCGTATGTTATGACTGAATTGGATTTTGGTCCGCTCTTGATGGTACTCCCGGGACTGAGAGTCGAAAGAACCAGAACGAACTACCTCAGTGCGTTTGGAAGAGCCCAGGTTGATGAAAATGGCAACGTCATCGTTCTCGGAAGAGCAGATTCTGTCGGAAGCGTAACATACAGCGAGTTTCTTCCCATGGTCCATGTTCGTTATAGATTTACCGACTGGTTCGATACGAGAATTGCAGTAACCAAATCGCTGGCAAGACCGGACTATTCTGACCTCGTCGCGTGGGAACGTATCAGCTACAGTAGCGGAACAGTTGAACGGGGCGACCCAAACTTGAAGAATACCTCAGTTTGGAACTACGATATCTTCCTCTCTCTCCATGGCGATTATGGGTTGATAACTCTGGGAGGATACTACAAGACTCTTGACAATATCGACTACACACGAGTGAGCAGAGTTACAGAAGAGGGACCGACACGTGGTTTTGAGCTCACCCAACCCGAGAACTCAAAATATCAGAGCAAGGTCTATGGTCTTGAGCTTGAAGTACAGACGAGCCTGCGATTCTTGCCCAATCCTTTTGATGGCATCGTGTTGTCGGCCAATTGCTCCTACATCCGCTCAAAAACATATATGCCCTACTTGCTAGCTGGCCCGAGGAGTCCGTTTCCCCCATTTCAATTCACGTTTATCGATACGGTCAGAGAATCAAGGATGCCCGGTCAGGCGGAACGTCTCGCGAACGTTTCTCTCGGCTATGAAAAAGGAAGTTTTTCGGGAAGAGTCTCTGTGATTTATCAGGGAAACGCAATCAACCAGGTCGGTACACGGGCAGAGCTTGATCAATATACGGCCGATTTTGTACGATGGGACCTCGCCCTGCAGTACAAGCTCATGCCACGACTCGCCCTCACATTTAACGTGAACAACTTGACAAACCTGCCCGAACTCAATTTTCTGGGTATGGAATCTTATTCAACGAGTCAGGAACATTTTGGATGGACTGCTGACCTGGGAATAAAGTTTGATCTATGATTTTTATGGGTTCATAGTAGTCATCTACTCATCAAGCAATAACGAAAGGAGTCATTTATGAAGACATCCTACAGTTCAATTTTTGCCGCTCTCTTGGTGCTTCTTCTCTTCCTCTCTGCGAATGACGCATCGGCACAGAGAGTTGTCAAAGTGGCATCGGGAGTCGGGACTTTGAATCAAGCCATCAATGGCGATACAACCTCAGCTGGTGCGAGAAAAGATCTCACCACCATCTACGAGCTCGACAAAGGCGGCTACTACATAACGATGGGGACCATTGAAAACCGCAATTATCATCTTCGTATCCGTGCAGCAGCCGGTACGGGCAAGCGACCGATTATTAGACCGGGCGTTGTGAGCGGTGGTTCATCATCACGACCGTTCTCCGCAAGGGGGGACCTCACTCTTGATGGCGTCTATGTTACAAATCTCGACGAGCAAAACGGTATAAAACAGTACATCATTCAGTTGAGTGCAGATAGCTTGAGGCTCTCAATTCTTAATTCACATTTGGACAGAGAAGGGCAAATAGCAATTCGATGTGACGGCAAGAATCCAAGAATAGTCATCAAGAATTCGATTATCAGTAATGTCGGCACGATGGCAAGTCCAAGCAACGGCAGAGGTGTTGATGATAGAGGCAATGATATTGACACGTTGATCTATGAGAACAATACATTTTACAATCTCACAAGCAGAATCCTTCGAGATGGAGGAGGGGTGATCAAGTACTGCTATATCAATCACAATACAGTCGTCAATAGCGGTCAGATGGGATGTACGATTGGGCCGGTCATCAACGGCTATTTCACGAACAATCTCTTCTTCAATACGGGATTTCTAGGGACGGACTCTGCAACGACTGATTGGTATACGTTCCAAACCGCCCCGTTAACTCAAGCGTGGCTTAATCAAGGGTACGTTCAAAAACTACAAATCCATCACAACAACTTCTATGTGAGTCCCGAACTAATCTCTGGTTTGCCGGCAAAAATCCGGGCCACCACAGTGCTTGATTCAAATACTCAAGCTGCTATTAAAGCCGGTGGCTGGACTTCCTTGAATACAAACCTGCCGGTTGTGTTCAAAACTCCTCCCCAAGTGCCCCTGCAAGTGATGAAGAGTTTTTATGATACAACGGTGACTGTCAAACCGGAGATGGACAAAAGCAATGGATCGCCCGATTATGGTGGAACGCAAATGCCGTTTGACTTCTCGTACCCAACGACATCACCACTGTACACTGCTGGAACAAATGGGGAAGCGCTCGGTGATCGCACGTATTTTGGAATTCAGGTTGGTGTAGCAAACGATGCAATGCTACCAACTAACTATCAGTTATACTCAAACTATCCAAATCCGTTCAACCCGTCGACAAACATACGATATAGTCTCCCGGTTGCCGGAAGTGTTAAGCTTGAAATCGTCAATACGCTGGGTCAAACAGTCAATACTCTTGTAAACCAGAATCAACAAGCCGGTACCTATAGCGTCGTTTGGGATGGAAGGGATATGAACGGTCGTCAGGTATCGACCGGAATGTATATTTACAGACTGAAGACCGCCAATTCAGTATTGGCAAAGAAGATGATTCTTTTGAAGTAAAGACATCTGTTCTCCCTCTTGTACTAAAGGTCGTCAAGCTTTTGCGGCTGGAGTTGACGCGAGTGGCCCTCAACTCCAGAGCAAGAACTTGAGCCTGTAGAAAGGTTGGAGCAAGAGCCTGAGTGTTCAGCGCGTACGAGTCGCGGGGCTTGCCAAAAAACGTCCCGCTCACGACAAAGTGATCCGATGAGAGGTCTTCTTTTTGCGTTCTTGGTTACGTTTTTCGCGCAGGCGTCGG
>JAPLFP010000362.1 GCA_026390585.1 Ignavibacteriales bacterium | reverse complement strand
ATACTCCGCTTGTCGATGAACTGACCGCCACCGTCCATTTGCTTCCATCTGTCCTCCTTTACTTTACTTCTTGCTCTGGAGTTGAAGGTAGTTCCCCTCAACTCTAGATGCAAAAAAGTGGGAGGACAAATGTCCTTATTTGGCGAGTACCATCTTCTTTGTTTCTACAAAACCTCCGGCCTGCATCCGGCAGAAGTAGACGCCGCTCGGAAAGCCGGAAGCATCCCAACGCACGGTGTATATTCCGGGCTGCCGGTGTTCGTTCACGAGCGTTGCGACCTCTCTTCCGAGCACATCAACCACCTTGAGCGAAATGAACTCCGAACTCGAAACCCCCGCCTGACCGGCGGGCAGGCGAAACTCAAAACTCGTTGTCGGGTTGAACGGATTGGGATAGTTCTGCGACAATCCGAAATCGGTCGGAATACTCTGTATTGCCTCCACGCCCGATATCAGGTCCCCCGTAACAAAAGCCGCGACAGTCGAATAGTTGCTCGCTCCGTATTGATTAATCCCGCTGACCCGCCAGAAACATCGTGTACCTGCTGCGAGGGGTGCAAGATGTAGGGTCGTGTCGGTGACAGTTGTGTCGACGAGGAAACCGTTAAACGTACTGGAGGCCGACACCTGAACGTGGTACGATGTCGCTGTAGCGGCAGACTGCCACACCAGCCATGGATTGCGAATGCCGATTTGTGCGAAAGGTGCAATGAGGGTTGGTGGCAGAGGACTGGAAACGTATGTCCGCAGCCATGGCACCACGGGGCGTTCTCGTCCTGTGTAATCCAACAAATAAGTATTCGGATAGGAACTCCAGACATCGTCTTGAATATATCCCCAGAAGGTAATTCCCTTGACGCCGGGATTATCCCACAGGATCGGGAAGTAGATCTTGTATTCCGCTACCTGGTTAGAGTCGATCGGTTCGTCGATGTCGAATTCGCTGATATAGACAGGAATACCTGTCGCCGTCAGTTGGTTCAGGTTGCTCTTGATGGTGTTCAGATCGTAGACGTAAGATCCTGTGGTTGCGCCGATATGACTTCGAAATTCAAAGTAATGTCCCTGCACGCCGATCCCGTCGATGAGGTTTCGCGCCTTTAGGAGATTGATGATGATCAAGTAGTTGTTCGCGGACGTTGTGTTGCCGAGGACGTTATATTCATTCAGGATCAGTTTGACGCCGGGGCAGTACTGCCGCGCCCACTGAAACGCCTTGATAACCCAATCCCACCCGGTGAGCCCGTCACCGCCGAGAGCATCTTTATACGATGGAAGCGGTGTGTGGAGAGGTTCGTTGACGACATCTACAAAGTCCATTTTCGGATAACGCTGTCCAACACTTTTGATCCAGTCTTCCACGGCTGCTCGCTGTGCAGATGTGTCGAGTGCTGTGATCCAACCCGGTTGTTGGCTCCCCCAGACGAGCGTGTGGTGTTTGTACAACAATCCGTTTTGAATCGCGAAGTTGTAGATCGGGTCGAGGTTGGTCCAGTTGTACTGTCCCTGGGCAAACGACACCGATCCCCACTTACCCGCGTTTCCCGGTGTTACTTGGTTCCAGTATTTGCTGAAAAACCGACCGACGGGGCTGCTCGTGCCGGCTCCGAGAAACCTGTCCTTACTGCTGGCCAGGGGTTGTGATGAAGCTCTTTCCGAGAGTAGTGTGAATGCCGCAAAAAATGTCAAGACAACCGTTGTCAACCGCCATGCATCTCGCGACCAAGTTCGCGTTGGTCCAGCAAGTGGTTGAAAATGATCGTCCCGAATTGCCGGGGGATTGATGCGCCAAATCCTGAACAAGGAGAGCATAGCAAACCTCTATTCTGAGAATAGCGAACAGTTCATTATGATGAATCGGCGCCTGAAAACAAAAACAGCCCGCCCGAGAAACACGGACGGGCTGTCTGAGCGATGAAACCATCTTACTTCATGAGAATCAGCTTCTTTACAGAACTGAACGTGCCCGAGCCATCCACATTCCGGGCATCGATCCGATAGAGATATGTACCGCTGCTCAGTCCGGACGGGTTCCATTGAACCACGTAGCTGCTCGCAGCATGCACTCCATCGACGAGCTGCGCGACCATCCGACCCAGCACATCGTACACTCGGATTGTCACATTCGCGGGCTTCGCAACGTCGTAGCGGATCGTTGTCGAAGGATTGAACGGATTGGGATAGTTCTGATCCAGCGCGAACACCGTTGGCACCGCGGAGCCGGCACCTTCAACACTCGTTACACCGACAACCGAGGCAATAGGCACTGATGCGACATCGAGGTAGTCAACCTTCACGTCGGTCAGTTTCAGACCCGTTGCCAAGGCGTCGCCGGAGACCGCGAAGTTGATGCTGTTGAACTTCGTCGCCGCCAGCGGTGCGTGCGTGTCAGTCAGCTTTCCGGTGATAGAGTAGCTGGTGCCCTTCGACAGCTTCCATCGCACATCATTCGACGTCGTCGACTTCGCTGCAACGGTGATCGTGAAGTCGTACACTCCGGCAGCAAATGCCGCATTCGCCGGTGTCTGGACGTCGGTGCCAAGTTTGTAGTTGTTGGTCAAGCCGCCTGTTCCGGGATAATCCGTGTGCAACCAGGCGCCGTTGACGACACCACCAGCGCTTGCTGTTTGATTGACGCCCGTCCAGTTGAACAGCCCAGTCGAGCCTACAGGCGGGGTGAACAAATATCCCGAGGTGTATGTCTCAAGTCCATCCCAGCGTGTGGAATCTGGAAGCGTGGCTTTCGCAGAGTCAAGGATGACCTTTCCGGCTGCATTGCTGTAGAACGTACCAAAGCGGAACGTGCCGGGAGCATAGAGCCCACCGCCGACAAATTCCACTTTACCCGTCAAGACCAACGCCTTTGCGGTGGTGGGTGTAACGGTCTCAAAACCGCCACGGATTGCAGCCCACTTGTCGTTCGGCTTGGTACCCGAAATAGTTGCATTGCCATTAACATCGCCCTGTGTAAAGTTCCATCCATACATCCTGCCACCAATGAAACCCCACTGGCTAACATAGTAAGATTGCCATGGAGCGGCAGGGACTGTTATCGGCGTTCCCAGGTCGACTTTGACATTCCTTATGTTAACCTGTTTGGTGGTAGCGTCTAGATCATTATTGCAGCCAAAACCAATGGCGTTGAACTTCGTTGTTACCGATGTAGAGTCAACGAATGTGCCGCCCCACCAATAGTAATTCGTTGAACTTGCTGCATGCTGTTGTACAAAATACCACCGTACTTCGCTTCTACCACCACTGAGCGGTTGAACTGATATTGCCCAATCATAAACGCCCGCCGTTGCTACTTGATGGTAAGGGGCTTGCAGTATAGTTGAATAAGGTCCACCACCATTGCTATTGGTACTAGTCCAGGATTTTGAGTTTTTGAGAACCCACTCAGTACCCTGATTGCCAGTAGGCCAGGAATTATAGGTGTTTGATATAGTTCCGCCACCTGTT
>JAPLFP010000348.1 GCA_026390585.1 Ignavibacteriales bacterium | reverse complement strand
CGACACGCCGCACGGGGACCGGCTGAAAATAGTCGCGGAGTGCCTCCATCATGGCCCGGTTGTGTACACCGCCGCCGCTGACAAGGACTTCATCGGGTCTCATTCTTGTAGCGATGAATCTGTTGTATTGGTCGAAGACTGTGAATGGTGTCAACTCCGTTGCGGTGGCGAGCAGGTCTTCGCGTTTCGTGGTTCGCGCGAGCTTCTCTAGGCGTGGCAGAAACAAAGCGCCAAAGAGTTCTCTGCCTGTCGACTTCGGTGGTTTCTTGGCGAAATAAGGGTGAGAAACAAGATCCAGTAACAATCCCGGAAGAAGTTCTCCTTTCAACGCCGTTCTCCCGCCGTTGTCAAACTTTTTGCCATACCATCGTGACATCAACGCGTCGACGATCATATTTCCCGGCCCTGTGTCAAAAGCCATGACGTCGCCGATGGTACAATTCTTTGGAAGAGCGGTAACGTTTGCGATTCCGCCGATGTTGAGGAGAAGCCGGCTCTTTTTCTTCGAACGAAACATGAGGTAATCGAAATACGGTACGAGGGGAGCTCCCTGACCGCCTGCAGCCATGTCCGCAGTCCGGAAATCACCAACGGTGACGATGCCGGTGAGCTGCGCAATCGTTGAAGGATCTCCGATCTGAAGCGTCGAACGGATACGCGTTCCGAACGCACGCTTCGCAATGGGCAGATGATGAACCGTCTGGCCGTGCGATCCGATGAGGTCAACAGAGGAAAGCGGAAGATGTGCTTTGCGAACGACGTTCTTTACTGCGTCAGCAAAGAAGTGAGCGATCAGCACGTTGAGTTCGCACAAAAGATCCACGCTTCCGCTCCCCGGCAAAGAATTGAGGAGAAGAAGTTCGCGGAAACCTTCGGGGTACTTATAGGATCCAAACGCAAGCTGTTTCAGTCGTGTTGATGGACCGCTGCCTGTCACGTTGATTAGCGCCGCATCAATTCCGTCGGCCGAGGTTCCGGACATCAAACCGACGATGAGCTTGGTTCTCTTTTTTTGCAGAGCGGAAAGTCGTGACATGTGGAATGATGATTGTTGATTTTTAAAGCGACTTTTTGCTACTTCATGAAGAATACATGGAAGGGCATTCGTGAAGAAACCAGCCGATCGAAGCATTCTCCTTGGTGCTCATATGTCCATCGCCGGCGGCGTTCATTGCGCAGTTGAACGTGCCGAGTCGATCGGGTGCACGACCATGCAAATGTTTGTGAAGAACAACAACCAGTGGCACGGGAAGAAGTTTACGGCAGAAGACATCTCAACCTACAAAAAGCTCCTCAGGGAATCAAGCATCGGGCCGGTGGTCGTGCATGACACGTACCTCATCAATCTTTGTGCGGTGAACAAAGAGATCCTTCAGAAATCACGAGATGCTCTGAAAGATGAACTCGACCGATGTGAGATGCTTGGCGTTGAGTATCTCAATTTCCATCCTGGATCTCATATGGGTGCCGGAGAAAGAGATGGGATCGAAAGAATCGCAGAATCATTGAACCTCATCCACGCGCTGACAGCCGGTTATCGCGTCAAAAGTGTTATTGAGACGACGGCGGGACAGGGGACGGCAATTGGTTACCGGTTTGAACACCTGCGTCAGATCATCGATCTCGTTGAGCAGCGGGAGCGGATGGCGGTGTGTGTGGATACGTGTCATATTCTTGCAGCCGGGTACGACATCGTGACAGAAACAGGATACGAACAGACGTTCAGGGAATTCGATTCTGTCATCGGTCTCCATCATCTAGTCGCGTTTCATGTCAACGACGCGAAACGCGAGCGAGGCTCACGTGTTGACCGGCACGAGCACATCGGGAAAGGGACGATCGGAAAAGCAGGCTTTCGGTTGCTGATGAACGATGAACGGTTCAGAGTCATCCCCAAGATCCTGGAGACCCCCAAAGGACCAGAGATGAAAGAAGATATCAAGAATATGAGGGTCTTGAAAAGTCTCATGGAGAAATGAGACGGGCAAAAGCAGACACAAGCATCCTTTTCACTGTTGTTTCTTGAAAACGCAACACTCATCCCCATTTTCTTCTTGCTTGGATGACAAGAAGGGCGCACTCACGCTTCTCCTCCACTCCTTCCAACGGCCTGCGTTCTTCGCGCTGATTTTCAGGCTCTTTTCATTGAACCTCTTTGCGGAAGACCTGCGCCATTCGACGATTTTGTCGCGCTGGTAGGCCGAAAATCGCGAAACTCTCCCCCCCCTCCTCCGTCTAACCTAAGCAACATGTCAGGGAAGAACATACAGAGATCACCTGATCATTTCAAGAATTGTCTGTGAGGAGTGTTCAAATGAAAATGAAGAAGAGTATCTACATCATTGGGGGAGTGGTCGTCGTGCTCGCTGTCTGTGCCTACGTCCTGTTTGCCAAACGCGATAGCCGCAAGTATGACTTCAGGTTTGACAAAGTATCCAAGGGCGACCTGATGGTATACGTCACGGCAACGGGCACCATCAACGCAGTCATCAGTGTTGATGTTGGAACCCAGGTCTCCGGAATTGTCACAAAGCTGTTCGCCGACTTCAACTCGGTCGTCAGGGCTGGTGAAGTGATTGCGAGGATTGACACGACCTTCCTCTATCAATCGGTGAAGGACGCCGAAGCAAGCCTCGACCGGGCCAGGGCGCAATTTGCTGACAGCAAGAGAAACCTTGATCGCGTTTCCGAGCTTTTTAAGAAAGGACTCGAGTCGGAGTTGAACTACTCTGCTTCGCTGACGACCTTTGAGTCCAATCAGGCGTCTCTGAAACAAGCGCAGGCATCCGTCGATCGCGCCAAGATCAACTTGGCATATGCTACCATCTATGCACCGATCAACGGTGTTGTGACGGACAGGAAAGTGAACGTTGGCCAGACAGTAGCGGCGAGCTTCTCTTCACCGACACTGTTCACCATCGCCAATGATCTCAAACGCATGCAGGTTCAAACCACCGTCGATGAATCAGATGTTGGGAAGATCAGCATTGGACAGGAAGCCACCTTCACCGTCGATGCATATCCTGAGGAGAAATTCACAGGGAAGGTGTCACAGATCAGGCTTGCTCCTCAGTCAATCCAGAATGTGGTTAACTACATCGTCATCATCGACGTACAAAATGATCAGTTGAAGCTCATGCCTGGCATGACTGCCAACGTCAAAGTGCTTGTCGCCAGCGCGACTGAGGTTCTGAGAGTCCCGAACATGGCGCTTCGCTTTCAACCGCCGACAGACATTATTGATACAGTGGCAATGAATGCCCTTCGTGGGGGATTCGGTGGAAGGGGTGACATGGGTGGTGATAGCACAAGGATGGGACGCAACTTGTCAGGTGCTGCTGACAGTGCCGCTCGCGGCGGTGTTGGTCAGAACCGTCAGGGTGGGTTCGGAGAGAACCGGCAAGGTGGAGGGCAAGGAGCAGAAGGGGGAGGATTCCGGCCGCAGGGAGATATGATGGCACGTTTCCAGACCCTCAGAGATTCGATCCAGGCAGCCCACAAAGGGAAGCTGAGCCAGGAAGAAATGAGAGCTGAAATGCAGAAACTGTTTGCGAACAGGATGTCTCCGCGAAACCAGACAATGCCTCAGACGGCGTCGAGACAATCAGCGTCGAGCGACGCTGCAAAGTTTGGCATTGTCTCGAAGTTCCCCGAATATCAAAAGAGCGCTTACGTTCCCTCTCACCAATCGGGGAGAGGAAAAATATGGATATTGAAAGCAAGCGGTCTGCTTGAACCGATTTCCGTACGAACCGGACTTAACGACGGACGATACACGGAAGTAACAACAATGAGACTCAATCCCGGAGATCAAATCGTCATTGGTGCTTCGTCGGGAGATGTTGCTGTCGGTCAAACTGCGAGCCCGCTCACGGGTCAGGGGCAGCAACGGCCGATGGGAGGAGGCGGTTTCGGACGATGATCCACGAAATAACAACAACACCTGCTCAGAAGGATGGAGTGCTTATCCAGATCAATCACCTGACGAAGGTGTATCAACTGGGAGAAGTCGACGTCCACGCACTGCGGGGAGTCTCCATCAACGTTTCGCGCGGAGAATTTGTTGCAATTATGGGTGCATCCGGCTCAGGCAAATCGACGTTCATGAACATCCTGGGGTGCCTCGACAAGCCCACGAAGGGGGATTACTTTCTTGAAGGCATCGATGTAAGCAGGCTGACGCGAGATGAACTTGCCGCCATACGCAATCTGAAGATCGGGTTCGTCTTTCAGGGCTTCAATCTGCTCTCGCGGACTTCAGCACTCGAGAACGTAGAACTCCCGCTGTTCTATTGTTCGATCTCAAATAAGCTCCGGAAATCAAGGGCGATTGCCGCCATTGAGCGAGTCGGCCTTGGAGACAGGATTCACCACTATCCTAATCAGCTTTCCGGCGGTCAACAACAGCGCGTTGCAATTGCCCGGGCATTGGTCAATGACCCCAGCATCATTCTTGCGGACGAGCCAACGGGTAACCTGGACAGCCGGACGAGTGTCGAGGTGATGGGAATATTTCAGGAGCTGAACAACAATGGCATCACGGTGATTCTTGTGACGCACGAGCCGGATATTGCGCAATTCGCAAAGCGGCACATTGTGTTCCGCGATGGAAAAATAAAATCAGACAAGTTCAATCCCAACCCGAGAATCGCATCCGAAGTCCTGAAGGAACTGCCAATGATCGATGAAGAAGAGGAGGCGGCATGAAGACCCTGAATATTCTTCTTTCGGCATTTCGAGCATTGCAGCGAAACAAGATGCGTTCCTTCCTGACCATGTTGGGTATCATCATCGGCGTGGGAGCGGTCATTGCAATGCTTGCGATTGGGCAGGGTGCTGAGTTCTCTGTGAAACAGCAGATTGCCGCGTTGGGCACCAACGTTCTCATGGTATATCCAGGAGCTCAGCAACAGGCGGGTGTGCGCACGGCGGCAGGTTCTGCCGTCACGTTGACAGAAGATGATGCCCTTGCGATTTCAAGAGAATGTCCGGCGGTGCGATACCTTTCGCCCGGCTCCGGCGCTGGCGGTCAGGTTATTGCGGGAAATCTGAACTGGTCCACCGGTATTCAAGGTGTCGGGAATGACTATCTTGAAATTCGTCAGTGGCCTATAGAGTACGGCGAATTCTTCACTGATCAGGATGTGAAAGCTGCGGCAAAAGTTTGTGTACTTGGAAGAACGGTCGCAGACAACCTGTTCCCTGAAACGAGTGCAGTGGAACAGACCGTTCGGATACGAAACGTTCCGTTCAAAGTGGTGGGTGTTCTGACGAAGAAGGGGCAGAATGCAAACGGTCAGGATCAGGACGATCTGATTCTCGCGCCCTACAGCACAGTGATCCGGAGACTCACCCACTGGCCCAACCTGCGGTCGATTCTCATCTCCGCGAACAGTCTTGCCGAGATGACAACTGCTCAAAAACAGGTGACCGAAGTTTTGCGCATGAGACACAAGATTCAACCTTACGATGCTGATGATTTCACAGTTCGTAATCAGACTGATCTGGCAGCAACTGCGACAGCCACGACAGAAATCCTCACGATTCTTCTCGCGAGCATTGCATCGGTATCGTTGCTCGTCGGAGGCATCGGGATCATGAACATCATGCTTGTATCGGTCACTGAGCGAACACGCGAAATCGGGATCAGGATGTCGATCGGAGCCCGGTCAAGAGATATTCTGACACAGTTCCTCATCGAGGCGCTCGTGCTCAGTCTTCTCGGGGGTATCACCGGCATTATTCTCGGGACGGTCGGATCATCGGTCATCTCGTCGATCGCGAAGTGGCCAACGATCATAACGCCATTTTCTGTGTTCCTGTCATTTGGGTTTTCCATTGCCATCGGAATCTTCTTCGGATTCTATCCGGCGAGAAAAGCGGCAATGCTGAATCCGATTGACGCGTTGCGATACGAATAACATGAGGAAGGAGGCGCGCGGGAACGTGGTGGTGGAAGCGTCGATTGCGATGCGCGGCTCAACTTCCTGACACGAGTCTTACAACTCCGCGGAACCGTGAGGCTTTCATAGAACATGCAGCGCCAGCGCACTTCGCACTCCGGTGCCGGCGTTGCTTATGTCGCGGCAGACTGTCTCCTTCCCGGGCATCTGCCGCGATTCCTTTTTGTGCCGCACCACCACTGCCTGCAAAACATAGGCCTGCCTTCGATTCAAGAACGCCTGCTTGACAACCGCTGCGGCCTATCGTACATTTCGTTTCGAGGACATTCCATGCAAGAAGCGAAAACACTGAAAGATCTGCTGGCGCACAACACCCGCACGGGAGAGCTGTTCAACCGCATGCCCGATGATTGGGTGCTCTGCTATTCCTGTGGCCACCGGTGCAAAATCCCTCCCGGCCGGGATGGCATCTGCAAAATCCGTTTCAACCGTGCTGGAAAACTCTATGTGCCGTGGGGCTATGCAGCCGGGGTGGCACTCGACCCGATCGAGAAAAAGCCGTTTTTTCATGCTTACCCTGGCGCAAAAGCATTGAGCTTCGGAATGCTCGGGTGCGATTATCACTGCGAGTACTGTCAGAACTGGATCACGTCACAAGCGCTGAGGGATCCCGAAGCTGTTTCAGGCATTCAACAGATGACCCCGGAAGGGTTTGTCGACGCGGCGTTACGTGCGAAGGCGAAAGTTGTCACGAGCACATACAATGAACCGCTCATCACAAGCGAATGGGCCGTCGAGATATTCAAGCTCGCAAAACGGGTCGGTTTAGTGACGTCATATGTCTCGAATGGCAACGGAACACCGGAAGTCCTGGAATACCTCCGGCCATGGGTTGACCTCTTCAAAGTAGACCTCAAGGGTTTTAACCAGAAGTCATACTCTCAGCTGGGCGGTGTTCTGCAAAATGTGCTCAATACAATTCAGACCTTACACCAAAAGGGTTTTTGGGTCGAAGTTGTGACGCTTGTTGTCCCAGGGTTCAATGATTCGGACGAAGAGTTGAAGGAGATCGCCAGGTTCATTGCATCTATCTCACCCGACATCCCATGGCATGTCACCGCTTACCATCAGGACTATCGAATGACCGATCCGGCGAACACGCCGGTGAACACACTCCTTCGAGCCCGTGAGATTGGGCTGAGCTCCGGACTTCACTATGTCTATTCAGGCAACCGGCCGGGTGAAGTCGGTGAAACAGAAAACACGTTCTGCCCATCGTGCCACACTACGCTTATCGAACGCCACGGTTTCCGGGTATTGAGCAACAAGCTCAAGAAGGGGGGGTGTTTCAATTGCGGAATGAAGATTGCAGGGAGATGGGAATAAACTTAAACATTGAATCCGCGATGACACAAAGACCATCGAGCATTTCCGCCCCTTGAATCAGTCTATCTCATATAGCACCGTTGCACACCTGTACGACTCCTACGTCAACACCGATTTTGACTTCTCGTTCTTTCTCAAGGAAGCTCGCCAAGCCAACGGTAATGTCCTCGAACTGGCGTGCGGCACTGGCCGCCTTTCCATTCCCTTGCTTCAGGCTGGTATCGACCTCACGTGCGTTGATTACTCGGAAGAGATGCTTGAGGTCTTTCGGAACAAGTTGGAGAAGAACCACCTGTCTTGCCGGATCGTCAACCAGGACATGGCGGATCTTTCGTTGCCGGGTCAATTCGATCTGATTTTCATCCCGTTCCATTCCTTTTCGGAAATCCTTGACGAGTCGAAGCATGCACGAGCTCTGACAAGGATCCGCGAACACCTCACCGACACCGGCCGCTTTGTGTGTACACTGCACAATCCGACCGTGCGCACCCAATCCATGGACGGAACAGTCAAAGAGCTCGGTCGCTTTCCCACCGAGGGAGGGCAAACCCTCGTTGTCTCCACTTGTTTCAAGTTTGATGATCACTCTCAGATTGTGCGTGGCATTCAATTTTATGATGTGTCTGACTCTCAGGGTGCAGTTGTCGAAAAGCGACAGCTCAGCGTTTCGTTCTATCTATTTCACCGAAGCCAATTTGAGAAACTTGTTCACACGGCCGGATTCAAAGTGGTCCAACTCTATGGCAACTATGATCGTTCTCCTTTTGATGAAGCGAAGAGCCCGTTCATGATATGGGTCCTGGAAAAAGCGAACTTCGAGCACACACTATAGAGCGAAACAGCGGATGGGTCGTTGCAGTACTTCCAGGTGCAGTTCGATTTGCGGCTAATCCCCTTAAGTGACCAGTGAAAATCCAAGTCCATTTTCCGGTGGACGTTCTTCCACTTTCACAGTATCATTCTCCTATTAACCCTAACTACTACCACTGAGGAGAATGATGATAACGTTGCCCCCCTTGAAAGAAATGGAACGCGCCTACAAGCAGCGCGATGCCTCATACGACGGTCTCTTCTTCCTTGCGGTCCGCACCACCGGGGTCTTCTGTCGTCCGTCATGTCCCGCTCGCAAGCCCCTGAGTTCCAATGTCGAGTATTATTCATCGCCACGTGAGGCGGTCTTTGCCGGTTATCGTCCCTGCAAGAGATGCCGTCCGATGGAAACAAACGGAGAACCGCCTCAGTGGGTCGGAGTGTTGCTCTCAACAATCGAGAAGAATCCTTCGGCTCGTTATCCCGACGCCTACCTGCGTTCGATCAGCGTTGATCCTGCACGCGCAAGACGATTCTTCCTCAAAAACTACGGCATGACTTTTCAGGCGTATTGCCGGGCTCGTCGCTTGGGGAGGTCGTTTGAGCAGATTCGTCTTGGGGCTGACCTCGACGATGTGGCGCTTGGCTATGGCTACAATTCTCACAGTGGATTTCGGGATGCATTCGCGAAAACCTTCGGCGCTGCACCAGGAAAAAGCAGGGGGACCGACTGCATCGTCACGGCGTGGGTTGAAAGTCCGTTCGGCCCGCTGCTCGCCGCCGCAATGTCAGAGGGAATCTGTTTGCTGGAGTTCACTGATCGTCGGCGGCTGGATCACCAATTCTCTCGTCTCAGGAAGTACTTTCGGTGTTCTATTGTTCCCGGGGAGAATAGTCACATCGTACAATTGAAGAGTGAACTTGCAGAGTACTTCGCGGGAAAGAGGAAACGATTCTCCGTCAAGTTGTTCTATCCTGGCACCCCCTTTGAAGAAACAGTATGGAATGTTCTCTTGACGATTCGTTATGGCTCGACAGTCACGTACGAAGACATTGCAAAGAGCATCGGTTCCCCGGGAGCGAGCCGCGCCGTCGGTCGCGCGAATGGGTTCAACCGTATCAGCATCGTTATTCCCTGTCATCGCGTTATTAACAAAAATGGGGAACTGGGAGGGTACGGTGGTGGTCTATGGAGAAAGAAAATGCTCCTGGAATTGGAAAAAGGGAATTCATGAATTCACGTGCAGCCTGTCGTAGCACGATCAAGGTGCCTGTCGCCGACGTTCAGAACGAGGTATCATCTTGAAAGCGATGTTGTTAGAAACGATCCGCACCCTGGAAAAAGACAGCGAGCCGCTGCGATTCTCTGAAATGTGCGATCCATCGCCTGCCGAAAAGGAAATTCTGGTTCAGGTCTCAGCCTGCGGGGTCTGCCACACCGAACTGGATGAAATCGAGGGGCGGACAATGCCACACCTTCCGGTTGTGCTTGGGCACCAGGTTGTTGGAAGGGTCGCTGCTCTCGGGAAGAACGCAGGTCGGTTCAATCTCGGTGACCGAGTTGGCGTTGCCTGGATTTTCTCGGCCTGCGGTGCATGCAAGTTTTGCAGGTCAGGAGACGAAAACCTGTGTGCAGATTTCAGAGCGACTGGCCGCGACGTCAACGGCGGATACGCAGAATTGATGACCGTACATCAGGATTTTGCCTATCCTCTTACGGAAGTTTTCACCGATGCGGAGGCAGCGCCGCTTCTCTGCGCTGGTGCCATCGGCTATCGCTCGCTGCGCCTTTCGGGTATCGCCGATGGGCAAAACCTTGGCTTGACGGGTTTTGGCGCCTCGGCACACCTCGTTCTAAAAATGGTGAGACACAAGTACCCTCACGTGAAGGTCTTCATCTTCGCGCGAAGTGAGCGCGAAAGAGCATTCGCAAAGGAACTGGGCGCGGTATGGTCAGGCGATACCACAAGCACCTCACCGCAGCAACTTGATGCAATCATTGACACGACGCCGGCATGGATGCCGATTGTCGAAGCGCTAAAGAACCTCGAGCCTGGTGGCCGGCTCGTCATCAACGCAATCCGAAAGGAAGAAGCCGACAAAGAAGTCCTCCTTAGCCTCAATTATTCTGATCACCTCTGGCTGGAAAAGGAAATCAAAAGCGTTGCAAATGTCGCACGAACCGACGTGAGCGGCTTTCTCCAACTGGCAGCGGATATGCACATCAAACCGGAAGTAGAAGAATACGCCTTGCAGGACGCCAACCGGGCTCTCGCCGAACTCAAGTCGGCGAAGGTTCGCGGGGCAAAAGTGTTACGGATGTGAGAGCGGTTTCGGACTCTCCTTTTCTGCATTCGCCGGTCAATCCCACCTCAAATCCCGTGATTCTTTCCGGAGAAAAGAGTATTTTTCTTCATCACGGTCCTGTTTCCCACATTTGATTCAACTGATTCGTGCGCCTTTTCCTTTTTCCTTTTGTTTCCATCCTTGGTATGGCCCTGGCAAGCTGCTCCGGTCCGTCGCAGACAACCAGAGAATCTTCGGGCGTTACCACCGGCCAGCCGAAGCTTGCCACAACCGTCAGAATCGCCACTCTCGATCTCTTCAACCTCAAACGTCGCATCGAGAAGAAGGACATTGACCGTTTCGCTGAGGTTATCAAGAAAGAACAGGTCGAAGTTCTTGCAGTACAGGGAATATCGAGATACCCGAACGTCAAGACCCGCATCGACTTCGTGGAGGAATTTCCCGCGCGGGCTGATATGCGTCGTGCATTCGGAGAAACCATCGACATGTCGGGGCAACAACGTGTCAACGCGGTGTTCAGCATCTATCCGATTCAATGGAGCAACAAGAAAGAATTTGATGTGCCGTCAGCGTTCTTTGAATCTGCTCTCCAGGTCTCGATCGACGCCGGAGTCAGAGACGTTATTATTGTGAGCACCCGGTTGCCGGAAAAGGCGACAGCCAAAGAACTTGTTTCGTGCACACAAACGATTGCAGCACTCCAGACAAAAATCGACAAGCCTTTCATTGTCACGGGCAATCTTCCCATGCTCAGCAAAGCGAAAGCCCCTGAGTCGTTTGCCGATATTCAATCTGCTCTACCGGCAGATGCCGGAAAAACAGTAACCTCCCGTCTCTGGTACGCACAAGGAGATCTGTTCAAACCGGTGAGCGCCAGAACGGTGAAGACAGAACTCGGTACCATGACCGTTGTAGAATTTGGATTGTATCAACCAATTCTTCCTCAATGAGGTGCGTATGTGGAATTTCTCTGAAACAATGCTTGAGATTATCCTTCGGACAGCGATCGTCTATGCGGTGATTCTGATCGGTATCCGGTTGGCAGGAAAGCGGGAGGTCGGCCAAATGACACCGTTTGATCTGGCACTGCTCCTGCTGATATCGAACGCCGTTCAGAACGCAATGACAGGTCCGGATACCTCCGTTAGCGGTGGAATTGTCGCGGCCGTCACGCTCTTGCTCATCAATGCGGCGGTGACGCAACTTGTCTGGAAGAACCAGAAAGCGCGAAAGGTCATTGAAGGTTCACCAACCATCCTTATTCGTCACGGAAAAATGCTCGAGAAGAATTTGGAAAAGGAGAAGGTGACGGCGGAATCGTTGATCCAGGCCCTGCGTGAGCACGGGATTGCCGCCATCTCCGATGTCAGCATCGCTGTTCTTGAGATTGACGGATCCATCAGTTGTCTCAAGAATGACGAACTTCCTTCGGCGGATCGCCCGCACCGCCATATGCGTTTCTTGTCAAAAAGGAATTCCTGATTTTTCATGATCCGTTCGAGGGAGCCATGAGCCGGATTATCTTTGCAGCACTTACGTTGATTGTTGTGGTGCTTCTGCAGTCATGCAAGACGGAAAATGAAGACGCAGTCAAGGTTACGGGGACGATCGTCTTCCTTTCGTTTGAGGGGGGCTTCTACGGTATCACGGGGGACGATGGAAAACATTACGACCCGACCAACCTTTCCCCGGAATTCCAGAAGGACGGTTTGCGCGTCAGATTCGAGGCAAAGAAACTAGAAGGCATGGCAAGTTATCATCAGTGGGGTACACTTGTAGAGCTTATAACCATTCATAAACTCTGAGGAGGGCGACATGAAATCGTTGAAGTTGAAAATTGCCACAACCATCGCCGCCAAACCAGACGCAGTGTTTGCGGCACTGACCGATGCAAAATCCATTGGCCAATGGAGTGGGCAAAAAGGAAAGGTTGCATCGAGGATTGGTGGCGCATTTGAAATGTTTGACGGCTGGGTGAAAGGAAAAGTGCTGGAATACAAGCCGGGCAAATCCCTGGCATACACATGGCATACTGAAGACTGGACGGCAGACACGGAAGATTCGGTCGTGAGGTACACGTTTGTCCCTGCAAAGGAAGGGACGAAGATCGTGCTCGAACATTCGAATTTTCCCAACGAAAGTGAAATGAAAAGCCACAAGAGCGAATGGAAGGAACATGTGTTCGATCCGCTGAAAGACCATTTCTCCAAATAGCAGATAACGCAAAAGGAATCATGCATCATGAAGCGGACATCTCTCTTTTGGATTGTTGCCGTCGTCATCACCCTTGTCTCGCTTGTCTATCAACGTGTGACGGGTCCGACGTACCCAGTGTCGGGCAGCGCACACCTCAACGGCAAAGCGATCGCCTACACGTTGAACCGAAGTTACGACGGCCCGGACAACGCTCCGGTGCAAGTGAAAACGGACGATCAATCGATCACCGGCACACTCTTCTGGAAGCGCTATAAAACCGATGATCCGTGGACACAAATTCCTCTGGCATTTGTTAACGGAACGCTGAAGGGAGAACTGCCCCACCAACCTGTAGCGGGCAAGTTGATGTACAGGGTGGAACTGCAACAAGGAGATCAGCATGTTAACCTGTCGGGAAACGAGGCAGTCGTGATTCGGTTCCGCAATCCTGTGCCGATCTGGGTTATCATTCCGCACGTCTTTGCCATGTTCGGGGCGTTTCTGTTCTCGGCGCGTGCTGGCCTGGAATTCTTCAACAAAGAACCAAAGTTCAAGAACTTCATCTATACGACACTCGGATTTCTGATTCTTGGCGGTTTTATGCTCGGCCCACTCATGCAGTACTTTTCATTCAATCTCTGGTGGACGGGTTGGCCATTCGGAACGGACCTGACGGATAACAAAACAGCCGTCGCGTTTCTTGCGTGGGTTGTGGCGGCCATCGCGCTGAGCAAAGCGAAAAATGCAAAGTACTGGGCTCTCGGAGCTTCGATCGTCATGATCGTGGTGTATCTCATCCCGCACAGCCTTCTTGGCTCCGAACTCGACTACACCAAGTTGGACAAGCAGAACACGAAGACCGTGTCACCACAATAGAGAGGCAACCCAATGATCCATCGTTTGACCTGTGGCGGTATAATTCTTCTTGTGATGGGTTCCGTTCTCGCGTTCACGTCGTTCAGTCAGCAGGAAAAGAAATCAAATCGCGTGACGGTTGAGATGGTGGGACAAGCACAGAAGATCATGGGACTCGATTTCAGCGAGGCAAAACGCGATTCAATGCTGGAAAATCTCGTTGAACAACTGGAGAGCTATGAAAAGCTCAGAATGTTCCCGTTGCCGAACAGCGTCCCCCCGGCGATCCTCTTCAATCCAATCCCGGTTGGGTTCGAATTTGAAAAGGCTCGAAGACCATTCAAGAAAAGTTCTCCCGCTCTTGTGAAGGCGCCAAAGACGCTCGAGGATCTGGCGTTCTATTCTATTGGACAACTCTCAGAGCTGATTCGAACGAGGAAAATCACATCCCAACAACTTACCACAATGTATCTCGCCCGGCTCAGGAAATATGGACCAAAGCTCGAATGTGTCATCACGCTGACGGAAGATCTGGCGATGAAGCAGGCGAAGCAAGCAGATCGTGAGATCGCCAAAGGGAAATACCGCGGTCCTCTGCATGGTATTCCGTACGGAGCGAAGGACCTTTTGGCCGTGAAGGGATACAAGACAACGTGGGGATCGGTTCCATTCAAAGATCAGGTTATCGATGAAGATGCTACGGTGATCAAGCGGCTGGAAGAGGCGGGTGCTGTGCTGGTTGCGAAATTTGCCATGGGCGAACTCGCCATGGGGGATGTATGGTTCGGGGGCCGGACACGAAATCCGTGGAACACGAAACAGGGATCAAGCGGCTCTTCCGCGGGCTCGGCCTCAGCAACGGCTGCCGGCCTTGTAGGGTTTGCGATTGGTACGGAAACGCTCGGATCCATTGTCTCTCCGTCAACCAGATGTGGAACGACGGGGCTCCGTCCATCCTATGGTCGCGTCAGCAAAACGGGAGCCATGGCTCTGAGCTGGTCGATGGACAAGATCGGTGTCATCTGCCGCACCGTCGAAGATTGTGCGCTTGTGTTCAACGCCATCTATGGACCCGATGGAAAAGACCAGTCGCTCTACGATGCGCCGTTCAACTACGACCCGACGATCAACTGGAAGAAGCTTCGGATCGGATATCTGAAGATGGAATTCGATAGTGTGCGATTCAACAAAACTATCAGCGACTCGGTGCTGAGCGTGCTGACGCGCCTGGGGGCCAAGCTCATCCCCATTGAGCTCCCGAAGCTTCCCGTGGAATACCTGCACATTATTCTCAGTGCCGAGGCCGCCGCGGCATTTGATGAGCTCACACGCAGCGGGAAAGACGATTCAATGGTTCGACAAGGAAAAGGTGCGTGGCCAAATTCCTTCCGCAGTTCACGATTCATCCCTGCGGTTGAATACATCGAGGCAAACCGAGTCCGCTACTTGGTGATTCAGGAAATGCAGAAACTCATGAAGAATATCGATGTGTACGTCGCTCCCTCGTTCGGGGGAAACAACCTGCTTCTCACGAATCTTACTGGTCACCCGTGCGTCGTTCTGCCGGATGGATTCACAAAAGAAGGAACGCCGACGAGCATCAGCTTCATCGGACAGTTGTTTGGCGAGGCGAAACTTCTTGCCGTGGCAAAGGCATATCAGGATGCGACGGATTTTCACCTTAAGCACCCCAAGCTAGAGGAGTAACAGAATCATGCCAGAAAAGACCAACTTTGCAAAAATCAGCGACGAGAAAGTCAAAGGGGAAACTGGTAAAAGCTGGAAGCAATGGTTCAAGATTCTGGACGGCCTCGACATCGCGACGAACGGTCATCGGTTCGCGTCCATGACGCTCTTTACATAAACACAAACTGACACCGTGGTGGTGTCAGGCTGTGACCATCCGGTATGAGTGGGAACGAGGGTTTCGCACCGTGAAGAATCAACGGACAGTCATGCCCAAGCACTCACTCTTCAAGAATCCGCCGAAGAAAAAGGCAACATAAGCAGGCATCAGAGGTTTCCTTGAACAAGGTTCCTTCTTACCTCCATATCTCCATCATCGTGTTTCTCTTTGGCTTGAGCGGCTGCAGCTCCTACGTGCAACGCATTGTGATGCAATCGCTGGGGAGAATTGGCGAGTCGGTTCCCGCCCCTCCGCACATGATCACAACCCCTATTCTGCAGAATCCCACGCTGGCTGTGTCATGGGTCGGACACGCGACGGTGCTCATTCAAATTCATGGCAAGATCATCATCACCGATCCATTCCTCACAAATACGATGGGGTTTGTCGCGAAGAGGTTTGTCAAATCCGGGCTCGACCCTACCCTTCTCCCAAGAGTTGATGCCACGCTCATTTCGCACATCCATTTAGATCACTTCGACTATGGCAGTCTCGACATGCTGCCCAAGAACGGTATCCTTGCCGTTCCTCTGGGAGCCGCGGAATACACACCGGATTTCGGATTCAAAGAGGTCTATGAGATGAGACCGTGGCAGGTTGTTGAGAGGGATGGCCTCCGCATTACAGCTGTTCCTGTGCAGCACTTCACAGGACGGTACGGCTTTGATGCAGCATGGCTGGGAAGTCTTGGATATACAGGATACGTCATAGAGTTTGAAGGGATCGCTGTCTTTTTCGGAGGAGACACGGGATACAACCCGGAACTCTTTAAGGAAATCGGCAGACGATTCAAGATCGATCTTGCGATTGTTCCGATTGCACCGGGTTCCTCGGGGGGCCTGGGTTCGCGTATTCACGCAAATCCCGCAGGTGCATTGATGATCTACAAAGATGTTGGCGCACAGTACATGATGCCCATGCACTTCGGAACGCTGTTCTATGGGTCGGATGCAAACCCGAACGAGCCGATCAATCGACTGCGGGAGCTTGCAGCAAAAGAGGGACTCTCGGACAAAATCGTTGGGTTGGAGATTGGAGAGCAGCGGATCGTTTACTGACGCGAGTTGTTTTGATTTAACAGCCTGTGAAGAGGAGCCAAATGTCAATCAAGGGAGGCAACCTCATGAAAAAGCAAGAAGTCGCAAGTCTTTCGTTCAGATTCGCTTCTCTCTATGCCCTGGTTCAGAGCGTGGAGACACTCTCGGTCGCCGGATACTATATCGGCGCTTCGTCGTATGGAGATGCAGGGAACACCTTGGTCAGACTTTTGCCCGTTTTCCTTGGGTCTGTATTTCTAGCTGGTGTTAGCTGGTATCTCTGGGTCCATGCGGGTCGTCTGAGCAAGACGCTCTTTCCGATTGAAAGCACGGAAGAGGGAGCCTCTCACTCTTCACCATTGGACATACAAGAGGTTGCCTACCGGGTCTTTGGGTTGTATGTGCTTTTCCAGGCCTTTTCCAGAATCTCATCTCTTGTTGTTTCGATACTTGCCCGTTCGACAGCCTATCAAACACACGTCCAGATCTTACCTGAAACTTGGGGAAGCATGGCGACCTCGATCCTCCAGTTAGCACTCGGTGTGTGGCTGATTCTGGGGGCACCGAAGTTGGATGAATTCCTGAAGATGGTGCGCGGCAAGAATGATGAAGTTGAAGAGGAACCAAAAGGTTGATGGGGAAGTGACAACAAAGCCCGCCGGAATTACGCCTGACGGGCTTTGCTCTTTTGTAGATTCGATGAATGTTTAAACGAAGTGCTGGGTCATTGGTTCTCCGGAACAGTCTGAGCCCACTCCCACCCTAGAAGAGCCTTCTTCCGTTCTGGTCCCCAGTGATAGTTGCCAATAATGCCTACTTGCCTGATGACCCGGTGACACGGGATAATGTAAGCGATAGGATTTTTTCCGACCGCATTGCCCACGGCTCGCGATGCTTTTGGTCTGCCAACTGCCCGGGCAAGGTCTTCATATGACACGACCATTCCCTCTGGAATTCTCATGAGCGCTTCCCAGACCTTGATCTGGAAGTTTGTCCCCTTGAGAAGAAGCTGTAAGGGCGCACGCGGCTTCTTCACGGATCTGGCAAAGAGCCTGTCGACGAATGGCTGAGTCGTGCCCGATGCCTCGCGCAATGTTGCGCCGGTCCATCGATCACGTAATTCTTTCAGAACTTGCCCTCGCTTGCCTTCGGGCACGAACGAGAGTCCGCAAATTCCGCGTTTAGTCACTGCTAAGAGACATTCTCCGAAAAGAGTCGGGTGGAACCCGTAGTGAATTGTCAGGCCCTCGCCCGATTGCTTGAATTCCCCTGGAGTCATTGCTTCGATCGTGACAAAGAGATCATGCAACCGGCCTGGGCTGGATAGTCCGGCATCGAATGTTGCGTCGAGGACAGAGCGCGATTCCCTGAGGGCGCGCTTCGCGTGTTCGAGCGTGAGGTACTGGACGAATCTCTTCGGACTGATCCCTGCCCACCGCGTAAAAAGACGTTGAAAGTGGTACTCGCTCAAATGGACGCTGCGGGCAACCTCCTGCAGGTCTGGTTGACGGGTGTAGTTCGACTGCAAAAAGGATATTGCCTTTTCAATGTGCAGATAATCAAGTGATTGTTGCTGCAAGCCGGAGTTACTCATATGCCCTTGTTCTCCTATCGTGATACAACAAGGGTAGGGGATTGTCTAAGAAACCTCCACCCGCTTCTTGCGATGTTGAATCACAGGGGGATCGAACAAGGTGCTCGCCTAATGGCTCGAGCACTGCCGGTGTGGGAAAAAGGCGTGGTGGGATAACTCGCAGAATCGTTCTTTAATTGATTGAAGTGCCTGAGCGCGGCATCTTGCTCAGTTCTTGAGAACCCTTGACGACTCCCTGATGATAAATTCCGTTTCGAGCACAACGCGCTCTGTTGGCAGGAGCGTAGCCGATTCGATATTTCGGATCAAGATCTCAGCTGCCTTCTTGCCAATCTGATGTTGAGGGGCCCGGATCGTCGTCAGTGGTACCGGATAGATCCGCGCATAATAGATATCGTCGTTGCCGATGATCGATATGTCCTCAGGGACACGGATAGCTAACTCTTTCAGCGCAGTCATGACTGCAAGAGCCTGTTGGTCGTTGAAGCAAACGATCGCAGTCGGGTAATCTTCTTTTCTCTTGTTCTTAAAGTACTCTTTTGTTTTGCTGAAACTCTCTTCGTAGTGCGATCCTATTGGTACAATCATCTCTTTGTGGAACACCAACGTGCTCTCACTAAATGCGTGGCGGAAACCTTCAATCCGTTCCAACGTGTGGGATGAGTGCGGTGGACCAGCAAAGTGCACGATCTTTGTATGACCGCTCTCTATCAAGTACTTGACCGCTTTCTTGATCGCCCTCAGATTGTCGATCGCCACAACGTTCGCCTGTATCCCTTTGACATCCTCCAACAAAACGAATGGATAGTTGATCCTTTTCAATTTGAAGAGATGTTCGATTTCGGCCGTGCCTTCCAGGGTGGGAGCAATGATGGTGCCTTTGATGTCTTTGGCTGAAAAGAGATGAGTGAGCTTTTCTTCATCCTCATGATTGTCTGTTGAGCTTGTAACAACCACTGAGTAGCCTTTGCTATCTGCGTACTCTTTGGCCCCTGTCGCAATCGAAGTATAGAACGGATAGTTCAGGTCCTTGATGATGATGCCGATGCTCTTGTCATGTCCCCCGTTTTTCAAATTCCTTGCAACGCCCTTGGGGCGGAAGTTCAATTCCTTCATTACTTCAAGGATCTGATCCCTCGTGCGCGGTTTTACGGAATCCTTGGCATTAATCACAGCAGAGACGGTTCCTTTTGAAACGCCAGCCTTCTTCGCAACATCCTCGATCGTAATTCTTTTCATTCGCTTTCTGATGCCTTCCCCGAAGTGCCTGAGGATTGAAACGGTTTAATTTATTTTGAACTTAATATTACGCAAAAAGTCTGGAGAATCAACACAAATACTGAACAAGTATGCCGCGAGAATCAAGATTGGGAATCTGTTATCAGCAAAGGATGCAATAACTTAGAGCCACTGAACCGGGCTGCAGCACGCGACATCATGTGGTAACTCGGAAAAGCACGCGGGTTATATCGGTGTTCCATCTGCACATCCTCTGCTGACGGAACAGACACAGAGCGGAAAAGAACTACAGGGTAACTTCTGACCGACAGCAACTACTCTTGGAATCTTGCGACAAACCACTCAGTCTTGCTCCTGACAAGCGTCTTGACTACATTTGTCGAAGAGGTGGCTAGGCGCCATCAAGCGAAAGGCGCTTGCGACGCTCCCCATGTTTTCGGGACCAATGATCTGCTGTCACCTCGTTGATCTCGATTCCCCGTCTCCCCTGCAGGACAAGGCTGGCGATAGTTAGTCGTTGAAGACAAATGGCGGAACGGGGGAACGACGCCTGCCAGAGCGCAGCTTTT
>JAPLFP010000349.1 GCA_026390585.1 Ignavibacteriales bacterium | reverse complement strand
AAGGCATAGATGAGGGCGGAGTAGTTCATACACTCGACACCTTCCCAGCGCGCATAGACAACCGGAAGATAATTCTTCGGATCGGTGCTGAAGCGAAGCGTTGCCTCTTTAGAAACGTAGAGGTTGACATTGCTTTTCAAGTGAATGGCGCCGACGAGATAGACGCCTTTCGGAACCACAACTCTGCCCCCGCCCTCAGCGCTGCATTTCTCGATTGCCTTCTTGAATGCGCTGCTGCAGTCTGTCGCACCATCTCCAACAGCGCCGAACGATGCGACATTGAAATCTCTTTGAGGAAAGATCGGAGGAGAGATGCGTTTCAGGATTGAAGGAACCGCGTCCCACCCCGATTGGCCAAAACCAAGGTTGTGCGTGACGGATGGGCAAAGGAAAAGAACCAGGAAGAGTGCTACGGCGCGGGTTGATGAGCACAGTCGCATAACCACCTTGCTACGCGTTCAGTGTGTGGAGGTTTTTTAGGTCTGTGAAGCGTGTTGTTTTTTTGCCGCCAGAGAATTTTCGATTGATGACAAATGAAAATCGCTTTTCTGGTCGGCTCGACGAGCTCGGTGCTGCGGTCTACTTAACCGATTGCGTTAACGTTAACGCAATCGCTGATACAAACTTAAATATTTCAACCGACGATGTCAAGAAAAATCAAATCGCGGAACATGAAAATCGCGATCCACCATGATGATGATTGTCAAAAGTGAAAACTAGTTGATTGCCGCTCTCCCTTTCAGCCATACAATCAAATCTCTGGTCCAGGGATGCGC
The DNA here is from genome assembly GCA_026390585.1 of Ignavibacteriales bacterium. Lineage (GTDB taxonomy): Bacteria > Bacteroidota > Ignavibacteria > UBA10030 > UBA10030 > UBA9647. The sequence goes on along the minus strand of JAPLFP010000349.1, from coordinate 19,298 downwards.
ATTTGTAAACGGGGCTGTATCACCCACTCCTAACCCATGTCTTCCGTGTTCATAGATGTGAAGGTCAAACGGGACACCATTCTTCTGCAGTGCCTTGGCGAAGTTGAGACTGTTCTCCACGCTGACGGCCTGGTCTTCATAGGTGTGAAACAGAAAGCACGGCGGCGTCGACGATGTCACCTGAAGCTCGTTCGAATAAAGCGCTATCAATTTCGGCGAAGGAGCTATCCCGAGAAACTGCTCGCGCGAAACCTTGTGCGTGACGTCCCCCATCGAGATTACCGGGTAACAAAGGATACCAAAATCGGGCCTGGAGCTGGCACGTTCGACATAATCATTCGACGTCGAATCGCCGGCGTCGAAGTGCGTCATCAATGTTGACGCAAGGTGTCCTCCGGCAGACGATCCCATAATGCCCAGCGCATTCGGCTTGAGGTACCACCGCTGCGCGTTTGCGCGCACAAGTCGCATTGCTCTCGCTACATCGGCAACAATCTCTTTGTATTTGTACCCGTCTGAACCAAGACGATATTTCAGGACGAACGCGGTGATTCCGTACGGTGTCAAGAATTGCGCATAACCTTCACCTTCGTGTTTCGCGAGACCCCTGTACGCGCCGCCCGGACAAATGATAATTGCCGCACCAGTTGCCTTATCTGCATCGGGCAGGTACACGGTCAACGTTGGCGTGTCCTTGTCCACTGCTCCAGCAACATCCGGCCACAGGCGGATCACTTGTTGTGCCTGGCCCGTCGTTGCCCCCCAACAAATGAAGACAATCAATAAGAACAAAATCTTTCTTTTCACAACCTACCACCCTTTCGTTAAACAGGAGATTTCTCAGATGTTTCTCTTCGCGCCCTTGCGCCTTTGCGTGATAATCATTTGGTCGTGAAATGCCACACCGGCCCTTGAATAGTATCTCTATCCACAATTTCATCGATTCGCCAGTAGTATATCGTCTTCGGTTCCAGCGCGCCGATCTTGAAGATATTCTCCTTCTGATTGGCAACGAACTCTGGAGCACCGCTCTTGCCAAAATACACCAGGTGAGCTGCCGCGTTTCGCGAAGGAACCCACTTCGCAATCATGTTTTCTGTCGGATTGTTGTATGATCCGTCACGTGGCTTGGGCTGAAAGACAAATGGTAACACCGCCGGCATGCTTTCCTCAGGATCCCACTTGTCTCCGAAGGTCCATTTCGCTGTCACTTGATCCTGGGTCGGTGTCCCTTGTGCGTCCGAGAGATTGTCCCGAAACCATTCATAGTCGCCCCCTTCGCGATGACAATTGTAGAAGTAGTGGCGCGTGCCCCACTTCCAGACTTTTGCGTTGGGAGAGACCGGCAAATAGATGGGGCGATCAGCCATGTTGCGCGAGAAAATGCAGTCGAGCAGATAGATTTGCGCATCCGAGTAATGCCGGCCGAGCGGAAACTTCGGAACTCCGTCGAAGCTGGAGTATCGAATGACGAACTTTTGGTCCTTGTTGTGCGAACCGTCGTGCCAAATGCTTGCGCTGAGATTGTGACCGTAGAATTTGCTGTCGGTGATGTAGCACCATGCGCGAGGGCAAACATAATCGACATACCCTTCGAAATAGCAGTTGGCGTGGTAGTACATACCATTGTCTCGATTCCAGAGACTGATCGTATCATTACCGTCAGCGATCACATTGCAGTTGAGGATGATGATGCGCGTTCCGTTCCCTCTGATCGCAAACTGATGCTTGGGAGTATTATAGAGAGAGCCATAGTTGTTATAGACTGTCAGGTTTGCGAGCGTCAAATCAGTGACCGTAGAGTCAATGTTTACCACAGCTGATCCCCAATCGCTGTTGTTGTGGTCTTTTGCCCAGTTCTCGCGCAACTCGGCAAACACAATCCGCGTGCTGTCACGATCTTCACCGACCAGGGTTACAAAATTCCGCTCAACATAGACCTTTTCGTTGTATGTCCCTCGTTTGACAAGAATAATGATGTTTCTGGTATTGTTTTTTGGGATGGAGTTGAGAGCCTCCTGGATTGTGCGAAAGGTCCCGCTTCCATCCTTGGCAACAATGATCTGTGCCCTCTCGTTGCCAAAGGCACATGCGACACCTAGACAAACGAGCAGCGAAAGAAACGCTTGTCGAGTCACCAATCACCTCATTCCATGTATGGTTTTTGTGCCTGGGGAACAAGATCTGTAAGTTCTGCAATACGAAGAGGTTTTCCGGAATCAATGCTCTTGCGGGCTGCAACTCCGATGAGAACTGCCATTGCACCGTCCCGGACATTGGCGGCCCGTTTCAGCGGATCGGGTACGGATGGATTTTTGAAGATCGTATCCTTCAGCACGGGATCACCGCCATAGTGATCTGCTTCGATGCGCGGTAGCTTCATAAACTCCGCTTTTCCAAAGCTGTCCGTCACGTGAAGTTCATCATAGTTCTCCATCGGCCACGGTTGCTTCTCGTGCATCCAGAAATCAATTCGTCCCTTAGTTCCATTGAACGCGACGCGGAATCCTTCGTACGGCGAATAGGTTGTCAACGAGTAGCTCACCTGGACTTTGTTGGCATATCGAATCTCCACCGCCATCTTATCGAAAATATCGATGTCTTCTTTCCAGACACAACCATCGCGTGTGTATCCATCGTATTTTTCGTTCGCAGCGTAGAGTTCCATCAGCCGCTTGTCTTTCGTCATATCAAAGAAGAATTGACATTTCTCTTTGAATGGACACGGCCGGCAATGTGTGTGCCGGAATTCATGGTTCTTCCCATAGAACTCAAGCGCACCGAAGGCATGGACTTCTTCAGGTTCCGAATCGATCCACCAATTCAACAAATCGAAGTGATGTGACGCTTTGTGATTGAGAAGCGTTCCGGAGTTCTCCCTCAGGCGATGCCATCGGCGGAAATAGTCGGCACCATGGTACACATCCAGGTACCAGTGGAAATCCACCGACGTCAAGCGCCCCACGCGTTCTTGCATAAGGAGTTCCTTGAGTTTCGCCTGTGTTGGCGGATATCGATAGTTATGAGCGACGATAATTTTGTTCTTTGAATGTCTTTGTGCTTCGATGATGTGTCTGAGCTTTGTTTCATCCGTCGTCAACGGCTTTTCGGTAATCACATCACAGCCCATTTCGAGAGCTTTGGAAATAAATGTGTGGTGTGTGCCGTCCACCGTCGTCACGATGATCGTTTCAGGCTTGGTCTTCTCGATCATCTGCTCGAAGTTTGTGAACGTTGGGCAGGAGGCTCCAAGAATTCTTTTCGCTGTCTCCACGCGTCCCGGATTGATATCGCACAGTCCCACGAACTCCACGATGTCTCCGTACGACCCCAGGACACTTGTGCCCCACATGCCAGTTCCGCGGTGTCCCGTGCCAACCATCGCCAGCCGTCTCTTCTGTGAGCCGGGCTTTGCAGTGAGGATCGTCGGCATTTGACCAAGGAGTACTGCTCCCGCCGCAACCTTCGTCGATGAAGCAACGAATTCACGTCGTGTAATTGAATTGTCAGAGTTCATAGGCAAACCTCCAGGTCGTTTCTATTTCGTCAAAACAAGTTTGATGGTCTTTGTACGTGTTCCCCCCGCAAGTCGGGCAAAGTAGATTCCGCTTGTCAATCTACTTGCGTCGAATGCCGCAAGATGTTCTCCGGGAGACTGCACCGCCGTCACAAGCGCCGCAACTTCCCGGCCGAGTGTGTCATAGACCCGCAGTGACACAGGCTCGGCAAAAAGTAGCCAATACCGAATTGTTGTTGTTGGATTGAATGGATTGGGGAAATTCTGGTCCAGCGTGAACTCAAGCGGCACATCCTCTTTCCTCTGTACACCGGTAACCGTGCCCGTTTCAAACGCACCCAAATCTGGTGCCTTGCCGCCGAATGGCAGCCCGATATTTTCACCAGCATCAATCATGGAACTTCCCGGTGCGAGACGCACAAAGGGGCTTGCAGGCAAGGTTCCATCAACATTTCTGGCAGCCGTTGCCATAGATGTATCGAGACTCAGAAAATCGGCGTTCGTCACAGTGAAGCCCTGCCAGCTGTTTCTGGCTTGTATTCCGCTCGAGATAGCCACTGCACCATTGTGGGAAATGCAATTCTTAATGATATGGGTCTGCCCGCTGTCGACGGTGTTCTTGAAGTGATAGTTGTCTCCAAGGTTTCGATATGCAGTGCAATTGTAGAGAGTCTGTCCGGCGGTGTTGTTGTTTTCGTCGAACCCCCGGCCTGTATTGCCTGCATTGTCGAAGGAGACACAGTTGCGAACCAGGTGAGGAGCAGAAACGTAGCTACCACCCAACTTGAAACCGTTTCCGTTGCCGTTAAAGCTTCCTGAGTGCCAGCTGTCAACACCGTTGCGGAACGCATAACAATTCTCAATGAGCACAGGGCTTGTTCCCATCCACAGATCCCAACCATCGTCGGAGTTGTTGAAAGCCCGGCAACCGCGAAACACATTACCCGGTCCGATGGCCCACTTTGCGCTGAATCCGTCGGCATTGCCGCCGATCGGCGGATCATAGTTGCGATAAGCGTCGCAGTTCAGTATCAGATTGTTCGAAGGTCCAACTCCTGTCCCTGAGACAGTCAGATGCAAGCCAGTGTTTTGGTTGTCATGAACAGAGCAGTTTTCAATGATGTTATTGTTCCCTGAAATGTTGATGCCGTTGTGACCAGCATTTCGGACTTCAAATCCCTTGAGATGGTAGTAACTACCACTGATACTTATGCCATCCGATGTATTGCCTGTGCAGTCCAGGATTGGTGTTTCACCAGGGTAGGCCCAGAGTTTTATGAGGCTGTTTGCCTGGCCTGTCTTACTCAGGCTCAGTTTCGAGCTGCCGAGAAGATGGACTCCTCCCCGCAACATCACAGTGCCGTTCGAACCGATCGCCGCGACCCCTTTGGAAACCGATTTGAACGGTTGGTCGACAGTTCCGGGATTGGTGTCGTTGCCCGTCGGCGAGACATACACCATCACTTGTGCAATCCCTTGCTTGAGAGGAATTGCCACGATGAACATGAAAAGGCAAAAATATCGGAAACGCACGTTACTCCTTTACTTCCTTTTCTCTTCGATGAACGGAATACTCCAAATTCGTCTACCGCCTATGTCTTCACTTTGCGACGACAGCGCCAGCTTTTACATCCGACGCCAGATCGAAGTCCTTTTTCGCTTTTGAGGCATCCACCTTCAACACCCGGATATTCTCCGTTCGTTGACCGCTGGCTTTGACAAAGACATCCGGCGTTGACGCTGTCGAGATATGATCGAGCTGTATATTCTTTGCGTTCTTTGCAGAGAGGACGGGGCCGGATTTGAAACTCAATCGGACATTGTTCAATGTAAATCCGTCGGCATCCTCCATCGTCATTGCCCGCTCAGAAGTAATGGAGATATTCTTGAGGGAAATTGACTGAATTGGTGCGTCAGAAAGCCCGCGCACAAAAACAGCGTCGACAGCTCCATCACAAACAACGTTCTTGATATCAAAATCACGGAAGTAGGGCATTCTCACTTTGTCCGGATTGTTGTCGCCATTGCCGTCATAGAAAAGGTCGAACAGGATGGCCGATGTCGCGATATCCTTCATGCGAATCCCGTCGATATAGATCTTCTCCACCTTGCCTCCACGATCACGAGCCGATTTGAAGCGAAGACCGATGTCGGTACCAATGAAGGTGCAATTCTTCACGGAGATGTTGCGCATACCGCCGTCTGTATTGCTCCCTATAACGAAGCCGCCATGGCCGTGGTACACAATGCAATCTGCGATAACGACGTTTTCAAGCGCATACTCCCGTTTTTTGGTAACGCCAGACTTCATGCAAATGCCGTCGTCACCGGCATCCAAGACATTTCGATAGAATAAAACGTTCCGGCACCCGCTGATGTCCGCCGCATCGGTGTTCTGCCCCCACCAGTTGTTGATGACGGTCGTGTTCCGAATGATGACATTTTCGCAATCCGTCGGATGGAGCACCCATCCCGGAGTGTTGGTGAACGTGGGACCATCGATGAGAAGATTCTTGCAGTCGGAGAAATCCACCATCGTCGGTCGCAGAAACTCCTTCGCTCCAGCAACCTCTTCGGGTGAAGGATTTTTCTTCATCGTTCGAAGGTTCTTGAGATAACTCTCTCCGTTCATCGCTTCTTTCGAGGGCCACCACATCTTGCCATCGGCTGTCACGACGCCCCCCGATGCGACAAGTTCCTTCCACTGTCGATCTGTAAGCTTTTCTTTCTTCACCGGGCGCCAATGTTGGCCATTTCCGTTGAACATCCCCTTGCCCGTGATCGCAATGTTCGTCAAACCTTGACCGTGGATGGGTGACGTCACGCGATTTCCTCTTGCCGGCATCGGATAGTCTTCGAACCTAGGGCTGAAGAGAACGACGGCTCCTGTCTCGACCAGAAGGTTGATGCTATTGTCAAACTCGATTGGACCTGTCAACCACATGCCAGCGGGGATGATGACTGTGCCTCCCCCTTTTTTCGCACATGCTTGAATTGCCGCATTGATCGCTTTTGTGTTCATGGTTTCTCCGTCGGGGAGGGCACCAAAATCAACGATACTGACCCGATTCGCCGGGAAGACAGGGGCTTGAAACTCCGGCATGGAGAACGGAAGGTTGGCGGTATATGCTTTGATTTCCTGATCAGAACTGTTTGTCGGCTGTGCATCGGACCGCGCGAACGGTACTGCAATGAGCATGGACGCGAACATTGCTAAGACGCCAAATTGAATTCTCATTGATCAAATCCTCCGTTGTACTTGAGAACAATATCATTCTTCGTTTTGAGCCGCGTCATTCCTTTGGCAGGTCAACCCTGAACCAGTCGATGTCTGTAAAGCCGAGTTGTGCGGCTACACTTGTGCCCATCGAGAAGACCCCCATTTTTGCACCTACCCACACTCCCTCACGTGCCCTGAATGTCCTCCCCAAAGACCGATACGACTTGCCATCCACACTGTAGCTGAACGAACAAATCACTTTCGGGATGATTTCTGCTTCATTCTCCTGCTTTGCTTCCACGCGCAAGTAAATCTCAGGATTCACAATATCAGCAGATGCGATAATTTCTTCCGCCGTTCCTTTGTCTGCCTTCTCACAAATCGCTTGCACAACCGTGTACCCCGTGGCGGTTTTTCTGACTGCGGTATATGAATAGTCGAGTCCAAGAACAAGAAGTCCGGTTTTCTCTCCCGGTGACAGCAACGCGCAATCCACTCTTGCTGTTGCGCTGAATGCAGGAGCCGGAAATTTCTGGAGCATCAGACTCGGAACATTCCACAGGTTTTTGTACTTCGTTGACGGACGTTGGGGAAAGAGCCTTAGCCACCCTTTTCGGGCGTCAAGAGATGTCCAGTTGGTCTGCCCGTTCCCCTCCCATTGCCACTGCAATCCGAGCGTTGGAGAATCGAACTCATCTGTCGCCTGCGGCACCTCGATCTGACATGTCTTTCCCACATCAGGCTTCTTGTACGATGCTACAGGTTCGCCAACTCCATTCCTGTCATTGTCCACACCCATGACTGGCCAATCGTTCTCCCACCGCATCGGTTGGAGATGGATAATTCTCCCGTACGCGTACCTGTCCTGAAAATGGAGAAACCAGTTTTGGCCGCTCTTCGTGTCGACCCATGCTCCTTGGTGCGGGCCATTGATGTTCGTTGTTCCTTGCTCAAGGATCTTTTTGTCCTCATAGGGACCAAACACGTTTTTCGAGCGAAGCACTGTCTGCCATCCAGGTTTGACGCCTCCTGCCGGCGCGAAAATATAGTAGTATGATCCTCGCTTGTAGAACTTGGGGCCTTCAATGGTGGGATGGCTTGTATGACCGACGAACACCACGATGCCGTCGTCAAGGATCTGCGTGCCATCGCTGTTCATCTTGTTCACCGCGAGGATGCTCTTGATTCCCGCACGACTGTTTGACCAGGCGTGCACAAGATAAGCGTTGCCATCCTCGTCCCAGAGAGGACACGGATCGATCCATCCGGTCACTTTGCGGACCAGGCGCAATGGTTCCCATAGGCCGGCCGGATTCTTTGTCTTCGTCATGAATACACCGCGGTCAGGGTCGCCAAAGTAGATGAAGAACTCACCATTATGATATCGTATCGACGGTGCCCAAATTGCCATTCCGTGCTGCGGTTCATTGAATTCTTCATACGGATACTGGAGAGCGGCGTGACCGACAATTCTCCAGTTGACCAGATCTTTGGAATGCAAAATCGGCAAGCCCGGGAAGTGACCAAAGCTCGATGACGTCATGTAGTAGTCATCGTCTACGCGGATGACATCCGGGTCAGAGTAGTCTGCGTAGATCACAGGGTTTTTGTACGTCCCATCACCGTTGTCGGGAATCCAGACGCCGCGGTTTTGAGATGGTTGTTGCGCATTCAGTGGGAATTCAACTGCAACGAAAAGGGCGATACAGAATAGGAAACTGAACGCTCGCACAATATTTCTTTGACGAGAGATGCAGCCGAAAAGTCGTGCCACTCCCGCAACAATAATACAATTACTATAGAGTGGGATGCCGTAGAGCGGCAGAAGACACAAGGACACAGATCATCACAAGATTTAGAAAAATCCACTGTGGCGTCAGGAGTTACCTCCTGACGCCAACATCTTTGTTGCTCGGAACTCGGCTCGAGAGTGTCAGGACATAAGTCCTGACACCACGCTCATTGGAAACTCTTTCTCAGTGCTTTCGGGCCTTTGTGGCAACAACTACGCTTTCGTCTGGGCTTCTAGTTGGCAATTGGCTGCGAGATTTCCAGAAGCCAACGGAACAGGTTTTCCGCGGCTTTGTCATTTTCGTACGCTTCCGGCAGCTTTCTGTGAGTAATGTATTCATTATAGATCCACGGGTCACCAATCGCGAAGACGGCTCCCTTGCCGACTTTTGCGAACGCGATGATCACATCCCCTTTGTCCGAGAAGAGTGCCGTGGACGGTTCCTGGACCTTGAGAGTTGAAATCTCTTTCATGTAGATCTGCTTGACCCCCCTGAACAGCGGATGTTTCGGAAAGGAATCGAACTTGCCCATGTCGTATGCGTTCCCCGCTACCTTGTTCCGGCTGTCCTCGTTGAAATGCATTCCGAACCGCGCAGCGAGTCGATTGAAATGCTCGAACTCGGCATTCCCCTTGTCATTTCCCATCAGCAGGAGAACACCGCCGTTTTTCAACCACTGTTCGATCGCATCGATGGCAGGCTGCTCGAGGTAGTTGGGATGTTCAGTCTCAAGCGGCGTGTCGGGATCCACGATGACATAGATGCTCGCACGGCTAAGGTTTCGATCCGTGGGAGCTTCGCAAAGGGTATCGATGGATGCTCCCAGGTTAACGATGATACCGCCGAGTACTGAAAAGCCGGAATTCGTTGTGTCTTCCCACACATAGTGATAGCGCTCGGGCTTCCCCTTCACGTTGTTCCGCCATTCATTGTTGTAGAATTCGTCGAGGCAAACAATCTTGCCAAGTCCGGCCATTGTTGACTCGTCAAAAGGCTTGAGTTGTTTGGAGAGTGGAAGATTGAGCTCCTTCAGACCCTCTGCAACGAGCCGGGCGATCTTGAGGGCTCCCGATTCATTGAAGTGTGTGTTGTCTTGTCTCCCTGCCCGATTCGCAGTATAAAGATCCGGCTTAATCCACACGAAGTCCTTCTTGGAATTTTCAGATCCGAGGGTTCTGATCAATTGCATGCTGGTCTGATGGACATCGATGAGCGGCACCTTCTGCTCCGCCGCGAGTTCCCTTACCACAATCGGATAGTCGCCGTGTGTATCGACCAAATTTCCATGATCGTCGAATTGTCTTCGGCTCACAGGTGTGAGCAGAATGGGAGTTGCTCCTTTGGTGCGGGCGTCATTCACAAACTGCAGCAGATTTCGTTTGTAGTCTGTGTGGGCTTCTGCATAGCGGGAAGTGTCTTCCTTCTTTGCATCATTATGGCCAAATTGAATAAACACATAATCGCCTTGCTGCAACTTGTCGAGCACCGCCTGCCATCGTCCCTCGGCGATGAAACTTTTTGTGCTCCGGCCATTCCGTGCGTGATTTTCAATGACAGTGCCACGCTCGAAAAACAAGGGAAAAACTTGACCCCACCCCCGCTCCGCAGTGCCAATGAGCGGTTTGTCGGCCATGGTCGAATCGCCGATGAGAAAGAGGTGGACCGGTCTTTCACCCTGGAAACCGAGCAAGGTCAGAATAGCGAGGAAAAAGATTGATTTCATGATAAGCATTTTGATTTTACCCATGGTGGCAATCATCGCTTTCTGCCGATCCCCGTCTCCCGGAGGATGAGCTGTGTCGGAACTACCACATGCCGCTCCGGAATCTCGTCGGGATGCTCAATGATCTCGAGCATTGTTCTTACCGCTGATGAACCCAACTCCTGCGGGTTTTGACTAACACAACTCAATGAGGGATGAAGGAAACTGATCATGTCACTTTCCCCACAGCAGATAATGTCAATATCTTCGGGAATACGAAGCCCGAGTTCTTTTGCGGCCTCATAGATTCCAAGTGCAACCGGATACGTGATGGCAAAAACGAACTCCGGACGATCACCATTTTCACAAAGCTGTTTGAATCCCCGGTAGCCATCTTCTTTACCGAACCCTCCATGCACCATCCATTCCGGTTTCACGGGGAGCTGGTGTCTCTTGAGAGATTCCTCAAATCCGGCCTGGCGATTCTTGCCAATGTTCACTCTCGGGTTGCCACCGATCATCGCAATCTTCCGGTATCCTGCCTTCACCGCCTGCTCGACGACCTGGCTCGCCCCCCCCTTGTCATCAACCTGGACGCTGCTGAAACCCTCTAAGGTGGGGTATGGCATGCGATCGACAAACACGACCGGTATCCCCATTTTCCTGATCCACTTGAATATCTCGATGTCCTCCGTCTCCTGGGAAACCGATATGATGATCCCATCGACACGCATGGAAACAAGTGTCTGGATATGTTTCTTTTCACGTTCCGCATTCTCCTGCGAAACCGTCAGGATTGTTTCATAGTTTTTTTCGAACGCCGCATTGTAGATTGCCTCAATGAGAGAGCTGAAGAAGAAGTGCGCAATCTTTGGAACAACGACGCCGAGCATATTTGATCTTCGTGCGGAGAGATTTCTCGCAATGAAATTCGGACTGTAGCCCAAATCGTTGGCGACTTTCCGCACGAGCTTCGATGTCTTCTCGGATATGTCGGGGTGACCCCGAAGTGCTTTCGAGACTGTAACCCGGGATACCTTTACCTTCTTGGCGATGTCGTCAAGGGTTATGTGGGCTCTACGTTTCACGTGATGGTTCCTTCCTTCTTAGAAAGACTCTGAGCGGTGACGGTTCACTTCTCTCAATTCAAGCAGTGATCATTGAACACTGACTGTTACTTCGCTTATTCCAGTTCAATTGCCGCAAGGAGAAACGGACCGTACCCTTTCATATCGTTTGTCCGCTGTCGCTCGCCGATGTAGTACTCATAGCTCCCGTCTCTGTACGGATTGCCCCCCAGACCTGCACCCTGGCAGGTGTGAAGGAGATCGACGAATCCTTTCGCATCGACAGAAACAAAGTTCTTGATGATTCCCTGGAATGATTCTTTTGCCGCTGCCAGGTATTTCTTGTCCAAATATCCTTTATGAGCGCCTTTGGCGAACGCGTACGTAAACATGCAGGATGCCGAGGCTTCCAGATAGTTCCCTTCCCGCGTCCCTTGATCGAGCACTTGATACCAAAGGTGTGTTTTCTGATCACGGAATTTCAGGGTTGCAGCCGACACATCCCGCAGAACGGAAATGAGCTCATGTCTGCGCGGATGGTTCTTGGGGAGAAAGTCCAGAACATCGACGATCGCCATTGCATACCAACCCATCGCCCTCCCCCAGAAGTTGGGAGAGCATCCCGTCTCCTGATTCGACCATCGCTGCTGTTTGCTCTCATCCCATCCGTGATACAACAATCCGGTCTTGGGGTCGCGTGTGTGCTTTGCTATAAAAATAAATTGATTCACTATGTCGTTAAATGCATCCGGCTCGTTGAACTGCTTTGCGTACCAGGCATAGAACGGTTCAGCCATGAACAGGCCATCGAGCCACATTTGATATGGATAAATCTGCTTGTGCCAGAATCCACCTTCGTGAGTCCTCGGTTGGTTCTTTAGCTGAGACCTGAGGGTATCGGCAGCGCTTTTGTATTTTTTGTTCTCCGTTGTCTCAAAGAGAGTAAGCAGCGCTCTGCCGACGGCCACGTTGTCAAGATTGAAATCGTCATACTTATAGGTTTTGATGCTCCCAGATTCATCGACATACTGATCGATATTTCGCCTGATGAAATCGAAGTATCGTTGATCCTTCCTGAACAGCCACATTTGATGAAGGGCTTCCAGCATCAGCCCCTGCTCATAGTTCCACTTCTCGCTTGGAGAGAGCGAATCATAGGTGACCGCAGCGGGATGGCGCAGCACGAAAGATTCGGCAATCCTTTTCGACCATGACCATTGAGGGGAAATGTACAGTGAATCACCCCCGTTCATTGGCAAGTCGCTGCAGTTGCTCGTTGTCGGCAGAAAGACAAGGAGCAGGACTGATATCAAAAGACCAACAAATGGTGCTTTCATGGTATCCCCTTTGAAGCTCAAAGGTCCTGTTCGGTTTGTTAGAACTTTTGAGACGGTAGAATGAAGGGCGCCACGCCGGGGCTGAGAAATCTGAGGTCAGCCCCGCGCGACACGCAGTCCAGAGACTTTTTTATTTCGCTAACACCATTCTTTGAGTCTGGATGAATTCTCCTGCCCTCAATTGATACAAGTAGACCCCCGAGGCAAGGTGTGATGCATCAAATGTCGCCTGATAGGATCCCGGCTGGAGTTGAGCGTTCACCAGCGTCGCGATTTCTCGACCCAGCACATCAAATACTTTCAGTGTCACAAACTCGGATTTCGATATTCGATATTCAATATTTGTCGATGGATTAAACGGGTTTGGATAGTTCTGCTCGAGCATGAAGCCGACAGGGTGTGAGTTCCTTTCCTCGATTGCCGTCGCGGTCGATGGATCGCTCCCCACCTGGCTGTTGAGGTAAAGCTCTAACATAGTATATCCGCCGGCGCCCACCTTGTTTCTATCTGCAGCATTGTTCAAATCGAGTCCCTGTGCGATTTCCCAGCTGTCCGGCATTCCATCGTGATCGGAGTCGAGGGGGGCGGCAACACTGTTCAACACCGGCCATCCTCCTACATCTGTCTGGCTGTCGATGATGCCGTACACTTTCGTTGTGTCGAACCCCTGAGCTTTTGCATACGTCTTCCCGCCATAGGTTATTGCGCCGGTACGGGTCTCATAGACAATTCTCCGATCGATGGTGTCCCGCTTCGGAAACGTTGCACCCGCATACTGCAAAACGAGATCGAAGGACTGTTGAGCCGAGTGGGTCGTCACGGGAAGGGAGGGAAACGGCGTTGTCGTTTTCAGCTTGTTCAGGTTGCTTGGAGCGATTGATGGATTCACTCCCCCGGCCCAATTGTCATTCGAGACCGTTGGATTGCCTTCGACATAGTTGCCCTGAATGTACCAAAGTCCGAGAGTATCCGATGGCTGATAAATCCTTGAGCGCACTCCGCTTTTCGTTGCAGGCCCTGGTTTGTAGTAGTTGTTCACGAAGTTCGCCGTACTTGCTTCTCCTCCGTATGCGCTGTTGAAGCCCCAGTTGTAGATGACGTTATTTCGCAGATCGATATTGTGGCACGCGACCGTCGTTCCCAATCCCGAGAGTCTGGGGTTGCGGCTAGAATGATGAGCGAGAAGATTGTGATGAAACGACGTATGGTCCACTCCTCCCCAGATTCCTCCGTATCCGTGAGAACCTTTGGGATGGGACGAGTTGTAGAGACTCTCGCTGATGATACACCATTGCACCGTTACGTAGTCGTTGCCGTAGTACGACAGTGTTTCGTCTTGGCTCCAGCTTGCAGAACAGTGATCGACGATGATGTGGTTCTTGTATCCCGTCGTCGCATTTGTGAAAGCGCTCATCGCATCACTTTCTCCTCCAGATTCATCGCCAAGGCGAACTCTCACATACCGGATGATGACCTCGTTGGCGCTGACGACCAAAGCATACTTTCGCAGACAGATGCCGTCTCCCGGCGCGGTTTGCCCCGCAATCGTGATCGAATCTCTCGATATCTTGAGATCGGAAGTCAGGAGAATAGTCCCGGACACACGGAATATCACTGTCCGCGCTCCGCTTTGATTGACTGCCCATCGCAGAGTACCGGAATTGGCGTCATCATCGAGCCTGGTCACTTCCAACACTTTTCCTCCACGGCCGCCTTTCGTAAACATCCCGCCCCCTTCGGCGCCGGGAAAGGCAAGTTGTTGTGCTTGTGCGACAAGTGCAAATGACAATAGACACGCAGGGACCAAGCCTACGCGCGTGACTCTTCTCTTCGATCCTCTGATGAGCTTCAAGGTCATGCTACTTCGCTTCCATTTGATTCCAGTTGTCGAATCCCTTCAAGACATTTCTTACAGTGAAGTGTCTTACCTCTTCGTCACTCAACTGATGTGACCAGGCGACCCGAGCAGCGGGATTTGCCCCTGGTCCCGTGTTTTTGTATTCCATGTATCGTGAGGTTTTCTCCGCCTCAGGCTTGCTCCAGTTGTGCCATCCCTCCGGCCGAATGTGCTCACCAAGCTCACAGTTGATGAACGCCGTAGATGCATACAACCGCCACGGACGGCCAAGGTAGACCTTTCTACCGATGCTGTCCGTCAACAGCCTGCAATTCAGGAAGACGAAGCCAAATTCCTGCGTGGGGGGCGTCGATGCCGCCGTGACATAGGAATTGACTTTGCTCACAACCGTGCATCGATCGAAGACCGCGGTGGCAGCTCCAAAGATGAAGTCTGTCGTCCCTTCGATGGTGCAATGATCGTAGTATTGGCGCGCATTTTCACCTGAAGCGAGGAGTGTGTCCTGATTCCCGATGAACCTGCAGTTTCGAAACACGCATCGATCGCCTTCCACATGCATAGCCACAGCTTGCCCGACCCGGCCAGCTGAATTGACAAACGTGATGCTTTCAAACACGATGTTGTTGCCGGCAACCTGGCATGTGAACGATGTAAACGTACTCAACTTCTTGCCGGTGCCGTCGATCTTGCCGGAGTAGTCGTTGTACGTGACAACGGTGCTGTCGACATTCTGGCCAATGATTGTGATATGTGTCTTCCAGGTAGGGATGACGAGCTTCTCTTCATAGATCCCGTTCTTGACGAAGATGACATACTGCCTCTCGGCATAGTCACGACATGCGTTCACGGCCTCTTGAATGGTCCTGAAGCTGCCGCTGCTGTCCTTAGAGACGACAAAATCGTACGCGGGGCCGGCATATGCCTTCAGACTAAAGAGAAGGACAACAACTACGCACCGAATCCCACGAACAATCATCACGGAATTATCCTTCACTTGTTTTCACTCTTGCTTCGGACGAGTTCTTCTCTCGTCACAGTCCTGCCATAGTCTGAAAAACCAGCCGCGCGACCTCTACCGCTCCTTCCGGCTGAAAATGCGTGTTATCCTTACCTCTGTTGGGGTATCCCTCGTAGAGTCCCGCGGCAAAATTCATAAAATAGTGGCTCGTGACGTACCCCTGACCCTTCGACGTGAAGAAATCGATCGACAGTTGTGTCAGGTCGATAAGCTGAACATTCAGTTCTTTTGCGACTTGCTTGACGGCATCGGGGTATTCTCCGTGCACGTTCGAGAGCTTTCCGTCGGCCCATGGATAGTTCCGGTTCACAGGAGTCAACAAGATGGGAACCGCTCCTTTTTCACGCGCCTGATTGACAAAGAGACGAAGATACTCTTTGTATCCCTCGATAGTGACATAGCGTTCCGCCTTGTCTTTCGCTGCGTCGTTGTGACCAAATTGCATGATAACCAGGTCGTTCGGTTCGAGTGACTTGAAGATCTCCGACCATCTTCCTTCCTCAAAAAAAGTCCGTGTGCTTCGTCCGCCTCGCGCCTTGTCGACAACGACAACGCTATCAGCCTTGATAATATTTCGGACCTTGAACAAGCTGTCCGAACACATAAATGCCTGAAACACTTGTCCCCAGCCGGTGATGGGGTATCGCTTCGCCCTGTAGTCGGCGTCGAGGGCGTAGTCTGCCATCGTCGAATCACCAATCAAATACACTTTTACGATCTTCGTTCCTGTTACTTCAACGCACACGGTCTGCTGTCTGCTCCGACCGAAAACATCGGTGTATGCGACCGTGTAGCTCCCCGATTCCCTTACACCCAATGTCTGTCCGATTTCTCCGGCAAGGACTTCTCCATCGCGATACCACTGATAGTCGGTCCCCACTGCAGCAATCAGTGTTTTGGTCTTTGCGCCGACGGTGATTCCAGGTTCAGCGACAAGCGACACAGAACTGACGAGAATCAGAAGCAAGAGCGTAAGAAGTTTGTTCATGGGGTTTATGATGATCAGCCGTGTACCACTATCTATTTGCCTTTGAATGTTTTGTCGAGGAATTTCACGATATATCCAGATGCTTTGTCAAACCATGGATGAAAAAGCCAAAATGCATGGGGAGTATCCGAGATGGTGTGAACTTCGGAATAGATCCCGAGCTTGTTCAACTGTCCAATCATTTCATCCCTGCCCGCGTGAAATCGTTCCAGTGAGCTGTTGACAAACAGGATGGGTGCCGTGTTCGCGTTAACATAATTGATAGGCGAGGCTTCTTTCCAGATGTCCGGACTCTCTTTGTAGGATGCGCCAAACCATGACTTGCCCGCCGATGATTTTTTCGGATCATCATCTTTCGCGCTCTCCGCGGGATTCGTGAAATCGAGCACTCCATCCACATCGATTACTGCCTGCACAGCGCTTGAGCTCTCTGCGTGTCCGGCACTTCCCTCGAATTGTTTCATGTCGCCCGTGGTGCCGAGAAATGCCGCAAGTGTGCCTCCAGCTGAACAACCGTACACCGCGATCTTGTTGGGGTCAATGTTGTACTTCGCAGCATTCGTACGCATCCATCGGATTGCTCCTTTGAGATCGTACACTCCAGCGGGGTATTGAGCTTCGATGGACAGGCGGTACTCGGCCGTCGCCGTCACATACCCATGCGCAGCCAGGTGTTGAGCCATCGGCCATTCCATCTGACGATTGCCGGAACGCCAGCCACCCCCATGAATGAGGATCACACCGGGATACAGCGCATGTGTCTTCTCGCGCGGAGAAAAAAGGTCAAGGTGAAGTTCTCTCTCTCCGTACCGTGCGTACACGATGTTCTTCTCCGCAGAGACATGGGCAGGAAGGATGGCCGCAACGAGTTTTGCATGAGGATATTGCTTATAGACCTTTGGTGCGGTGTTGTCGAGTGTGAACGAGGTATCGCGGGGGATTTTCTTCTGCTGACCCAGAAGTGGAGAAAACAAAACAGCTAAGAGACCGATCAATGCGTACGCAAGAGCGTGACAGGATTTGCTTGGAGTGTGCATAGTGTTTAGACAGGCGATGAGCGGAAGATCTTAGAAAGAGGGTTGCTTTGATGCTAACTTTAGCGATTACTTTACCGCTCTCGGTGCAAGGGAACTTTACCAAAACTAAGGCATTTTGTCAAGCGAATTTGAGGTTTTTTTGCTGAGGGTTGCCGTTTTTGCGAAAGCTTTGTGAAATGCGTTCTGGCAACGGAGATTTCCGGCGGGTGATGGCCAATTCTGCTCAGGAGCTAAGAAAAATTGGTTTGATGTGACGATCAAACAGATTCTCTGTCACATTCTTCCCAATGATTTCCCTCGAGGCTTTGAGCATCTGGAGGTAGCTGTCCCCCATTTCAGCGGCAACCTTGTATCCGACATGGAGCAGTTGTCTGAAATGCAGATTGTACCGTGGATCCTTCTGGTTGTGTCTCAGCGCGTTTGCATATTCTTCACTGGTCCACGACAACACCGTCCGCGGATCCGGCAGCTTTGCCCTATCGATGTCAATCACCGTTTCGTACGGCTTACACAACTCGTCAATGCGATCGTAGGCTTTCACATAAACTTGCTTCGCAGTGTCGAGCCCCGCGCCTCCCGCCATTGCAAGACCGATAAGTTCCTCCAGCCACGTTGTCCCCGCCGTCTTCAAGTGCAAGCCCGCACTGTGTTTCTTGATCGCGCGATGAATGATCGGGTAAAGCGAGAATTTGTCGCTGCCTGAATGTACACTCAGCTTCAGATTCTTCGGCAAGTCAAATGTCTTCACCGCATGCGCTATTACAAGCAGATCCTCTTCGAACTCCGTGCTGAATGCCGCGACGGAGCCGACATAATCAATCCCTTTGAGGAAGCTCCCTGTGAACTTCGGCGCGATCGTCTGTACCTTCACGCCTTCATGCGAAAGTGCTGCCAGGATGAAAAACAGCTGCGCTGGTGTCTGTGGTTCATTTGCCTCGTCTGTGGAAACTTCCGCGACGAAATGATCGAGTCCCTTTTTTGCCGCGATGTGCCGGTAGATCCTTCCGGCTTCCTGGACCGCATACAAGTATTTTCGGCCAATGGCAAGAAGCTCCGCTTCTGTGACCTTCGTCGTGGTTCGTACCCCGGGCATTGGAAATGCTGCCAGGTACTTCGACATTGATCTGATGAATATCTCGATATCCTTTTCACCCGCTGTTTTGCCTATGTAGTCCGCTACGTCCAGAGTAAAGAAATTGCTCGAGTCGATGAAAAGATCAACATTCTTCAAACCAATGTGATCTGCATCCACATAGTAGGAATTCTTCCAACCGCGTTCCTTCACAGCGCTGTCTGCCGCTGAGCGGGTGTCACCGGGCTTGGTGCCAACAATCGAGTGCTCACGAAACGACTTGTTCCACACGGGGACGATGGTGACACCACGGCGCTCCGCTTCCTGCAAAGCGCACAGTTGTGCCGCACCCTGATGCGCGAATCTGTCACCGACTCCGATTGAGTATTGCTCAAGTATCACAGCAGTCTCCGCTATCGATTTTCTGAATCAATTCCTTTGAATGACACCGTGGGATGAAAATGAGTGAGGAAATCCGCGGTCTAACACCGGGGCCGGACGACTGATATTCCGGCCCCGATGCAGACTACGTCAAAACCACGAGCTACTTACTATTAGGACATTTGTCCTCTTAGTGTTTTTTACCCATTTTTCTCTCCCGAGCTTTGGCATTGACAGGTTGTGCTTCACCTGTGTCTACCCGGAGCTCTGGGTGAAAGTCTTTGACTAATCTGAGATACTGCCGCGCG
>JAPLFP010000346.1 GCA_026390585.1 Ignavibacteriales bacterium | reverse complement strand
GAACATTGCATCTTGCTGTCGTTTGTTGCCGCGCATGTTTTGTTTCTCCGATGGTGACTGATCTCTCATACTAACGTACCATCGGACAAAAGGTTCCTTGAATCTTAGTTTTTCAACAGACTGCTAGAAACCGATGGAATTGCCACCATCGACCGGTAACACGACCCCCGTGACGAATTTTGATTGTGACAAAGCCAGAAACAGTGCAGCGTTCGCTATGTCCGAAGGCTCACCGAGTTTGCCCATCGGAGTCCTCGCCAGCACTTTCCTTTTTCTCTCGGGGTCATCGTCCAGCGCCTTTGATGACATGTCCGTCACGATGAAACCGGGAGCGATGCAATTAACCCGAATTCGATGCGGAGCGAGCTCAACCGCCAACGCTCGCGTCATCCCTTCAACTGCCGCCTTGGACGCGGTGTACCCTATGACCTTTGGAATGCCATACCGCGACGCCATCGAGCTGATCATGATGATGTTTCCGGAACCGTGCCGGTCCATCGTTTTTGCCGCTTCCCTGCTCAGCGCGAAAACCGCCGTCTGGTTAGTCTGAATGATCTTCTGGTATTCCTCGTTGGTTACATGAAATGCATCTTTCTTCAGGTTGATGCCGGCATTATTGACAAGCACATCCAGGCTGCCAATTTTCATCTCGATCTGGTTGACGAGCGACGGCAAACGGTCGAGATCGTTGATGTCAAAGGGAATGCAGTGCACCCTTCGACCCAACTCCTTCTTGGCTGACTTCAGTTTTGCCTCGTCTCTCCCCACGATGACAACCTTTGAGCGATTGGATGCAAACGCTTTTGCGATAGCATATCCAAGTCCGCTCGCTCCTCCCGTTACAAGGACAGTCTTATCCTTCAAATCTGCATACGTCGCATCCATAGAGCCTTCGCCCCAATTTCTATCAATAGACTTCATCATTCCCCGCCGATTCGAACCAGTCGAAATAGGCGGTGCTTCCACTCGATTTCCCCAGCGATGTCGCATAAAGCGCATACATACATCCAACAAATCCTTTGGCAATCCTCGTGCTGAGAAATGTTGCGTCAACATTTTCGCTCAGGAGGATCCATTTGTCCTTTTCAACCGCAAACGAGAAAGAGTAAGTGTTACCATGAGCTTCGATCTTGAAGAGCACGGCTTTGCTTTTCACTCTTGGCTCAAATTCACGCGAAACGAGCAGGTCCATCCGTGAATCAGACTTGTTGTCTGTCGTGGACTTGTACAATTGAACTACCGGCAAGCCGTTCGTCACTGATTTGCAGATGTAGTAGAAATGCTTTTCGTTCTGAAACACGAGCATTCCGGCCTTCTCATTCTCAGCCGCTGGCACGAATTCAAGCCGCACGCTTGCTGAACCGACAAGATGCTGTTGCCTTCGACCCACGAAGCTTGGATTGACCGGATCAGAACAGGTCTCCGGACGCACCCTCATGGCCAGGAGCCCTTTACGCTCTGAGAGGCTGTACCATCTCTCTCTCGGTGTTCTCAGGAGCTCCCAATGAAAATCCAGTTTTCCTGAGAAGAATTCGTCTCGGACCTTTATGTTACCGCCATGAGGCGTTGCTCCAATCGCCGCCGGCAACTTGATGGGGAGCGGATAGTGGTATTGAACCTTTTCGAGATCGGGATTGATGATCGGCCAGCCATCGCGCCAGGCGACAGGCGCCAGGAATGTCTCCCTTCCTGTGTTGTAGTAACCTTGATCGAAGGGGCGATACGGTCTGCAACCCAGAAAGACAGCCCACCAGGTTCCATTTTCCATCTGGACAAGATCTGCGTGACCCGTGGAAGTGACTGGGAACTCTCGTTGAGGATCGAGAGTCCGCTGTGTCAGAATCGGATTCTTCTCGTAGGGAACATACGGCCCTTCAGCGTTCGTGCTCCTGAACACAACTTCCGAATGCCAACCAGCTGTTCCACCTTCAGCGGCAATAAGATAATACACTCTTCCGACCTTAAAGATGTGCGGAGCCTCGATCCATATCGGTTTCTTACTGATGTCGACGCCTCCGTTGATGATGATTTTCTCCTCGCTCACCACCTTCAAATTCGCTGCGTCAAACCGCCGCATTCTGATCGTCCGATGCCCGTCGTAAAGAGGTTTATCGTCCGGAGGTATGCTGTTGTAGAGAATGTACGCCTTCCCATCGTCATCAAAGAACAGCGAAGGATCTATTCCATTGACATGCGGAAGCCAGATGGGATTGGACCACGGTCCCTCCGGCCTTTTTGCAGTGACGACGAAATTGCCTCCTTTGTCAACCAACGTGCAGGTGAGGTAGTACAATCCTTTGTTATATCTGATTGCCGGTGCGAAGATACCGCGGGAGACACCCAGACTATCAAGGTTGAGCTGCTCCGGCCTGTCCATCACGTGACCGATCTGCTTCCAATTGACCAGGTCTTTGCTTTGGAAAATCGGTATCCCCGGAAAGTACGAAAAGCTAGAACACACGAGATAGTAATCGCTCCCGACCCTACAAATGCTGGGATCGGGATAGAAGCCCGCAAGAATGGGATTACAGAATTCCGGTTTGTTCTGCGCGGACGCGGCCGAAACGGCGAACAGCATGAGAAAGCCAAGGCACAGGTTCATCAAACGATTGTTCACCTCAGGTCTCCTTATATGATCGTTCGATCATTTCTTTTTCACGATGAGAATGCTTTCCGGTGGTCCGAGATAACTGGATTTCGACTCACCAGTTACGACGACCAGTTTTTGTAAGACCACACCAGGATCGATCATCCAGAACTTCAGGATGTGCCCACCTGCCTCGGTCAGCACGTGTTTGGAAGTCTCCATCGTGATGTTATTCCTGACGGATTCTTCCCAATCCTGAAAGGTTTTTTTCGCATGCATGTTGATGATTTGAGGCGGTTCATCGTCAAATGAGATGGCGTATCGCAACCCCTGATTGTTGTAGAAATTCAGGGTTGGGGAAAGAAATGCCTTCACCCGGACCTCCCCCTTGGTGAAGAGGTACATCCGGTACTCAAGGCACGGATTCTCTCCACCCGGCGTTTGACTTGCGGCCGTCACAGGGATTGGCGTCATTGCGGAGAATGTGCGACCAAGATCCGGAATCCGTGTCCACGTAATGGATGACGTTCCTTTGGCCTGCGAGAAATGCTCCGCCTCGATAGAAACACATCCATTGCTCTCGACGAATCCAGTGATTTGCCCGCGGCTGGCGGGTACAGGATTGTTGATCACGGCATGAACGACAATCTGGCTGTTGTTGGGGCCTCCGATCAAAATCGGTATCTCGTGTCTTCCTGCTGGAGCATTTTTCCAATCAACACGCACCCACACCCGCTGCTCCATATCGACTGTGCCTTTGGATGGAGTGATGTGAACCCAGAGTTGATCAGCTTTCGCGGAGAATGCGAAAGATGCTTTTCCGCGATTGAAGACATCGATCGAATAAGTTTGGACACCAAAGGGGTTGAACTCCGGCAACACTGCTTGTGACTGCTCCGCCGGCCACCAGTGATCGGAGCCCTCAATACTCACGCCCATTTCGGCAGCCGAAGGAGTCTCGATCATCTTGGTCTTCGGCATGACATTCGTGTCCGGCTGTTGCCAGTACGTGTAGCCGATATGTATCTGGTCCATCATATGGTTCCACTTGCCCCCAGCCATCACTCTATTGTAATAGTCGGAGATCACCGAGTCATGGATAAAGAGTTTCTTCGCCTTTTCGGCCAGATCATTGGTTGCGGCTCTTCCTTGTTTGGCGTACAGTCGGTTTGTTCCAACAGTAACATACAGCTCGTTCAGGTTAGCGCATGCGGCGACTGGATGCAACACAAGCTGGTAGTATGCATCTTTGCACTCTGGGGGCAGCGCTTCTCCGATGCGTTTCGCTTTCTCAGCTAACTTATTGTATTCAGCGACGACGCTTTCTGCTTCGTGAAAGTTAACCAGACTATATGTGTCGGGGGAGAGGAGTTCGGGTTTACGGCGCGAATTGAATTGTGTGTACTTCATCAGAATGGTGGCGATCTCTTTCGCGTACTTTTCGCCAAATTGACGGTCGGCCCAAAGCCTTGTGTACTCCGGAAGACGCTCAGCGGGCCATGCATCAGGATTCCACGCATAGTCGAGGAAGAACTCCGTTGGAAACTCCATCGGCTTGATGTCGCCTACGTTGACAATCCACAATCGATTCACTCCATGATCGTAAGCAAGATGCATCTGCTCCCACACCCGGGAAATCTGGTTCGTATTGAGCCACTTATAATTTCTTGGTCCTCCAACATAATCGAAGTGATAGTAGATTCCGTAGCCACCCTTGCGGGGCGGATCCATCAGTTTTGGAAGCTTTCGGATGTTCCCCCAATTGTCGTCACACAACAACAACGTAACATCATCTGGCACCCGCATGCCTTTGTCATAATATTCCTGTACTTCCTTGTAGAGTGCCCATACCTGGGGAATTGTGGAAACATCTTTCCCGGTGACATCACCGAGGATCTGGCGCTGGTCTTTGACGATTCTCTCGAGCAAAGCAATATCTGCCTTCTCGCTCATAGGCTCATCGCCATCTCCCCGCATTCCTACCGTAACGAGACTCTCGTAGGAATTCATCCTCTTGATACCCTTTTGCCAGAAATCTCTCAGGAGGGTGTCATTTTTCTCATAGTTCCATGCTCCTTTGCCATACCGGCGCCACTCGTCATGAGCGCGCATCATCGGTTCATGGTGAGACGTGCCGATGACCACTCCATACTCATCAGCGAGCTTTGGGCTCAGGGAATCATCATCGTAGAAAGACTCGCCCCACATAGCGGGCCAGAGAAAGTTACCCTTCATCCGCAGGATGAGTTCGAACACCTTTTCATAGAAGACATGATTGACACCCCCAAATTTCTCTTTTGTCCATCCAGACAGGGCGGGCGCCTCGTCGTTGATGAAGACGCCTCTGTACTTTACAGCCGGCTCCCCCAGCGTGTACCGCCCCGGCCGAACAAAGAGATTTGACTGATGCCGTACCGGGACGTCAGCCCACCAGTACCATGGTGAAACGCCAATCTTTCCAGAGAGATCATAAACACCAAACACTGTGCCCCGCTTGTCGCTTCCAGCGATGACCAACGCACGATCGACGTGGGGAAACGGCTTCTCAACCACCTGAATAATGTATGTCTCCCATTTGCCTTCAATTCCTTTGATGTCGATTTTTCCCTGTCTGGCAAGTGCAGCGATCAACGGACTCTTGCCAACAGTACCAATGATCACAACCTCCTTCGATACCGGAAGTGAATCCACTGTTAGAGTGGCTTGGACATTGGTAACGCGACGCATATCTGCTTGCAGATCTTTTGCGACTCGGATTACGGCTGGAAAGTCCTCAGAACTGACACACAGCGCGGCCGATTTGCCTGAGGCTGAGAGCGTGAATGCCCCTTGAGTCTTCTTAACCAATACGTAAGATCCGCTTTTGCGAGAATCCAGAGCTTGTGTAAAGGAGAAAGCGGTAGGAAAGAGGGAGAGAACAAGTCCTAGAAGAATGATCAAGCGATATCTGCTTCGGACTGGAACATCATTGGGTGTTGCCGCGCGCCCATTAGTAATTGTACTCATATGCGTCATCCGGACTAGTTGCATTCACCAACCTAGCAGGCGGAGCACAGACCATTTCTGTGCGACCAGCTAGTGCCTCTCCTCTGGACATTCAACTGCAGGCTTTCCTGTTGGGTCGTAGATCCTGAAGTCTCCACTCACCTGCAACATTGCCATCATATAGAGCAGCCCATCGTAATATCGATACAGCCCGGTGGGAACCGGCGTATTCCACAGAGCTTCGACGAATTCTTTTCTGTTCTCGTTCGTCGATGCAAGGCATGCGGCAGCATTCATCGCCACAAGGCCAATGCTGCGGTCGTCGGATAACTGCGTGCCGTCCAGCTTGAATTGATTTCCATACTTCCCGATCCCCTGGGCATGGAAGAAATTCAAGAGCCGGTTGGACTGCGCCACCTCCCATGGATCTTTGGCAAACCATGCGTAGTCAAGAGCAACATTCATCCCAACGCGCCAGGCGTCGAAGCGAAAGTCGTCGTTTCCCCCACCGCGCCAATTCATTGGTGAACCGCCAAAGTGCGCATACTCGGGCATTAATCCAGTAGTGGGGTGGGCCGCTTTCTTGAAGAACGATCGACTTGTGGATGCCGCATCGCACCAGAATCTATTGTTTTTGTTTCCCCAACGCGCCCAGAGCTCATAGAAATGCGGCACATGATATGAAGGATCCGTGAATCCGGACGCCGCGATGTCTGGAACGAAGACAACCTGTTTCTCCCTGGTATTGAACATGTTCACTATTTTTCCATCGCTCCAGGGTTTTCCCTCTTTGTTCAGCATTGCGTCCAGGATCGCCTGTGCTTCAGCTCTGTAGTTCAATATTCCTTTCCCATTCCCCCATCGCGCCGATGCGAAGAAGAGAGCCGTCACAAACCATTCTTCCCCATCAGAGGCGGCAGTAGAGTCGAGAACGACACCGTTTGTTCGGCAGTGCCACGCGAAGTAGGTCTTGCGAGGCTCGACGCGGTGCTGCATAAAGGTCTTTGCCCATTTCCATAACCGATCGAATTCTGCCTTCTTGTTGAGTTGGACAGCGATCATCAAGCCATATGACATGCCTTCCGTGCGGACGTCTTTGTGCAAAACGTCCTCCACATATGCCTTGTCAGGTCCGCTAGGATAGTATACTCTCTGAGTCGAGTCGTTCCCATAAAACAACTGATGAAACGTGCTGTCGACCCGGGCTCTCACCTGCGATTCGCTCTTTCCCAACAATTCCGTAAAGAGATTCTGGTAGGTATTGCTGAAGTAGGACCCTTGCCGCCCTGAGGATTGTGTGGAATCGACAGGGTTCGGGGGTGCCCCTTCTAACGCGATAAGGAAGCCACACATCAGAGCGATTGAAACTAGAAGGCAGAACCTTTTCATCCATCCATCCTGATCAGAGAAGATAGGCCCGGATGCTCGGTTTAATGACTATTGAACCGTTTCAATATTAAATAGTGAGTTTCAAGAAGTCAAGAAAAAAAACA
>JAPLFP010000225.1 GCA_026390585.1 Ignavibacteriales bacterium | reverse complement strand
CCGCTCACTCGAACTGACACCGCCATAGATGAGCGGCAACTCGACATTGTGCAGCACATCGGAGCGTGCCAAAAGGTTGAACGTTTGGAACACAAACCCGATTTCCTTGTTCCGAATTCTCGCGAGCTGATTGTCATTCATCTCGCTGACGTTGATGGTATTCAACTCATACAGTCCGGACGTGGGTGTGTCGAGGCACCCCACGATGTTCATCAAAGTCGATTTCCCCGACCCCGAAGGACCCATGATCGCGACATATTCATTCTTGTGAATTTCCAGCGAAACGCTCTGGAGAGCATGCACGTCTTCTGAACCGACATGGTAGATCTTTGTGATGTTGTTCAGCTTGATGACAGTAGCCATATCGACATTCCTCGTGGGTGGGAGTGTTATTGAAGCTCTTGGATCTTCTTTTCGACCGTCTTTCTGTACTCTGGAGAAATATCCAGCGCACGCAGCCGCTCGTATTTCTCGAGTGCCTCTTTCCTCTGGCCGCTCAATTCATATGCTTGAGCGAGGACGTTGGTCGCATTGATGTTTTCACGATCGAGCTCCAGAGCCTTCTTTGCATTCGTGACAGCTTTGTTGACGTCTTTTTTCTGATAGTACGCTAGCGCAAGAAATTGGTGCGAATCTGCTGTATCTGGCCGAAGAACGACATACCGTTCAAACGATGCGATTGCATCGTCTGTCATCTGATTGCGCCAGAAGAAGAGTCCCGCGGTCCGCCATGAGTGCCAATCGTCGGCCCGATGCAGAGTCAAGGTCTTCATCTCCTGCGCGGCCTCAGCGTTCCTTTTTTCATTGAGCAAGATATTCGCCTTCAATGAGCGTCCCTTCATCTCGTCGAGCTGAATGGCAATATCCGCTTCCCTGTAAGCCTTCTGACGGCTTTCTCAAATGCACCTTTCACCTTTGGCGCCAGGAATGCCTGCTTGATCACTCCTGCATTCTGCGCTTTCACTCCGAGCGCGGCGCCGAGTCCATACTGGTAGTCCGCATTCATGGAATTGATCTCAACTGCCTGCTCCATATGATCGACCGCCTCGTCCGCGTCCAGAAACCGGCGAGTGATAAGGATAAGCCCTAGACGATAATGAGCTTCGGCATTCTTATCATTCTGTTTTAGAACAGACTCGAACGTGGTCTTGGCTTCTGCGAACTTCCCCTTGTTGAACAGCGCAATTCCATCCTCGACCGACTGGGCCGATGCGCAAAGAGGTAGAGCCAGGAAGATGCCAACCCAGCCAACAACATTCATCGTCTTATCCCTTATTTCTTCTCGGCTTCGGCAGAAGCACCAGTCCTCTTTACCGTCTTGTTCTCAACCTTCACAGCAGACCCAACTTCGAGATCCCGATTGATGGCCTTGAACGGACCCGACACGACCTCTGCGCTGTCCAGTTTTTCGCCCTTCACCTCTACATATGCATCGTCACTCAAACCACGCTTGACAGGGATAGTTTTCACTTTCCCATCTGCAACGACGAATACCACTTCCTCGAGCTTGTCTTCTTCTTTCTTTGTCGTCTTCTTCGTGTCAAGCTTCACGCCTCCAGCGTCCTGGGCCGCTTCCGGCTTTTTCTCTTCTTTCGGCAAACGCACCGTGACCGACTGGATCGGGACTGCAAACACATTCATATGAGTTTCTGTTTCAATATCAGCCGCCATGGACATTCCAGGCCGGAAACTTATGCCCTGTGGTGTTTTCAACAGAATTCGGACTTCGAAGTTTGTGACTTCGTCCTGGGTACCAAGCCCGCGTGATTTCGCAGTGTTCGCGATCTGCGACACTGTACCGATGAATTTTCGATCCGGGTAGGAATCAACGTCTATTTTGGCAGTGTCGCCAACTGCGACGAGGACAACATCATTCTCTCCGACGTCCACCCGGGCTTCCATTCGGGTCAGGTCGGCGATCGTCATGATCTCCGTCCCCTGGGTAAATGTGCTCCCGCTCACCCGCTCGCCGAGCTCGGAATTCAGCTGACTGACGACCCCATCCATCGGAGCGTAGATTGTTGTTTTGGAAAAGGTCTCTTTCGATTCCTTCAAAGAGGCACTCGATTGATCGAACGAGGCTTTCGCACCTTCATAACTGGTCTTCGAGAGCTCCAGCTCCGAGTCAGAAACGAGCTTCTTCCCGTAGAGCTCTTTTGCCCGGGTATAGTCCGCCTGTGCTTTACGGAGATTCGCTTCGGCCATCGCCGTTGCCGCTTGTGCACGCTCCATGCCAGCCTGGTATGCATCGGGCTTGATGCGAACCAGCAGCTGCCCCCTGTTCACCCGCTGTCCCTCGCGAACCGCCAGCGTGATGATCTCTCCGCTTACCTCGGCATTGATCTTCACTTTCGTTTCCGGTTGGATCTTTCCAGTTGCAGAGACAATCTGTGTGATCGTCCGTTTCTGGATTTTCTCAGTCTGTACCGTTGTGACTGTATCCTTCTTGCTCCCCAAGAACACGAGCAGGACCAGGACTACCAGCACGAGACCAATGGCTGAGAATATGATGATCTTCTTTTTCGATTTCCTTCCGTTCTTTGCCATGGAAACACACTCCTTTGAAATATGGAAACCCCGAAGCCTCTTCTCCGTTAGTATTTCTTTTCGCCAACGACGTAGTCGAGGTTTCGACTTGCGATGATGTAGTTGTATGTCGCGTTGACTTTGTTGACCTGGGCATTGACTAAACCCGCATTTGCCGTCAAGAGATCAACAAGTGTTCCTGAACCTAAATTGTAGCGTTCCTGTGCCACTTTACTATCCTGGGTAGCCGATTGCACGCCCTTCAAACTCGCGTCGTATTGCTTTCCGGCAGCATCAAGATCCAGAAGTGCCTTTTTGACATCGACATTGATATTCCTCTCTGTCTGCAGGAGCGAGAGCTCGGCATTGCGGCGTTGCACGACTGCGTTCTGAATCGATCGATTCGTCTGGAAACCGTCAAAGAGTGTCCAGTTGAGACTGACACCCCAACTGACGCCCTTGCTCTGCGTAAGCAAGGACAAATCGGTGTTTGACAAATTGTACCCCGCAGAAGCCGAAACGCTCGGGAAATAGTTGCTCCATGCGGCTGTTACCCCTGATTGGGCAGCACTATAGTTCTCCTTTGCACCCATGTAGTCCGGCCGGGCCGTAAGAGCTCGCTGACGCACATCCTGAAACCCTGCCGCTCTTGCATTCAATCCAGAGATGTCCGCCGGTGTGAGCTCGTCAGGAATGCTCGCATCTTCGATCTGATAACTTTCTGATACCTCGAGGCCAACGAGCGACAGAAGATCAGCAATCGATTTGTCGTAGGTGTTTTGTGCACCGATTAAGCTCACTTCGTCCAGCGCCACAACTGATTGCTGACGATAGACGTCTCCGATGGAAAGAGCGCCGACGCGGTTTGATTCAGTGATGCGCTCCAATTGTCGCTGATCTCTCTTCAAATTCTCTTCACTCACTTTGACCAGCTGACGGTTTCTCAGAACAGTCAAGTAGGATCCCTGGACTGAATAGACGATTTGCTGAGACGTCCGGATTGCCTGATCGTCTGCTGCATTTGCATTCGAGACTGCCGCACTGAAATTCGCCTCACGGGCAAATCCGTTGAAAATAGTATAACCAAGATTCAGTCCCGCGGAGTAGTTGTTCGACGTCGAGGTAGATGCTGGAAGTGCAATCGCTTGCCCTCCGATGAGCTGAACGCCGGCAGGCCGATCTGTTTGTTGTCGCGTCCAACCACCTCTCGCAGAAACGGAAGGCAAATACGAGCCATACGCTGCCAAAACACCGCTCTGCGCAGCATTGGAGTTGTTTATCGCCTGACGCACAGTGACGTTCTGCTCCAGAGCCGTTGAAATTGCCTTGTCGAGCGTGAGGACTTTTTGTTGCGATGATGAACCTTGGGCAAGCGCCATGCCTGCCAGGACAATGCCAAGTGCCAGGAGCAAAGCCAACTTCTTCATAGACAAATCTCCAGATATGGTGGTAAGAGACGGGTCGAACAGTTTGTTTTTGTGAACACTAGGTAATAGACGGCGAAACATGGGTAAAGTTTCAGAAATCATTGGCATTTCCTGAGAAATCGCTCTCACTGAGGCCTTGGTCCCAAAACCGGGAAAAACAGCGGGACCTGAAAACAGGGAGAAAAGAGTGATTCCTTCGTAGCTTGTCCCGACGTCCTCGCATAGACCCCGAGAATCTCATGAATTGACTCCGAGGATCTTGTCTTTGACGCTCAGAAGATACGCCAACGCAGCATCATGCTCGTTTGGAATTAGTCCATCGAGTATCGCGTCGGTGATTGCGGATTTCAGTCTGCCCACAGGCGGCCCGGGTTCGAGTCCACACACCTGCATAATCTCGTCTCCCCTGAGCGGAGGTTGCCAGTTTCGTAGGCGGTCTTTTCCCTCGACCTCAACCATCTTCTTCGCAACAAGTTCGTAGTTCTTCCTTACCTGCTCGACAAGCCTGGGGTTCTTCGAGGTAATATCAGCGCGACACAGCATCATCAGGTCATCGATATCCGGTCCCGCCTCAAACAAGAGCCGACGGACGGCAGAATCGGTCACTCCTTCATCCACCAACGCCATAGGACGCAGATGAAGGCGAACGATCTTCTCGACGTACGGTTGATGGTCAAGCGGGAATCTCATTCGGCGGAAGATCGGCTTCACCATTCGCGCTCCAATCTCCTCGTGGCCATGAAACGTCCAGCCAACCCCCTCTTGAAACGCCTTGGTGCGCGGCTTCGCTATGTCATGCAGGAGCGCGGCCATCCGTAGCCAGAGATTCTCCGACACTTCAGCGACATTGTCAAGAACCCGTATTGTGTGCTGGAAGACATCTTTGTGATGGAAGTCCTGCCGCTGATCAACTCCTCCAAGATGAGCCACTTCAGGAAACACCACCTTGAGCACTCCCGCCTCATGCATCAACTGCAGGCTGATCGATGGCCTGCGGCTCGCCAAGATCTTCATGAACTCGTCGGTGATCCGTTCCTGAGAGACGATTTTGAGTCGGGATGCCATCGACGTTGCGGCCGCCAGGACGGAAGGCTCGATCTCAAACCCCAACTGACAGGAGAATCGAAATGCCCTCATGATTCGGAGAGGATCATCATCGAAGGTCGCCGTCGGATCAAGCGGTGTGCGCAAAATCTTCTCACGCATCGCCTCCTGACCCTGGAAAGGATCAACGAGGCGGCCGAAATCGGCAGCGTTCAATGAGACGGCCATCGCATTCACCGTGAAATCCCTCCGGCTGAGATCGTCGTCCAGCGTGCCGCCTTCGACTTTCGGCTTCCGTGAGAACTTGCTGTAGCTTTCCTTCCTTGCGCCAACAAATTCCAGCTTGCTGTCGTCAAGCTGAAGCATTGCAGTTCCGAAATTCTCGAAGACGACGAGGTTTGACCTTCCGAATTCATGGGCGACATGGTGGCCGAAACCGATTCCGTCTCCAAGAACGACGATGTCAATATCCTTGATCTGCTTGCCAAGGAGCAAATCACGGACGAATCCTCCGACAACGAATACTTGTGTCGAGTCTCTGTCTGCGATCTCGCCGACTCGCTTCAGCAGTTGATCCTGTATGTCGATATGCTGTAACACGCGTTCACAAATCCTACTTTTGTACATTCCCCATGAGATGGGCGGTATTCGCCGCAATCTCTTTGAGAATTTCCTGGGCAACCTCGAGCGCCTGCAGTCCGTCGCGACCTGTAACAGGAGGCTCTGTTCCATCCTGAACGGACTTAGCGAAGAGTTCCAATTCGTATTTCAGAGCGTTCACCTCTTTTACTTCGGGCTGTTCATACACGATGATTCGTTTCCGGGTGCCCTGATCAATCTTTCCCAGCATCATCGTTGGTTTCACGTTTGGATCACCTTCGTCGACGAGGCGGAACACCTCCGAGAGCCCCTGGGAGAAGTCGATCGAGATGTACGCATCATTTTGAAAGAGGCGCATCTTTCTCATTTTGTTTTGCGAGATCCGACTTGCCGTGACGTTTGCGACGCAACCATTTTCGAACTGAAGCCTTGCGTTCGCGATGTCTTCGCTTCCGGAGACGACCGACACACCGTTGGCGTCCACACGAACAACCGGCGATTTCACAAGACTGAGGATCAAGTCGATATCGTGGATCATGAGATCCAGCACGACTGCCACATCCGATCCCCTGGGGTTGAATTGCGCAAGCCTGTGCGACTCTATGAACAACGGACGGATCTTATATTGTTCCAGAGCCAAAATGGCAGGATTGAACCGTTCAATATGGCCGACCTGGATGGACACGTTGTTCTTCTCGGCGAGTGCCACCAGTTTCTTTGCCTGGTCAATCGTCTCCGTAATAGGTTTCTCGATAAATGTGTGAAGTCCTCGCCCAAGAGCCTGACACGCGACATCATAGTGGGTGGTGGTTGTTGTCGCGATACTGATCGCCTGAATATCTCGAAGCAGATCTTCAAGGCTGGCGTATGCCTTGGTTCCGTGTTCGGAGGCAACCTTTTGTGCCTTTGAAGTATCTGCGTCAAACACTCCAACGAGATCGACGTTTGAGATTTGCGCCAACATTTTCGTGTGGAGATTCCCCAAATGCCCTGTCCCTGCTACCCCAATTCTAACTTTTTCCATTCGTGTACCTCGATTGATCTTCTATTCAGTTGTTGGTTCGTTGCCGCCAGGACTCAATCGCTGGATGAAACCGATGATGCGATCATAGCCTCCCAGCCGATCGTCATGATAATAAACGAATGCGGAATAAACGTTTACCGTCCGCCAGTCATTGCCCTCGACGCTCATCCAGTCGTTCGGTCCAACGACATATTGATAGTCGTAGGCACCGCGCCGTAGTGACGTCGACCACACATAGCGACGAGTATCATCGTCGTACGTCATTGTGCAATTGGGCGAGGGTGCCCAACCATTGAAGTCGCCGACAACGAAGACCGTCTCATACTGCCGGTATTCGGATGCGAGCTCAAAGCGATATCGGACGTAGTCAGCATAACGCGTAGCCGTCGTGATCGTTGAAACTCCGTTGTGATCTCCCCTCGGCGGCTGCAGGAAACGGCTGACATCTGCGCCCAGGCGGGAACGAAGTTCCTGACCTTCGGGGTAGTCCGTAACGTCTCGGACATCGATGTGGCGGTAGTCGTTCCCTGGAATCACGTTGTCGACCCAGAATCGCATCTTGGTGGTCCCCAATCCGTCGACGAAGGAATGAGGGCTGGGAAAATCGGCGTCAACTCTCCAACGGTTGCCAAGTTCACGGTCTTTGTAGATATCCACGACTTTCAGTTTGATCGGATAGAAGATCTCATCCTTCACCGACTCGGGCCGAGGCAAGGCAAAGCCCACTTCGATTCTGTTGACCTGGTTGTACGGATTGACTTCGGATGGAAGCGAGCGATTGCTGATCTTCATTGCTGGAGTAAGCAATTCCTCTGCGACGAAGAACCGGCCGCGCGCAAGGACTTCTTTCGAACTCGCATCGACAATTTCAAAGATGTAATTCCCCGAGTGAGCAAAACGCTCAAGACCGGCAATCCCTGGTATGCGTACGCTGTAGTGAAATCGATACAACTGAACGCCCGCAGGAGCAGGATCGAGCGACAGCGGCGCTCTCGACCGGTTCTGCATTTCGTCGTTGATGAAATACGAGTTTGTCGCATTCCAGTCTCTGTCACAATGAATCACTCGAATGTAGACGTCCGGCGGCTGTGCTTCCGTTACGTCAAACTCAATCGTGATCGGGCGAGACTCGAGTGTAGTCACCGGGAAGCCCGCCTCCGCAGAGCCATAGACTCGAATACCTCGCACGCGATCTGAAAGCACCTCTTGCGCCACAGCGAGCTGAGCCAGAAGAATCACCCCAATCACTGCGTACTTCATCATCGGATCACCTTGTAAAGAGTGTAGTACATCAACTCTGGCTTAGTAATTCCCAGGCTCGGAAACGTTCTCGTCATCACCGGTTGCAGTGTCGCCGTGGCCAGACGTTCCGGCGTCGAAGATCGGTCGATGACATACTCAGGATGAGTCGCCGCTTCGTATTTCCTCTCCACCATCCCAGCATCATAGCCTTCACTGCCGAATGCACGCCCCACCTCGGGAGCGATCATCCCCGAGGCGTCAATCACATTCCGCTCGGAGACATATCCGATGACGCCAGCCTGCGGTGTCAGGACCGTCGTGCCCGCTGGCGTGTTGGTTCGCAGCCAATATGCAATTGGCTTGAGGCATTCGTTCACGCCCAACTCGAGGCTGTTCATCGAAGGGAGAACCCATCCTCGGTAAACGACCTGATTCTGCGCGAGCGATATCCCGGCGACGAGAAGGAGAATCACGAATCCCCGCTGCGGAGAGACAAGCGATGCAGTCTCGAGCCTCTTGATTCCCCAAAGACCGTATACCACAAGAACCGGGAGCACAAGAAGCAACTGCCGCGAACCGACTGCCACACCGAACAGGACGTACCACAACGGAACGGCGAATGCCCAGATAAGAGGAAATCCCTCCTCCCGAATGATCCGCCATCCGGTTTTCCGCACGGTAACGACAACACCTCCGGCGAGAAAGAGAACGAGCACCAGCTGCGTTGCTCCAACGATTTTCATGTTCGCGAATGCGCTCGTCAACATCGCAGGCCAGGAAAACCCTCTGAAGGGCGACGTCTGCAGCTGGTTTGGGAGCATTGTTCCAAAATGGACGTAGGAAAACCCCAACCATGTTCCCACGACCAATGCGTAGAGCACGGAAGATCCGACAACCATCCTTACTGCCGACATTCTGCTGCGGCTGTTGAGAACGGCATCGATCTGCGCGGCCATGAAGAGGAACACACCCTCCGGCCGTACGAGGGTCAACAATCCTGCGACAAGCGACGACGTGATGTATTCTTTCTTGTATGCGTACCACAACGAGAGCATGGCAAGAAGAACAGCGAGTGACATCTCCGTCCCGGAACCCGCCCACCGAAGGAACCACGCGTCGAACGAGAAAATCCAGGCAGCGATGAGGGCGTAGAGCCGGTCACGAATCACGATAAATGCAAATGCAAGCACCGCCATCAGCGCCAGGCTGGCAAAAACGATATCGAGAGTCTTGGCGACGACATACGGATCAAGATTAAGCTTCACGCCCCCTGCAATGAGGAGAGCCCACAATGGGCCAGTCACGCCGTACGATGGCGAACCCGCATTGAAGGAAACCCCTTCTCCCCTCGCGATGTTCCTGCCGTATTGCAGATACACATATGTTTCATCCGGGGTGGAGCTGAAGTGAAGGGTGGCCGTCACGTAAAACACGAGGACGATGACCGCTGCACCATACTGCAGAACGATTCGCCACAGGAGCATTCTTCTTCTCAATCGCCGAGAGTCCCACAAGACAACGGCGACTTTCACGCCAGCTTCGCGAGCCGATTTGACATCCCCGACCGAATCTCCAACCATGAGTACTTCTTCTTTTCGAAGGGAAAAATGGTCCAAGATCTTCAGAATGCCTTCGGGGGCCGGCTTATAATTGACAACATCATTGCCCGTTACCACATATTCGAAATAGGGCATCAATGCGAATGATTGCATCGTGATGGTCGTTGTGTGAATGCCCTTCCCCGTGAACATCGCACAATGGACCTTCCGTCTTCGCAGAAACCGAAGGAGATCCAAGATCCCCGGGTGTAGTCGCGCCAACTCTTTGTGATGCCTTCTATAATATGCAAGATACTCCTTCATCACCTGGTCAATTTGATCCTCTCCCACGACATCAAGAAGCGCCCCCTCTTCCGGTGGCCCGAACATCGCCACAATTTCGGCGGGCGAGTACGTCTTCTTTTTGTATTTCATGGCGATATAGTTGAAGGAATCGAAAATCAACTGATTCGTTTCCGTCAATGTGCCATCCATGTCGAAAATGACGCACCTAAATCTCGGCTTTTTGCCGCGCAGTTTTCTTAGTGACGGCAGTCGGGATCGGATCATACGTTGTTCACTCTGCATGAGGTCGGAAATAGGAAAGGCGCCAAGCACGGCTCCGGAGATAACTGCAACGGAGGGATCGACGCCTCACACTCTCGCTACGGCACGTTCTCTTCACCCGGAAGAATGTCTCTCCAGGCTTCTCCCGTTGTGGAACGATCGCTTCCTTGAAGAAAGGTCTCTGGCGCGGCCTTGGTCTGCGCGCCCCTGTCCTCCGAGCAATCCACAACTCGTGGCATCAAATATACCAAACCTTTCCCTGCGGTGCAATAATACGGAGAGGGTCGGGAATGAACTGAAAAGTCACACTGTCATTGACACAGTGCGCTCATGGTGCGCCAACCCGCTGCATTGCTTCTCGTTCCAATTCTCTCTACTTTGCCGTCGTGAAAAAGCAAATTATCCTCCGCAAGAATGAAGAACACCGTGTCCTCGCAGGTCACCAGTGGGTATTCTCAAACGAAATCAAATCGATCAACGGTACCCCTGAAGCGGGCGACGTCATAGAACTTCTCCGGCACGACGAGAAACTCCTCGGCGTCGGGTTCTACAACCCTCATTCTCTCATTGCCTTCCGGCTCCTGAGCCGGGAGCTGGAGACGATCACGTTTGAGTTCTTCGAGCGTCGAATCACCCAGGCACTGCAGCTTCGCAAACGGCTCTACCCCGACGAAGAGACGTTCAGACTCGTCCATGGCGAGGCCGATTATCTCCCAGGCCTTGTGATTGACAAGTATAACGAATACCTCTCGCTGCAGACACTTGCCGTTGGGATGGACCGCCGCACCACCCTCATCTGCGATGTTCTCGAGTCGATCTTCCATCCCAAAGCAATTGTCGAGAGAAATGAATCACCTCTCAGGTCACTCGAGCAATTACCTCAGAAAAAAGGGGTCCTCCGTGGAACCATCGGGCAGACGATCATCTCAGAGTATGGAGTGAAGTTCAAAGCCGCACTGATGGAAGGGCAGAAGACTGGTCTCTTTTTGGACCAGCGCGAGAATCGGCGCGCAATTCAGCGGTACGTCAAAGGCGCAGCGGTTTTGGATTGCTTCTGCAACGACGGCGGATTCGCTCTCTACGCTGCTCTTGCCGGCGCTGGCAGCGTGCTCGCATTCGATAGCTCGGAAACAGCGATCGCAAACGCGAAGGTGAATGCGACAATCAATGAGGTCCCGGAGATACAATTCGAGACTTGTGATGTGTTTGACAAGCTCCCCGAGCTCGACAAAACCGGCCGACGGTTCGATGTCGTCATCCTTGATCCCCCTTCATTCAGCAGGAACAAGAAGACCGTCGCCACAGCACTCAAGGGCTATCGGGAGATCAACGCGGGAGCGCTACGACTCATTGGTCCGGGCGGCATTCTCGTGACTGCGTCATGTTCCCACCACATCACGGATCAGTCATTCGTCGAAACAATCGAAGCGAGTGCACGACAAACCCATCGAACGCTCCAATTGCTGGAATGGCGGGGCGCCGCTCCCGACCATCCCACGCTTCCCGCAATGCCAGAGACGGCGTATTTGAAATTCGGCATCTTTGCAGTCCGCTAGGATATTGCATCTTTTTGGGATCGGAACTATATTATTGGAGTAATCGTCGTGAAGATTGATAACGGGAGATGAGAACGATGAAACGATACCCTGCGATTTGCGCGGCCTGGCTGCTCGCAATTCTTCCGGCACTCTCACTGGCTCAGGAATATCCCCAGCGCGACTCTTCGATTGTATTCACACCTGCGAGCCCCAGTCTGATACAGAAAACAACGTATGAACCGTACCGCAGCGCATGGGGTGCGGATCTTCTCTTGTCGAACAACGGATTTGGAGTCGGAGGATTCTATCGGCACGAGTTTTCGGATGTCCTCGCCGGCTTTGTCCAGCTCGCCATTTCCGATGTGAAGGATGACGCCGAGATGGATTACATCGATCCTTATACCGGAACATCCTACACGCCAGGAAAGGTCAATCGCCTGATGCTTTTTCCGCTGACGGTTGGAATACAATATCGGCTGTTCAGCGAGACGATCGCCGACAATTTCCGCCCTTACCTCAGCGCCGGACTGGGACCTTCGATCATCATGGTTGCACCCTACGCGACTCCGACGACGGTGAACGATCCCTACCTCGGCACATATACCTACTATGACCAAGTTGATTTCTTCAGCAGCTTGAAGAAGGCTCAGATGAAGCTCACTTTCGGGGCCTACATCGGTGCGGGTGCGTACTTCGGCATGAACGCAGGAACCCTCACGGGCGTCAGCTTCCGTTACTATTATATTCCCTATGCTCCAGGCATCGAGAGCATGGAATATTCCAAGATCACGAGGTTCGGAGGATTCTACATTACGCTGAATTTCGGCTCTCTCATTTGATCTGACCTTTCCATGAAGCGAAAAGCGCACCTTGAGTGCGCTTTTTCATTTTGTGGAGTCCGGCTCCAAAACAGCTGAAGCACTTCAAAGCCCATAGAGCCTCCCCTGTGCTCTATGAACCTACAAAGTGCTCCAGAATTTCATTTCCAAGGTACTAGGCTGACACTTATCCCGATGTGATTCGAGTCACCTAGACGGGAAGGTGGTTTCAGGTCACTCGGAAGGCGACACGGCGGACAGAGATCGTCGGAATAGTCAGTCGAGACAAGATCGCGGAATATCGGTGGGAGTTAGCGATGGAAGCCACGCGGGGTGACGATCACCTCAAGGGTGCGTTCCCACACTGAGCGTGGGACCGAGTTCTCAAGTTAGAGGAATCACAGGTACTCTTTCAGGAACTTGCCCGTATACGAGGCAGAAACCTTCGCCACTTCTTCCGGGGTTCCCGTGGCAATGACTTTCCCTCCGGCTTCACCCCCCTCCGGACCAAGATCAATGATGTAATCCGCACACTTCACGACATCCATGTTATGTTCGATCACCACAATGGAATGCCCGGCCTCAACGAGAGCGTTGAAACACTTGAGCAGTTTGGCAATGTCGTCAAAGTGAAGGCCCGTCGTCGGCTCATCAAAGATAAACAACGCCCGGCCTTCTGACTCCGATGCCGAAAGATGATTTGCGAGTTTGATGCGCTGTGCCTCGCCCCCTGAAAGTGTGGTCGCCGGCTGTCCAAGCCGGACATACCCTAACCCCACATCGTTGAGAACCCTCAGGCGTTGTGCAACCCGTTTGCCATCGGCATGCTGGCCGAAGAATTCGATCGCCTCAGTCACTGTCATCTTCTAGATGTC
>JAPLFP010000268.1 GCA_026390585.1 Ignavibacteriales bacterium | reverse complement strand
GATACCCGGAACCTGCAGATATAGGGCAGAAAACGAAAAAGGTGGAGCTGTTTTCCGGAAACGCTCCACCTTTCGCGCCAAAACCGTTCGATTAGTGAATCAAATGGTGCCCGCCTGCTTTTTCAGGATCTCAAGCTTGTTCTTGTAGAACGATTTCTGATTTTCATCGGCCACCTCCATCGCTTTTTCGATCATCCTGATGGCCTCATCGAGCTTCTTCAGTTTTTGATAGACAACTGCGACAGCGTTCCAGCTGCGAGGATTCGTCGGCGCCAGTTCCGTCGACTTTTTCGCCGCCATCAACGCGCCATCAAGATTCTTCCCTTGCTCTGCCCAAAACGCTGAATAGCCCATCAGTCTGTTCGCGTCGGTTGCGTACTTCTCCGCGTACTTTGGACCATACACTTCCATAGCTCTTTCGGGATTCTTCAAAGCATAAAAGGCTTGAGCTGCTTGACGGAGGTAGTAGTCATCTTCGGGTTTGAGCTTCACAACAAGATCCGCCATCGCAAGAGCGCTTTCCGTATTCATGTTGCGCGTCGACCAGAAGGTCGCATACTGAAGAGCATTGCGCACGAACGTCGACACTCTTCCATCAATGAAGTCCTTGCCGTAAACACTGTCCGCTTTCGTTAACTGTCCCTTCAGCGAGTACAGTTCTGCCAAATCCTTGACGTTCGATGGGTCGGGATTGTACATCGCCAGATCGATCATGTGTTCCGATCGTTCGATCCCTTTATCGACGTTTTCCTTCGTGCTGATGACCTTCCGCACATACGCACTGTTGATTGAAGGATCGTCTGGGTATCTGGCAACAGCCTCATCAAGGAACTTCGTTGCCTCTTCTTGCGTCCCAGCCCGCGAATAGTACGACGCCAATCGCTGGTACCCGGCCTTCGCCATTTCACCGTCGCGGTACTTCGTCAGAAAAGCCTTCATGGGACCAACATCGACCTTCATTCCGAAGAGAGCCAGGCTTCCGATTTGGAACTCGGCATACTGGGTGTTCGGCACCTTCGATTTGCCATAGTCCGTTGTCCCCAGTTTTCCTTCAGGATCGAGGGCAATCGCTTCTTTATAGAGAGCCGTCGCCTTTTCCTGATTGTAACGCTTGTCGTATTTCTTGGCCAGGTTGAAAACCGTTTTGACATCCTTCGGGTTTTTCGCGTACAAGTCGGCGTAATATTTGTACGTGTCGATCCCCCTGAAAGACTTGTCTATTTGCTCGTGGAATTTTTCTGCAGGAGGACCATAGCCAACATGCCAGTCGACCTCAGATCCGTCCGGATCGAGCATCAGCACTGTTGGCGTAGCCATGATGTTGAACTTGGTGAATGTCTCCGCACCAGTCTTTTGCGTCCGGTCGGCCCGGAACATGACGAAGTGAGAGTTGAAGTAGTCGTGGTAGGTTTTGTTTTCCCAATATTGCTGACCCAGCAATATACAGCCACCTCAAGTAGGCGAGAAGAAGTCGACGAGGACCTTTTTGTTCTCCGTTTTCGCTTTCGCGAGAGCCTCATCGAGACTTCCCTTGAACCAGTTCTGTGCTGATGCCGTGGAGACAACGGCCATCAGAACTGCAATTCCTAAGAGTTGTCTCTTCATGGAAGTGATCCTTTGAGTTAGATGTGTTTTGCCCCTCATCTGCCTGTCGTCACAAATCAATCTACAATTCTTTGGATCCGTTGTCAACGGACCGGATGGGGAGGCTAGTGCCACTTCTAATAAGAGATCTTGTATTTAGTAAGGCACTAGCAGCTTGCGGAAAAGCGGTTTTGCAGCGCCATCCGATAAATCGGATGGCTCAATTGTAACAAAACCCGAAGGGTTTCGTGTTTTCAAAGGCGTCGACTTCAGTCGATGACGGGCTTCTTCAGCAACCTCCTAGTGCGCGCTTCCATTGGCAAGCTCGTCACAAAACACAATACTACTTTTTGTCCGAAGGACTCTTTCGGAGGAAACGGCACTAGATCGGGCGAGTACTTTTCTCGAACGAACGGTTGTTCCCCGTCGAAAGAGACTGCAGGGCAAGCAATATTCCCGCAACCCAGGGAAGGACTTTGAAATCAGATTTGGCAACGGCGTCCTCTAACTCCTTGCGGCTCAGGAGAAGCAGCTCCTGTTCTTCCAGATCATCACTTTTCGGTTCGGCAATACGTCGCGCTCCTCGTGCCAGGAAGAAGTGCCCCACACCAGCACCTCTGTTCGCATCAACCGAAAAACTCCCAAGAGGCGTCCAGGCAGCGGCTTCATATCCTGTTTCTTCAAGGAGTTCCCTTTTCGCAGCCTGCAGTGGATCCTCGCCGGGCTCCATGTAGCCTCCCACGGGAGCGAGAGACGTACCCCGAACAGCATATTTCGTCTGGCGAAAACAAAGAAACCGTTCATTTTCAGTGATCGCGACGACATTCACGAAGTCCGGTGTGATAATCCACTGCCAGTCCGGAATGATACGGCCGTCCGGGAGTTCAACAGTGTGATTTTCCACCGTGAGGAATCGATTTCCCTGAAGGATGACTTTCTTTGAAATCGTTTTCCATTGATCCATTGTCGCCCCTTCGTTCCATTGACTGTTTACTTAGAAGCGTAAAGAATCTCACGCCAAGTCCCGCTCCTCGCAACGCATCAAGGTAACGTGTCATTGCGAGCGTTGTCTGCGAAGCAATCTATTCACGGACAGATTGCTTCGTCGCTTCGCTCCTCGCAATGACTTGGAGTTCGGTGTCATTGCTCGTAGGGGCCAAACTCGTATGCGGCATCGAACAATGCAATGATGTTTTCGGCGGGGACTTCCGGCTGGATGTTGTGAACACTATTGAAAACATAGCCCCCGCCGGGTTTGAATATCCCGATGTTCTTCTTCACTTCCTCCCGAATCTGCAGCGGCGATGCAAACGGCAGAACCTTCTGTGAATCAATGCCGCCCCCCCAGAAGACCAAGTCCTTCCCGTATTCAGCCTTCAGCCGTGCCGGGTCCATGCCTGCAGTGTTGATCTGAACCGGGTTCAAGATGTCAATTCCCATGTCTATGAGGTCCGGGATGAAAAACGAACAATCCCCGCACGTGTGATACCAGATCTTTGCTTTCGACCGCTTCTTAATCACATCGATGATTCTTTGCTGTCTGGGACGAACAAGGGCACGATACTCATCCGGCGAGAAGAGCGGCCCGTACTGCCCAGTCAGGTCGTCTCCGATCATGACGACATCCAGCAGATCACCGACTTCATTCAGGAACAACGTCATCCAGTCGACCCAGTACTGTGATGTCCGATCGATAAGAGCTTCGCACAGCGCCGGGTTCTCTTTCATGTCGATGAACCACTGCTCCATGCCTCGCATGTACCAGCACATTTCATATGTCACACCGCATATTCCGCTGGATAAAGCGTAGGAAGTTTCTTGCCGCAAGGCGAGGGCACTTTCGCGAATACCTGTGAACCGGGTGGCATCTGCTCCGTTGGGAAACGGGTACGACTCGATTTCCGCGATGCCGGCGTTCGCGAGGGGATGATGAGAGATATCCATATAGAGCATCTGATCATCGGGCATCGACCAGACAACACCAAATTCATCGCGCAGATCGTGCCACCTTCTGCCTCCTCGTTCGTTCAGCTCAATTCCTCCAAGGAAGCTCTCCGGTCCGCGGGCGGTAACATAACGAACATCGGCATGAAACCTCCGCAGGATGGCTTCCGAGGGAATGACGATCTGTTGCACAGGATCAAGGAGGCGGACATTCTCGAGAATTCCAAGATGCTTGAGGAGTGCTTCGTACGCCTTGCGATGGATGCCCGTTTGGAAGCCTCCGAGGTCGATCGGAACGCGATCGGGTTCTTCGTGATTCAATGCCTTGTTGACCCGCTCACGAGGGGTCATGGTTTCGGCTTGCGACATTTTCCTCTCCGATCATCCATTCGACTACCACAGCTTTTCTCAAGAATCACTTTGCGCCCCTTGGCGGTCTTTGCGGTTCGAATCTAACCGCGGAGGACGCAGAGAAGCGCAAAGAAGAATTTGCTGTGGAGCACACCGCCTGTTCTTGAGATAGCTTCTACCGCAGCACGTTTTTCAACGAGTGCTTCTTGGCCCACTCAGGGTATGTCTTTTCCAGTAACCGTTGGGGCCAATACCCGAGCCAACTATAGTGATTTCTTCGTTCATATGAAATCTGGGAGAGACTGTCGCGCTTGATCCCATTTCTGCTACAGAAGAATCCTCTGTTTGTTCCAATGTCATAGAAGCGGGCCCACATTGACGGAGCAGCAGTATCATGGACAACGACTCTATTCCTGCCTGCAGGCCCCTTCACGTCCGTCACTTCAATCACACGAATCCCCTTGATTTGAACTTTGTCAAACCAGGTGATCGCCGACTGCACAGAGGTTTTGATTTCATCCGAAGGATTTTCTCTCATCATGAGAAACTCCACGATGCCTACACACTCCTCGCCACTGAGGGAAGGAAGTTCGTATGAGCGCGCCTGCGCCGGTGAGAAGTCGTGTTCGTCGTGCTGTGCGCACCAGGCCGTGAGTTGACCGCCGATTCGTATCTGGCATCGCAGAATGCACTCTATTCCTTTTTCAACGGCACGCCGAGCCTGCCCGCACCTTTGCTCATCAATGTACGCAAAGTCGAAGTGCTTATGCGACACGTCGTTGAGGAGCTTCATGGTGCCAATCATTGCGTCATCGTTGAAAGTGATATGCGAGTAGTAGCCTTGACGCAGCGGGTAGAACTGAGGCCATCCGCCGTTGGCGTACTGGGCCTTGAGCAGATAGTCAATTCCTCTCATGAAAGAACTCTTGAATTGATTGAGCGCTGTTGAACTGTACACTTTCGCCAAATATCGGAGCTG
Organism: Ignavibacteriales bacterium; assembly: GCA_026390585.1. Classification (GTDB taxonomy): domain Bacteria; phylum Bacteroidota; class Ignavibacteria; order UBA10030; family UBA10030; genus UBA9647. Next base: position 9,502 of record JAPLFP010000268.1, on the reverse strand, counting down.
AGTGTATGTGGCGCTATTGTCTATGGTGGAGCTGTCCAGGCTATTGATCGCCTTCAGGTGTTCCTTTTGTGCTGCGTCCAATTCGACTGCCATGTCAATGTTCTTAGGCCAACCGCCGGAGGGGTGTTGATAGAGCAGCAGGTTATCTGCAATTCTGATTGCTTCGCTGCCGGAGTACCACTTTTTTGGCTGCCAGAGGCAGGCGTTCCAGTGAATTCTCTTGGGAGTTTGTCCCTGACTCGGCAAAGGCGTCAGGAGCAACGATGCAACAACCGTGAGTGCAATGCTTAACACCCGGGACGCATTTTGTGAATACGCCAGACCGCGACGTTTGATCATCATATTCTCTTTATTGTATCTGCTGATCGGTGACTGTATGAAATGACTTGCCCGCCAGAGGCAATCCAAGATAGCAAGGATCGCCTGGGCGGGCAAGTGTTGAATGCTTGACGCAGAAATCTCACGCCATTCGTCTGATCACTTCAACCATGAGATCTCATACGAGAAACTGGCAATGACGCTGTTCGTGATTTGTCGATTAATGCTGACGGCATTCGACCATGTGTCGACGTATTTCATGTCCGAATATTCATAGGTGACATTCAGATGAGCATTGCCAACCGCAACCCCGCAACCGATCGCATAGATGGGATAATTGACAGGCTCGCCTCGTATTCCTTCGGTCAACGGCTGATACACCTCCTGATAGTTGCTTACCCCGGCTCGCAGAGTAAGCCATGAGGCTGCGGTGTACTCACCGCCGACATGAAGGATGGAACACGAGAGCCATGGATTTGTCGTGGTTCCATTGAGACCGGTGTACTGCGCCGATGCGTAAGAACGGACCTCATAGCTGATACCGATCCGAAGATTCTCCCTGAGCTTCAATCCAAATCCAAATGTTCCCCGCCAGGGAAGCTGGATGTTGTCTTCACCGCTCATGGAGCTGTTTGTGATGACGTGGATGGAGTCTATTTTCGAGAGAAACCTCTTCGATAGAGCGACTGAATCCTGTGAGATTACCATCGAAAACTTTCGCGTGATGGTTGACGGCGGCTTCACCGAGAAGCCAACATTGAAATAGCGACTCGTGTATTCCGCACTGAGGGAAAACTCCGCGCCGCTGTAATCGGAAGTTCCTGTTTTCGTGAAGCTGGTCGTGCCCGGACGATCCAGCCGAAGAGAATTGGTAAAGAACAACATTCTTCCCCGTCCGACGCGCACTTCTATGTCATCGGTGCTTCCCTTCAGGATCATGCCGCTCACACCAACAGACAGTTTCTCGGAAAGAACGGCCGACAGAGCACCACCATAACCATAGATCGACCCATCCCGCTGCTGGTAATACTGGTACCATTGGGTAGCGTAGGGATTACTGTTGAGGGTTGCAGTGGCAATGGTTCCGTTGACGACAGAGAGAACCGACGGTGACAGGCTGTTGTTATTCTGGTAGTACCAGTTGAGATTCGCGTATTCCACGAAACCAACTCCACCCACCATTTGGTGCCCGCCAAGCGTGAAAGGAACCGCTGCAAGAAACTGGACCGGCAGGCTTTTGTCCTTCGACTTATTCCAGTTAGGTCCGATCGAATCAAATGGTCGTTGCACGGAATCCGCCTGGGTCGGGACATATGTGATCTTGTAAATGTTCGTATCCGGATCACTAATCGAGCCGGTTGTTCCTTCCATGAGTGGAGCAAATGCCGAAGTCCCCTGTATACCGGAGTAATATTGATTCTGTTTAGAATAGCTGTATCGCTGCAGTCCACCCAGGGAGAATTGAAGTCCCTGAATCGTTGTCAACGACGCCGGATTGAGAAACATCAATGAGACGTCGTTCTTCATGCCGAAGGTGATGCCCCCAGCCGCGCGTGCTGCTGCAGATTGCGATGTTGTGTGGCTCAATCCCTGGAATGTCAAAGGATCGCCAAACGCCTGTGCAAACACCGGTTGGGTGTATGCCAAACCGAGGCAAAGCAGCATCACGGAAGCGAATGTATTGTTTGAATGTTTCATTAGAATGCCGCTCCTAAGCTTATGCGATGGACATTTCCAAGATTGTAATGGAGAGCTCCATAACTATAGTCAAACGAAAACCTCGCGTCGGCAATGGTCTGTTGGAAGCCGAGACCTGCGGTGAACCCATCTGCGTCATAGTTAAACTTGTAGCCGGCCCGAAGCGCAACGAATCCTCCGAACACATACTCTATACCTGCATGGGCTTGTTGGGCGTAGTCATTGGGCTGAAAGAGATCGAAGGCAACTCCCAATCGGCTCCCTTCACTAGAGAGCAGGAGCGCATTGTTCCCGATGAGATCCGCCGCAATGCCAACCCTCAATGCCATGGGAACCGGGCTTGTTTCTGAAGCAAATCGAACGTTCGCTCCAAAATTCTGCATTGCCGCGGCAATCCGGACAGTATGGAATCCCGTGTTGTAATTGAGCCCGAAATCAAAGATCAGTCCATCACCCCAGGTGTTCGCTGTTGTTGTATCACCGGTGCTCGAGATCGCACGAACCGTCTGTCCATCGTACAGCGATTCCCGGGCAAACTTCACCGAGAGTCCCGTCGAGAACTTGTCCGTGATCTGATTTGCGTATGTCAGACCGATGAGGTACGTGAACGGGTGAAAAGTGTTGCCGGTAAGCCCCGGGTAGCCAATATCATCTTTGTAAGGCGATGACCATATGGCTTCCGGAATCTCTCCAAAGTCCACATATTGCAGCTGCACGCCCACGGATCCGATGTTTCCGAGGGGGGCAGCAAAAGAAAGCGCACCCTGTTGTGTATCGAAAATCCACTTCAGGTACGTCATCGAGAGTTCCCGCTTTTCTGATAATGCGACTCCAGCGGGATTCCAGAAGACAGCCTCCGCGCCTGAGGCCAGGACAGTGTAGGCGTCGCCCATTGCTGTCGCACGGGCGCAAGGCATGACTTTGAGGAATTGCATGGAGGTGCTGCCGACTTTTTGCGAAAGCGCACTCGATGAGAACAACAGAATCGCAAAAAACGGCAAGAGAGTTCGAGTAATGTTCTTCATTGTTCTCATATCCTTTAATGAATAATGACAAATTTTCCCGTAGCCCTTGTGCCCAAGTCAAGATCTTCGACGATGTAGAAATAGACGCCCGACGCAATCCGTTGACTATTTCTTGAGATCTGGAACCACTCGTGAGAGTACGTGTTCGAGTTGTGTTCAACTGTCCCGACCAGCTGGCCGCTGTACGAGAACACCCGGATCGTCGACCGTTTTGGCAATCCATAGAAACCGATCTTGTCTTTGATATCTCCTTCTCTGGTCGACCCTCCAAAATTGCTGGAGAGAATGAGGGGATTGGGAGCGACATAGAGCTTGCCGCCCAGTTGCGCGACAGCTCCCTTTTGCGTCGGATGGTAGGTGATATTGGTCATTCCACTCTTCCCACCGAGTGAGTCGATCGAAATGACCGCGTAGTAGTAGTTCTCGCTCAAGAGACTCGCCAAATCACGATAGACATATTGATTGGGATACTCCGTATCCTTGTTGTAGTAGCGAGGATCGCGAATGCCAACACTGTCGACTCGAAGCCATGGTCCCAAGCCTTCAGGAGACTTGAAGACGATGTAGTGACTCAAACCCGCCTTGATTCGCCCCGCGGCTTTCGCCGATTGCACATTCGGAAGGTTGGTAAATCCTTCGACCTGTGGTCCCCACACAATCTTGTTCTTGACATCCGCTGCGTCGAATACGAACAACGCCGGTGCGGGAATTGGGATATACGTCTTGGTCGTGCCGTAGGCCCCGGTCGCCAGAGTGTTTTCCGGCTTGAGTTGAATCTTGTTGTAATTGACCAAGTCGCTGCCCGTATACATCTGAATAGCGCGGTCAGCGACATCGCGTAGCGAAATGACAGGTGACGGATCTGCGCTCGATATTTTTCCCGATACGAACCATGGCAGTTTGTGCGCATTGTTCTTCAAGTAGGCGCTGCCCATGTAACTCACGCCTGCGATTCCAGACAACCCGGGATAGCTCACCGAATCGTACCAACTTGTGACTGGCTCATAAAACTGTCGTACGGACGCCGTGGCTCCACCCGCATCCCTGAAAACAGTATCCGCCGCTACGCCGGGACCATATCCGACAACCTCTGCGACAGAGAATTTGAGATGTTGACCTTTTGCGAAGACATACGGCCCAAACGAAGTGTAGTGCAGCGTTGTCTGAGTGTAGCCATTAGCACTCAGCGCTCTCGGTCTCGGGCGTCCTTGCCAATAATCCATGAGAGTCTGATTCGTCGCAGCATCCGTTGCCTTGGAGGGCGAGTAGTACGTCGCCCAATTTGTAGAATCTGTCTTCGCCGACGCTGTCGTCGACTTGAAATCAAACCCCGAGTAGGTACGGGATGACAGGGTCAATCCGTAAGAAATGGCGCGGGCAGCGCTGAGATCCACGTTCCTGTTAGGAATCACTTGAGAGCCGTATGGCTGCAGGAACTTGCCGTTTGCATCCCATACCCGAGCTGAATCGGTGAGCGTGTACAACGTCTGGCTCTTCAACTGAAGATGATCGTAATCATAATGGAGCACCATGAAACCAACCGCCTGCGGGCCGTCTAACCCGCCTCGGTTTCCATCGCCCGACCAGAGGTTGAAATACGTCGGATCGGGGAATCCATCTCTGCCGTGCACATAGGTCAAGTAGCGCGTAAAATTGTAGCGTGCATAGACCTCCCTCGAACGTGTGGTGCTCGCCGACTCGTTCCAAAGTCCGTATCTTCGCTGCAAGCCAAACGCCGATGGGGCGATTGCATTCTCGAACATCACCATTCCATCGGTGTAATCATAAACGGGGTCATTGTTGACGATATCGTATTCGATGATGATGAAGGCATTGTACCCCGGGAAGCTCCACGCCCGGCTGGTCTGCGTAATCGAAAGATTCATGGGAGCGGTGGTGGTGTACTTTGAGACGATGATCTCTTCGGCTTCATTCGGATTGTATGCGGTATTGAGCGAACCGTCGGCCAATACCGGATAGTTTTCCGTTCGTGTAATGCTCCCGGGCATGACGTAGATGCCGGCTATTGTCGTAGCGTTGCCAGAACCATCCGTGATTCCGCCGCAGGCTTTCGGTACGTACGTTCCGTTGATCTTTGCCTGAAACAGCAGCCCGCCACCGAACGAATTCTGATGTCCCCAATAGATGATTTGGTTCAACGTCTGCCGTGAGTTGGGCGGCCATTCCATGGAAGAGGTCCCCTCCGGCAATCCGATGGTTGTCGAATTGCTCGCTTCAAGCGCTCTGCCTGTTTCTCCGGTGTTATAGATCGTCTGTCGAAGCATGCTGCGCGTGTGCGTCTTGAAGTCACGCTGCGACAATGCCACAGACGACAACACAACCACCATGAGGAGAAGAACTGTTAGTTGTTTCATGTTAGATTCCCGCATAATAGTTTTGTGTTTTTTCAAAATTCAAGAGAAAGACCGATATAGAATGACCGCGGGGAATTGTCGTACAGCATGAATGAGTGATCCTCCGCAAATGCACTGCCAGTATTCTGCTCATCCCAGTAGAGAACACCACGAGCTTGGTCATTGAAAGCGTAGTGTGCGTACGATGCTGTCGCAGCATTCTGATCGATCTTATTTGCCGTGCTGAAGAGATAGTTGTAGTTGTAGATCTTGTTGTCGAAGACGTTAAAGATCTCCACGTAGAATGTTGCCGGGGCGCCAAAGAAATTCCTGATCGTCTTTGACATTCTGACATTGGTGTTGTATTCCGCCGGCGACCGGAGGCCGTTTACGTTGTTCGCATTGTCCGGTGACGTGTAAGGCCGCCCGCTTCGTGCAAATGAATTCGCCGAAACGATGATACTGGCAAGCGGATAACCTCCCAGCAGTTGCGGGCCAAACTGGTCCGACGTCATGTAGGCAAGGTTGACAATGAGATTATGTGGGCGATCAAAATTCAGGAGAACATCTTTGACGGGGACCTTCGATACGGCATCCGTCGAAACATTTCCCGACAGGTCTTTGGTAATTGACACTGGAGCATTGGATGCTGAAGAACTCTTCCCTGTGGCCACGCCAAACTGATAGTTAATCGATCCTGTCAGAGCACCTCTCCTGTTGGCAAGCGATATGCGGAAACCTCTCACATCTGCATAGTCTCGATTGAAGTACGAGAAGTAGCTTGTTCCTGTCGAGAGATTTGTAAAGACGGCTTGATCGATCAGATCCTTGATGTCCTTGTAGTATCCGCTGACGTCAAGAGTGAATCCTTGTCCCAACCCCTGCATCACGCCAATATCGTACTGGTTCGTTACCTGAGGATTGAGTCTTGGATTACCCAGACTGCTGACGGAAGGAGCAGAAGGCGGAGGCGGCATTTTTTGGGTTGTCCCGAGAACATTCTGGAACGAAGGCCGTTGCATGAACGTCCCGTAGTTCAGGTGAAAGACCGTCGTTGTCGATACAGGAAAGGAGACACCGACACGTGGTTGCAGTCTTCCAATCGGCTTCGCCTTCACCTTCGGGGCAAGATCTGCACTGTAGTTCAGTGTGGGATTGCCGAGAGAATCGCGTACAACAAACGGATCGAACTGATCGAAGTAATAGTAGTTGTTGGAATTCCACAAGTCCCATCGCAGCCCGACATTGGCAATCATACCTTCGAATTCCATTTTGTCCTGGGCATACAATGCCAGCTCATAGGGTTCGCCTGAAAACTTCTTCACGCTGATGCTTCCTTTTGAGGCGATACTCCCGATGTCGTTGACATTGAGCCGATAGTAGTTGCCTTGAATGCCGGCGTTCACGAGATGTGAATTGGTGACCTGACTTGTGAACGACGCGTCCAGCGAAGCAGTGAAGGTTCGTTCGTCGTTGAAGTTGCTGAGATTGTTACCGAGATAGAAAAACGTTTTTCCCGTCATGTTCTGGTAGAACATGAAGTTCATGGCCCGGGTTACGATAGCGGTTCCTGTCTCCGTGCCCCGGACGGCATCCGTTATGACATCATAGTAGGGAGAGGTGCCGAGCCTGTTGGTTGTGCCGAGCATGTTCAGCTTGATCTCGTAGAATGTTCTCGGACTAATTGCCTGAGTAAACCGGGCGCCCAGCTGAGCATTGGTTCTCTCCTGATATGATATTCCAAGAATCCGATCCCACATCCACTGATAGAACGAGGTGCCGCCACCCAAGATATTATCGGATTCAAACTGATAGCCGCCACTCAACCTCAGCGCAGCGCCTGCACCCAGGTTGAACGCAACATTCCCCATCAACTGGTATTGCTTGTTCGGTTCTTCTGTTGGTACGATGGAATTCTCGATGTTCGACCGAAGAGCAAGAAACATCGTTACACCCGGGGCGAGCGGACCGCCGGAGGCACCTTCAACAGTGTAATCGATCTGCGACGTCCAGTACTTAGTGTTCAAATCTCTGGCTGTCGCGCTTCTCCAGAGAGCCTGTGAAAATTGGATCATGACCGTCGAATCGCCCCGGTAGTTTGTCGGGGTCCACCCCACTATCGCCTTGTTGGCGGTTGTTGCATCGCCGTTTCTCCAGAAGTTCGGATCGGCGAGTTTCCGCAGATACGGCTGCGCGCTCTGGTCATAGACGCTCGGTCCGAAATACTTCAGCCCCGGCGCGCGCGCGCGCACTTCAAACCTTGAGCTCCACTTGTCCGGCTTTCCTTCCTTCATGGTGATATTCACAATCCCGGATTGAGCATTTCCATATTGAGCGCCGAATCCGCTGGTGATGACCTCAATTTCTTCAACTGCGCTTAGAATGGGTCTGAACGCTGCGCTCGCGTCATACGGATTGACAATGCCCATTCCCTGAAGCATATAGTATTCTTCATTGGCACGGCCGCCACGAAAATGCCCATCGGTCACATCTGCGGCCAATCCTATGACGTCGCCAATATCTCTCATACCTGCGAGGCTTGCCACATCTTCAGGACGAACCACCGTGCTGGTTGACGTTTTCTCGGGCTGAACATCAGGTCGCGTCGCCTGAATCACCACCTCTTGTTGAAGCAAGGCTGACGACTTCAATTTGAAGTTCACCGTCGTGGTTTTGCCCGAGTTCACAATCACGTCCTGCTGCAGGACCTTCTGATATCCTAAAAGAGAAGCCACCACCTCGAATTTCCCCGGCGGCATATTGATGATGAAGTACGTGCCGTCAGGATCCGTTGAGGCCCCCATCAGCGTCCCAACGACCACGACATTGCAACCGACGAGCGGTTCACCTGTCTCCTGGTCTGTGATTTTCCCCGAGATCTTTCCCGCGGTTTGCGCCGAGAGCGTGCTCCACGCCAGAATCATCACCACAGCGACAAACAGAAGAACGCCCGCTTTCTTTCTCAGCCTGGACTTTGTCATTTGTGCATCCTTTCACTTGATCATCTGACTCAAGTTGACTGCTTTTCGGAAGGGGTTAAAACCCCGGAAAATATTGGTTGAGATTTACGGCCACGCCCTAAAGGACGTGGTCATAGCCCTGACCTTTTTACCCGCCGTAGTCCGGAGGATGAAGGCGGGCAGGCCAGGGGATTGCCCCCCACAAAACCCCAAAGGGCTTTAGCCATTTTCAAACAAGCGGTCAACTTGAGAATTTGTCTCTTTGCTGATACACTCTGCCCGATGCTTCAGGAACCACGAAGCATCTACTTTGCTTTCTTTGCATCCGATCGGTAGATCGTTTGCACATCGATGAGACTCAGGTCTTTGACATTGTCAAGAACGTTCGGCTCCGCGACATCTTTGAAAACGCAGTGATCGATCGAGATGTTCGTCGCCGGAGAGCGGTCATAGGCACGGATCCAGATGCCAAATTGACTCTTGCCTGATTCCACATTCTTCATTTCCACATTCCGGACGATTGGCGTAAACGGTCCCTTATCACCTTCTTCATAGTAGAAATCGATTTTGAGAACCGCTTCGGCAACCTGGCCCACTTTCACATTCCTCATGAAAACATTCTCGATGACACCACCACGAATAGCGTTCGTCTTGATGCGAAGCACCCGATCGAGATTGGGGCTGTCCATCAAACAATCCTCGGCATACACATTCCGAACGCTGCCACTGACTTCGCTACCGATGACAACGCCTCCGTGGCCATCTTTCATCGTGCACCCCTGGATCACGATATTCTCGCTGGGCACGTTGACCCGGCGGCCATCGTTGTTTCTTCCTGATTTGATCGCAATACAGTCGTCGCCGTTATCAAATGTGCAGTTCTTTATAAGAACGTCGGTGCACGATTCGGGGTCACAGCCATCATTGTTTGGTCCATGTCCTTCGGTCGTCACACCCACAATGGAGACATTCTTGCATAACTGCGGATTCAGAAACCACATTGGGGAGTTCTTGAATGTCACACCCGCGACGAGCACATTCTTGCATCGATAGGGTTGAAAGAAATTGGGGCGCAGGTAGGAGCCATCGCCAAAAAGGCGGTCTTTCACCGGGACACCCTTTTCCCCCATTTCAATCAGCTTCTTCC
>JAPLFP010000352.1 GCA_026390585.1 Ignavibacteriales bacterium | reverse complement strand
ATTCATTGAGGCAGAGGCGAAAGGACCGCTGACGGAGAAAGAGTACATCGATGCCCGGGATAACAATCTGCGGCTTGCACGAACCGAAGGAATCGACGCGATCATGGACAAATTCAAGCTCGATGCACTTGTTGCGCCAAGTGAAAGTCCGGCCTGGGTCACGGATCTCGTCACCGGTGATCATTTTCTCTCAAGCAGCACGATGGCTGCGGCGATAGCAGGCTATCCAAGTATCACCGTCCCGGCGGGATTTGTTTTCGGCCTGCCCGTGGGCATTTCTTTCTTCGGGCGGGCATGGAGCGAATCTACGCTCATCAAGATCGCCTATGCATTCGAGCAGGCGACGAAGCATCGCAAGCCGCCACGGTTCTTGCCGACCGCTGATTTGCGAATTGCCCGAGAGTAAATGAAACCGGTCGCTCGGTACGGACCCGCGTCATGAACGCGCAAGTAGAGCTGAGGGTTGCACCCGAGGATATGCGGAACGACACATTTGTCAAATACCCGAAGTCTTGAAATCAATCGAAAAGCCTATAGCAACGAACCCACTCGCCGCCAAGCTGAAACTCAAGCCGGGACAACATGCAGCAATCATTGCTGCTCCGGCTAACTACCTGAAGGAACTCTCGCCGTTACCTACCGGCGTCACTATGTCGACAGATCTGAAGGGAAAGCACGATTGGATACAGATCTTTGTCAAAAACAAGGCTGAGCTCGAGAGGATTTCACCTCGGGCCATTCAATCCCTCAAACCAGAAAGTATCTTGTGGATTTCATTTCCAAAAGGTACTTCGAAAACTCAAACCGACCTCACACGCGACAAAGGTTGGGACGTGTTGCAGAAAGCTGATCTCAAGTGGATTACTCTCATCTCCATTGATAATCTGTGGTCGGCGTTCGCCATGCGCCCTTATAGACCCGGTGAAGCGAAGCAATCCTTCCGATAGACGGAACGATTACCAAAACTGGTTCTTTCCTACAACTTATCCTCGTCCAAAGGAGTAAACTAAGTATGACAATCTTTCGAGCTTCGAATTCACGCACCTGTCGGAAGACTGCCGTATGGTCCGCGATCCTCTTTGTCCTTGTTTCCATGTCCACGGTCGCGTCATTGGCTCAACAGACTTCGCCAGCAGTCAATTGGAATGCGTTCAAGTTCCTTATTGGGGACTGGGTTGGCGAAGGCACAGGAGCGCCCGGAGAAGCCACCGGAGGATTCACTTTCTCCATCGATCTTCAGAATACTGTCTTGGTTAGGAAGAACTACGCGAATTATCCAGTCACGAAGGACCGGCCGGCTTTCACACACGACGATCTGATGATTGTCTACCAGGAAAGCGGGAAAACGCGGGCGATCTACTTCGACAATGAGCAACACGTCATCAACTATAGCGTGGCGGTTTCCAGCGATTCCAACTCCATCGTCTTTGTGAGCGATGCGTTGCCCTCAACGCCACGCTTTCGATTGACAAACACAAAAGCGGGCACTGACAAGATCGCAATCACTTTTGAAGTTGCCCCTCCAGGAAAGCCAGAATCATTTACACGATACATTGAAGCAGTTGCCCGACGGAAGAAGTAGGAAACTCTCATTTTTCCCACAGCGCAATGTAGTGGCCCTGCTCCAGAAACCGAACGGACTGCTCTCCATGAACCCCAATCCCACCATCGCCATGACGCTCGTGTCTCTTCTCATGTTGATATCGAGTTGCAGTAGATCAAACAACTTGCTGCTCGGGCGCGTCGAAGCAAAGCTCGGCACTCATACTGTCATCGTCACAGACTGTTACCAAACGAGCGTGCCACCCACGCAGGCAGGGAAGGATTCTACAGATGGTTCCACTTTCTATCACTTTACCCCTTGCTTGGACGCAGATGTCGTCATCCGCAACGAATGGCTCATGGTCAACCGCAGAGCCTACGAAAGACTCTCTCCCGGCGATACAGTCATCGTCGACCATGGCCAGGTGCTCGTCAATACCCATCTTGCTCAGAGCGCCCCGGAAACCCCGTAGCGATCCCTCCCCCCTCTTTGGAGGACACTCATCATGATTGAACGAATGCAAATCAGGCCTGCGAGATCGGATGAGTACCAGGAAGTGTCAGATCTCGTCCTGAGAGTTTTCGACCTCGACGTTGCACCTCTTTACATCGCGGAAGGAATAGAAGTGTTTCACTCGTACTCCCAGGCTGCGGCCATGCGTGAGCGAGCCGGCGCCGGTCATACGATTCTCGTCGCCGAATTGGAGGGCAGGCTTGTCGGAGCAGCGGAAGTTCGTGACTTCAACCATCTCTCGCTCCTGTTTGTCGAGCGTCAGTCTCAGAGAAACGGAATCGGGAGAATGCTTCTTCTCGAGGTTCTGCGCTTATGCAGAGCACACATCTCCAGCCTCAAAGCCATGACGGTAAACTCATCTCCGAATGCTGTCGAGGCGTATAAACGATTGGGCTTCCGTGCGACAAGTGGGTTGCAGAGAAAAGACGGCATTGACTTTGTCTCGATGGAAATCAAGATCTGAGATGGCGACATTGGATCGGGATTGATTCGGGGAACACAACTACAACGACAGACTCATTGAGCAAATCCTAAGCTTGAAACTCCATCCATTTTAAACTATTTTGCTCCAGTTCCAAAGGGGTGACTGCACCGAGAAAAGAGGAAAACGCAATGGCTGACAAGAAAGAATTCAACGCTGTCGCAAGACAGCTCAAATCGATCTTCAAGCCGTATCTGAAGAAACTGGATGTGGTCTCTGAGAGCGAGACGGGAATCTACCTCGACACCAACGTCATCATGAAGAACAAGCATCCGATATTCTTCGGAGGCGTGCGAACCGGGAAAGCATACGTCAGCTTTCACCTGATGGCGTTGTATTGCTTCCCCGAGCTGACAAAAGCCATGTCCCCGGCATTGAAGAAACGAATGCAGGGAAAAGCCTGTCTCAACTTCACAACAGTTGACAAGGACCTTTTCAGAGAACTGAAAGCACTGACAAAACTCGGAGCAGCCAAGTTTTTGTCAAAGGAATTTGTAAGGACTGTAACCGGCGGCGACATCAAAGAAGCGATATAGATCCCAGTTGCATAAAGCTAAGAACAGGAGAGCATCTTGGCGCATCACCACGTAACAGGAAAACAGCAGAACAGCAAAATGTGTCTTGTGTGCGGATTGAAGAATCCGTACGGCCTGAAGGCATCATTCTATGAACTGGAGAATAAAGAGCTGGTGTGCGTTTTCAAGCCCTCCGACGGTCACCAAAGCTATCCGGGGAGAATGCACGGCGGCATCACCACTGCCTTGTTAGACGAGACGATCGGCAGAGCAATCATGATGCACCACAAAGAAATGTTGTGGGGCGTTACGGTA
>JAPLFP010000191.1 GCA_026390585.1 Ignavibacteriales bacterium | reverse complement strand
GCTCAGGAAGCTTTGCGTCGTGGTCTCGACCAATATCCCGAGGTGCGAGAGCAACTGGATATGTGGTATCAGAGCTTCTTGGCGCAGTGGATGAAACTAATCGCGAAGCGGCAAATCTCCGTCTCCGATGCAGAGGCGATGTCATTTTTGAAGAGATCGGATTCTGCAATTGTTGTTCCTCGTGTGAAGATTCGGGAGTTGAAAACCTCAACGCTTGATCAAATGCAGCAAGCCTTGAACGAACTGGAGAACGGAAAGGGAATGGAAGAGGTCATCACGCGTTGGTGCAGTGATCCCGACCTGCGTCAACGCAAGGGGATCTCTGACGCTTTCCCGATATTCGAGCGTTCGCCAATTGGGGAACTTGCATGGCAGATGGTTCCTGGGCAGCGCTACGGACCCTTGAAGGATTCAACGGGATTTGTCTACTTCGAACTTCTCTCGAAGGAAACCAAAGGTGAAGGGAGTGATACCACATTGGCCGTGAGGATAGCGACGGCGAAGAAAGAACTGTTCCGAATGAAAGAGAAGCGCACGATGACCTTGTTTCTCGCCCAGGTCGGGGCTGCGAGGGGCTTCGACATCTATCAGGATCGACTGATGAAACTGGAAGTGACGCCGACGCCAATGATGACATTTAGAATCATTGGTTTTGGCGGGCGCATGTTCGCTGTACCTTTTGTTGATCCGCAAATCGAATGGTTAAATGTCACACCTCCGTCTGAACAAATCGTATTCTGATCAAGCATGATGATGAGACTATACTCGTGGTTCTGGATCTGCTTCCTGTTCCTTTTGGTACACGTGAGCGCGGCACAAGACAGCGTAGATGTGACATTTAGGTATTTGGCAACGAAGAGTTTACCCAGCGTCGTCTTTCTGCCGGGGGAATTCAATAGCTGGGGACACAACAATAGCGGGGTGATCCCCCCGAATGATCCCTCTCTTATGACGCGTGATCCCGTCACTGGGGTGTGGACGAAGACCGTGCGACTGCAAATCGGTTTTGTGGGGACGCCTCCAAGAGGGATCGCTGGGGCATACCAATACAAATTCTGTGAGGATGGCACAAGGTGGTCGGCAGATCCGCTGAATCCACGAACGAATCCGGGCGACGCCGGCAATTCCTATCTCTACGTCACAAATCCCACAATCTACCAGTTCGTTCCGAACCAGGTCACGGGGGCAACGCGAAGTTCGAATCCGATTGTCTGGGCATATTTGTTTCCAAAGTTCGGCAGCCAGATCGACACAGGGACAATCGTTTTGAAGGTCGACGCACGAATCTACACCGGGCTGGGTAGTTACTACAATCCATCAACTCAACAACTCGTGTTTCGGATCCCGGATCGGATTCAGAACGGTTCGCATAGCATGTGGCTCACCGCCGCAGGCGTCTCCGACAGCGCATCGTTTCTTGTCCAGGCTGGATTTGTGCAGATCACAAATCTTGACAATTTCACGACCCGGAACTCTCAGCGAGCGTTGTATGGCATTGTGGAGGACACTTCGATCCACGACGTGAAGATAGTCCGCAACGCGGTTGATACTCTGAGCACAACCGCATCGGCAGGACAACTTAGCTTGACGGTTCAGCTTCGAGAGGGTATCAATTCCTTTACGGCGGTCGTGCGTGACAAGCAGGGAACAATCCAAACATCCGATCCGGTCTCGTTCACATATTCGGTCAACCATGCGCCTGATGCAGATATGAGTTTCGTCGATATTGGATCCAAGATTGTCTTCAGCGCTCAAGGGAGTGATCCTGACTCAGGGCAGACACAGAAACTCGTTTATCAATGGTTCGTGGATGACCGCAACCCACAACCTTTGCCTGATGTTGTTGGTGCTACGGGCTCCCAGGTTTTTGTTTCAAAGCCACCGGTGCCCGGGGAGTACTTCGTCACGCTCATTGCCACAGATCCTGATGGCAATAAAGACACCACGCGTAGTTTCTTCACCATCTCTCCAGGGGGTGGGTTCCAGACTTCGACGAGGGCGACCGTTCCCCAATGGGTCAGACAGGGGAGACTCTATGAGATGTTTTTCAAGTCGATGACCCCACAAGGGACTATTGCAGCGGCACAGGGATATTTGCCGTACCTGAAGAGCCTGGGTGTGAACATCATTTGGTTGATGCCGATCATGGAGAACGCGTATCCGATCAACAATCGGACCGGCCCCGGCTACAATATCAAGAACTTTCTGAAAGTCGCACCGGAATACGGAACGAACGACGACTTCAAGGAGTTTGTCCGGCAAGCTCATGCACTTGGTATCAAAATCATCCTTGATGTCACGCCGAATCACACGAGTTTTCAGCATCCCTTTGTTCTGGAAGCGAAGGAGTTCCGGGAGAATTCACCGTACTGGAATTTCTATCAGCATTCGTACATCCCGCACAACACGAATGGTTTGGGTCAGAGCTCAACTGCCGATGGATTCTACTACTACTCCGGATTTTCGGATCAGTTGCTCAATTACAACTGGTCTGATATTGATGCCCGGTCCTATATGATCGAGGTCTACAAATGGTGGGTGAAGGAATTCGACATTGATGGCTATCGCTTCGATGTATATTGGGGACCGCATCGAAGGGCGGGAGGAGGTGCGGGGAATGAACTGGAGATGGGGGCTCCCGTCCGGAAGGCTCTCAAGAAAATGAAACCGGATCTCTTTCTGCTTGCAGAAGACGACGGAACAGGTACAGGAACAGAGGTGATCTTCGCGGACAGGAGTGGCGGCGTAGACGCAGGATATGACTGGAGTCTCTATGGCGGAGCGATCAAACCGTTTTTGTTTGAGTATGGAGGGGTCGAGGCTCTGCACGCCCGATACTACAACAGCAACTTCTACCCTGGGCCGAACGCCTCGTTTATGCGATTCATGGAAAACCACGACGAAGAACGCATTGTTGCGTTGGCAAACTACGGAACGTATCAGCGGACAATGCCGATGGCCACGACGTTGTTCACGGTTCCGGGTATGCCGTTGATCTACTCCGGACAGGAAGTTGGCTACGGTTTGGGAATAGGAGACTTCTATCAACGGACACGGGGAGTGATCAACTGGAATGCTCAAGGCAAAAGCGTGCTAATGCCGCACTACCAACGTCTGGCGCAGATCAGAGCTCAGTATTCGTCGTTCTCCTCACAGAAACTCAACAGGCTGGCCTCAGGGAGCGACCTGGTGTATGCCTATGTGAGACCTCAGTCCAACAGCGATGCTGTGGTTGCGGTGAATTTTAGTCCTGTGCAGCAATTCATATCGCTCAATTTGTCGCAGGCGACATTGGAGACTTCGTACGCCAATGGAAAGAGCTATTTTGCCAGCGATCTGTACAATGATACGAGCTATTCTTTGGTCTATAATGGTGGGTTCAAGCTGCAGGTGACGCTCAACCCATACGGGAGTCTCGTCTGTATTCTCTCAGATTCAATCAAACGGCTGAGTTTGCCTCTCCTGGTCGGAGTACACGAGGACGGCAAAGCTGACTTGCCGACTGACTATAAGCTTTCTCAAAACTTCCCGAATCCGTTCAACCCATCGACAACGATCAGATACGAATTGCCTGCCCCATCTTCGGTGAGCGTCAGGGTTTTCAATCTGCTTGGCGAAGTGGTTTCGACGTTGGTCGATGAGAGGCAAGGCGCCGGTGCTCATGAAGTACGATGGAACGCCCTGAGGTCAGGTGGATCTCCCTGCGCATCGGGGGTCTATTTCGTGCGGATCGAAGCCGGGAGTTTCATGGATGTGAAAAGAATGCTCCTTCTCAAATGAGGATGGCGATGAAAACGTCTAACCTGCATTTCTCTCGAAGAAGGTTCGTGCAAGCCCAATATCTCTTCGTCCTGGCTTTGCTCGTATTGTGCTGCAATGGGCGGCTACTCAGCATGTTGGGGCGAAATGCGATTGCCGGTGGTACAACAGACCAATCCATGGCAGTTACGAAAGCCAACAATCATAACAACAAGACTCTCTACCTTAACATCATCTGGCATCAGCATCAGCCAATGTACCTTGACCCTGGGACTGATCAGTTGAAGGGTCCATGGGTGCGGACGCATGGCACGAAAGACTATTACGACATGGCAGCTACCATTGCCCAATATCCTGCCATTCACTTCACTGTCAATCTGACCTCCTCTTTGATGGTCCAACTGGATGAGTACTACGTGAAGCGCTTGGGGCCTTGCGTCGATCTTCGGAAAAACCGCGTGGATTCAAAAAAGTACTTTGCCACGTTCGGTGGGAAAACAGATCCATGGATAGATCTCGCTCTGAAACCCACCGCGCAGTTCACGAAGGACGATTTAAATTTCCTTCTCACGAATGTGTGGAATGCATTCTCTGTCAGTGACGTTGTGATTGCACGGTTTCCCGAATATCGTGCTCTCCGGGAGAAATTCCGCAATGGAAGTGCAGAAGCCCTGTCAGAGCAAGACCGTCGGGAAATCAAGTTCTGGTTCTATCTGGCCAATTTCGATCCGGATTTTCTAAGAGGAAAGGTCGATCTGATCACCGGAGGTGCGGTTGATCTACGGGACCTTGTTGCGAAGCAAGCAGATGGCACATTCAGACTGAACAAGACCATCTCAGAAGATGACTGTAATCGCATCGTTGCGGAAACATATAAAGTTCTGGCAGCAGTCATCCCGACTCACAAGAAACTGATGTATCACCCAACGACGCATCAGGGGCAGGTGGAGGTCATTACGACACCCTTTTATCATCCCATTTTGCCCCTGATCTACGACACCGATCTGGCGAAGCTTTGTCAGCCCAATGATTCGATGTCTCCGCGTTTCCATTTCCCAGAGGATGCCGATGCACAGGTTGCGATGGCAGTTGAGTTCTACAAGAGACAATTCGGTGTAGACCCGAGTGGCATGTGGCCGGCGGAAGGGGCCGTGGCCCACGACGTGACTGCCGTATTCGCAGCGCACGGCATTCAGTGGATTGCCACAGACGAAAAGAATCTTGTCCGGTCAAAGTCGGAAAACCATGAGAAGTACTATCCGTATTCGCTCTCCGCGACGGGGGCCAAGGCTCCGGTGGCAGTGGTCTTTCGGGATACAGAACTCTCGGACAAGATCGGCTTCGTCTATCAGAACCACAAAGGAGAGGATGCGGCTGACGATTTCATCAAGAGCATTCTTCAATACGTCCCCGAAGCAGATGAACCGGATCGATTGCTGACGGTCATCCTTGATGGAGAAAATGCGTGGGAATGGTACAGGCTGGATAATGACGGCAAGGAATTCCAGAGCGCTCTCTACCGGAAGCTCTCAGCTCTCTATGATGCGAAATTGGTGACGACCACAACAGTGACAGAGTATGTTGACGGAAATCCCTCCCGGGGTATCGCGGCACATCCTGTCGAGTCAATGAAGAAAATCACATGGCTGTGGCCGGGTTCGTGGATCAACGCAAACTACGACACATGGATCGGAGAGGTGGAGGAGAACCTCGCGTGGAGCTACCTGTTGACAGCGCGGAATGATCTCGGGCATTCTGGCTTGAAACAACCGGACCCCAAAGCAGCTCCACCGGAGAAGGGAGCTCCATCATGGTTTGCTTTTAAAGCATGGGAATCGATGTATGCGGCGGAGGGATCTGACTGGTTTTGGTGGTACGGAGATGATCAACTGGCACCTGGAGGGGACAAGCCTTTCGACATCGCCTTCCTGACCTACCTGGAGAACATCTACAGGTTTGCCCGCCTTGCCAATGGAAAAATGCCTCAGCGCGAATTCCAACCCATCATAGTAGACGGGGGAGACTCGAACAAAGGCAACCAGGGAACGATGTCGCAGAGCCGGAATGACCTGGTAAACGTCGTATTCCAAGTGAATTGCACTGGCATCTCAATCCCAAAATCTGTTTATATTGTCGGCAACCAGGAAGTCTTGGGGAACTGGATCCCGAATAAGGTCAAGTTGTTCGATGACGGAACGCATGGCGACGTCACCGCGAATGACAGCACATGGACGATAGAGGTCCGGCTGCCAGCAGGAGTCGAGGTTGAATACAAGTACACAAATAGCGGCACTGAGGGAAATTGGGTCCCCGGTGAAGAGTTTTCGATCACAAACAGGAAATTCAAAATCAGCAGCAGCCCCGGCACAAAGCAGGTTGTAATCGATAGATTCGGCAAGATATGAATCGTATTATCTACTTACATATTAAGGAATTATGGTTGCATACTGAGAGTCGATTCAAGTTGGTCGCAGTAGTAGTCCTCTTGGGCTGGAGCGTGCTAGTGTTGGCAATGGTTGGGTGCGGACGGAAGCCTGATGACCCCCGGCGAATTGTGATCTGGCACCAGATGAGACCCGACGAGCAGGTCATTCTCCATCGCCAGCTCGCCGGCTACATGGCAGCCCATCCAGGCATCAAGATCGAAGAGCTTTTCAAAGAAACAGAAATGTTGCGGAGTGCCTATGTTGTTGGCGCGTTAGCAGGGCAAGGGCCGGACCTGGTCTACGGTCCCTCTGACCCTGTAGGTGTCTACGAAGCCACGAAAAGCATCAGGCCGTTGGAGGATCTGTTTTCTCAGGAGTACCTTTCAGCGTTCGATTCGACGGCGCTGCTCCGATATAGAGGCCATCTCTACCAGATCGCTGACAAGATTGGAAATCATCTCGCGCTCGTGTACAACAAGAAATATATTCAGAAGCCTCCGACAACTGACAAAGAACTAATAAACTTGAGCAAAGCAATTCAAGCGAAATACGGCTACGTTGCCGGCCGCCCTAATGTGTACGGGATAACGTGGAACTACACTGAGCCGTTTTTCTTCATTCCGTTCTATACAGGTTTTGGCGGATGGGTGTTCGGCGAGGATGGAGTGACTCCCACGCTTGACAACAAGTCGATGGTGGATGCATTGAACTTCATCCGGCAACTTCGGGATGACGATAAGATCGTCCCCAACGAGGCAGACTATGAGATTGCCGATGCCCTGTTCAAGGACGGGAAAGCCGCCATGCTGATCAACGGGGATTGGTCCTGGGCTGGATATGCTCAGAAAGGAATTGATATCGGGGTTGCCCCATTGCCAAGGATCTCTGCTACAGGCCTCTGGTGCGCGCCTATGACCTCACCGAAGGGATACTCGATGAACGTCAATGTGGACAAGGAGAAGATTCCTCTCCTGTTGGATCTCCTCAAGTATCTCCTGTCGGAAGAATGTGAGCTTGAGACGGCGAAGGCCTTGAACACTGCTCCGACACGCCGGTCGTTGTACCGCCACCCTGAGATTCTCTCAAACGAAATTCTCCAGAACTCGCTTATCCAAATTACTCATGGCAAACCTATGCCGGTCGTTCCTCAAATGCGAGCCGTATGGGATGCGATGAGGCCGAGCTACCAGGCAGTTATGGGAGGCGCAAGGACCCCTGAACAGGCAGCCCGAGATATGCAGGCGCAAGCTCTCCGGAAGATCAAGGAGATGAACGAATGAACACGGACAGAACGAAGCAGTTCATCGGTTTTCTCGTGATTCCGTCGTTTGTTCTCCTGGCGGCAGTGGTCTTCTACCCGTTTCTGTACAACGTGGCGCTCGCTTTTGGGAACATGAATCTCAACAAGATCCGGGATTGGCAGTTCATCGGATTCAGGCAGTTCATCAAGATCTTCACGGAGCCTTCGCAGCCGGATTTCTACGCGGTCTTCGGAAAGACAATCATCTGGACAGTCGTCAACGTGGCCTTCCACGTCATCCTCGGTGTCTTTCTTGCTCTCTTGCTGAACCAGAAGATTAAAGGGAAAGCTATTTATCGGACACTTCTCATCCTGCCGTGGGCGATTCCACAATACATCGTTGCACTGACATGGCGCGGGATGTTCAACTATGAGTACGGCTCGATCAACCTGATCCTCACCAAATTTCTCGGGATGCCGGCAGTCGAGTGGTTGCGAAGCCCGACGGAAGCTTTCATCGCATGCATCATCACAAACGTCTGGCTCGGATTTCCTTTCATGATGGTCGTTGCTCTCGGCGCACTCCAAAGCATCCCTCACGAACTCTACGAGGCTGCGGAAATTGACGGCGCGTCGTGGTGGCACAAGTTGCGGACCATCACTCTTCCACTCATACGGCCGGTCATGATTCCGGCTATCACTCTTGGGATCGTCTGGACATTCAACAACCTCAACATCGTCTGGTTGGTCAGTAATGGGGGAGAGCCTTCGGACAGGACACACATCCTGGTTTCATTTGTGTATAAGGCAGCTTTCAATTTCTACAGTTTCAGTTACGCGGCGGCTCTGTCGCTCGTCATTTTCCTGCTGTTGTTGACTTTCAGCATGGTCTTCATGAAGCAGTCGAAAGCAACAGAAGGAGCGTACTAGAGATCCTATGGCGACTCAGACCAAACGTATGAGGTTCTTTCAGCTGGCTGCGACACATCTTGTGCTCGCCTTCTTTGCTTTGGTAGCTATCTTCCCGATTTGGCAAGTCTTCAACATCTCTCTTCGCCCGGGTGATCAGCTGCTCTCGACTTCGCTGGAACTCGTGCCTCGGAACGCGACGTTTGAAAACTACATTCGGCTCTTCACTGAACGTGACTTTCTCGTGTGGTTGAGGAACAGCGCAGCAGTGACAGTTTCGGTGACCATCACCGGCGTGATCTTCGCGTCCCTCACAGGATACGGGTTTTCACGGTTTCGGTTTGTTGGCAAGAAGGCAGGACTGCTCAGTCTTCTCACGACTCAGATGTTTCCTGGCACGA
This sequence comes from Ignavibacteriales bacterium, assembly GCA_026390585.1. Classification (GTDB taxonomy): domain Bacteria; phylum Bacteroidota; class Ignavibacteria; order UBA10030; family UBA10030; genus UBA9647. The sequence goes on along the minus strand of JAPLFP010000191.1, from coordinate 19,899 downwards.
TGCTTCTGCTGCCGATGTATATCATGCTCATCAACCTGGGGCTGATTGATTCCTACCTCGGGATTGTCATTGTCTACTCTGCGACCGCGCTGCCGTTCTGCATCTGGACCATGAAGGGATACTATGACACCATCCCCACAAGTCTGGAAGAAGCTGCCCGTATCGATGGTTGCTCACATTTCACAGCCTTCATGAAAGTCATTCTGCCCCTTGCTGCCCCGGCTCTTGTCATCACAGCATTGTTCTCTTTTATGTCGGCTTGGTCTGAGTACATCGTCGCAGCACAGATTCTGCAGGACACCGATCTGTGGACCTTGCCGATCGGGCTCAAATCATTCGAGGCAAGCATGAGCACAGAATGGGGCCTCTATGGTGCGGCTTCGATTGTGGTTATGATTCCTGTGGTTGGTCTCTTCCTGGGATTAAGTCGTTGGCTCGTCTCCGGCCTCACGCTAGGAAGCGTAAAAGGATAACGATGAAGCGCTTGAGTCCCGCTGCACCGACCTGTTTCGTCCACGCACACATTAATATGAATCGCTGTCGACCATGAAAAAATGTCATTGGCTGTTCCTGTTCTCCGTCGCAGTACTGGTGGGTTGTTCCCGGAAGGAAGAGTTTGTTATGTCGCTGAATGGCAGCTGGCTGTTCAAAGTGGATTCGCTGAACAAGGGGATCTCGGAGGAGTGGTTCAAAAAGGACGTGAACCGCTCGGATTGGTCCTCAGTTGAAGTGCCCGACTACTGGGATCGCTACAATCTTGCGACGTACGACGGTGCAGGCTGGTATGCAAGGACATTGCAGTTGGAAGACACGTCAAAACCCGTGGTGGTTTTCTTCGGTGGAGTTGATGATGACGCCGACGTTTGGCTTGATGGAGAGAAGATCGGCAGTCATGTTGGTTACAGCGAGCCATTCTACTTCGACATTCCACAACATGTTAAGCCTGGGAACAAAGAACTGGTCGTTCGGGTGAACGACAATGGGGGACCCGGAGGGATCTACAAGCCCGTGAGCATCGTCCCGAAGGATCGGGTCCTGGAGATGTACAAAACGAAGTACTCCGAAGTCAATGCCCGACCGAGCGCGGATTGGGTTCGAGATGCGGTTGTCTATGAAGCATATCTCCGCTCCTTTTCTCATCAAGGGAGCTTCAAAGCGCTCGAACAGCGGCTGCCCGAGTTGAGAGAGCTCGGTGTGACGGTTCTGTGGTTGATGGCGATTCACCCCGTCGGCGAACTGAACAGGAAGGGGAGGCTTGGGAGTCCGTATGCGGTCCAAGACTACTATGCGATCAATCCCGAATTCGGTACGCTGCAGGATTTCAAGTCTCTTGTGCAGGCAGTGCATGCCCATGGAATGAAAATTATTATCGATCTCGTTGCGAATCACACGGCATGGGACAGCAAACTCGTCATGGAGCATCCTGACTGGTTCACCAAGAACGAAGAGGGTGCAATCGTTTCACCAAATCCGGATTGGTCGGATGTTGCCGATCTGAATTATGGTCATCACGAGCTCCGAAAGTACATGATAGAAATGATGAAGTATTGGGTGAGCGAGGTCGGGATCGACGGATATCGCTGCGATGTTGCAGAGTTGGTGCCGACCGATTTCTGGGAGCACGCGCGTTTTGAGCTCGACAAAATTAAACCCGTCATGATGCTGTCGGAAGGCACTCTGCCTGAACACCATGCTGAAGCGTTTGATGTGACATATTCGTGGACTGTCTACGACGTCCTTTCAAAGGTGATCGACGGCACGACATCGGCGAAGGTATTTGATGACATCCTGAAGACCGAAGGGTATCAATTCCCAAAAGGTTCGTTGCGACTGAGGTTTAACACAAATCATGACAAGAATGCGTGGGATGCTCCAGCTGTTATCAAATTCTCGCCGAAGGGTGCCAAGACTACGGCGGTTCTTTCATTTACGTACCCGGGAGTGCCCCTCGTCTACAATGGGGAGGAGGCCGGCAACGAGAAGAAACTGAGTCTCTTTGAAAAGGTCGAAATTGATTGGACGAAAAATCTCGAATTCCGGGCCTTCTATCAGGTGCTTGCTGCGCTACGCTCTTCGCACGTCGCATTGCGTAGGGGCGACTATGTGCCGGTTGTCAACTCAGCCGATGGCAAAGTCCTTTCGTTTGTGAGGCAACTTGGAGACGACCAGGTCCTGGTTGTATTGAACCTTTCGCGCGACCAACGAAACTGTGAGGTCGCGGTTCCCATGTTCAAGTCGAGCCAATTCATGGAGTATTTCACAAAAACCCCGGTCTCTTCCTCCAATGGGCACCTCTCGCTCGATATGAAAGGTCTCGACTACAAAGTCTTTCTGTCAACGACAAATGCCGGAAGAGGTGTACAATGAAATCATACACGGAGTATCTTTGGTTTAGTACGAAAAAGCACCGGGACTACATCAACATCACTCCGGAAATCGAAAGAATTCTGTATAAGAGCGGCGTCACAGAAGGAATGATCCTTGTCTCGGCGATGCACATTACAGCGGCGGTGTATGTGAACGACGCGGAATCAGGACTGATACAGGACATCGATCAGTGGCTCGAGCAGTTGGCTCCTTTCAATCCTGATTACAAACATCATGGGACGGGGGAAACGAATGGTGATTCGCACCTTAAAAGCCTCCTGATGCACCATGAAGTGATCGTTCCTGTGACAGAGGGGAAACTTGATTTCGGTCCCTGGCAGCAGGTGTACTACGCCGAATTCGATGGCCAGCGACGGAAACGGGTCGTCGTGAAAGTCATGGGGGAGTAGGTGGAGAATCGATCTTCAAGACAACTGATCAGGAAAGTGAACCTGGGCTCGTGAAACCTGTCCACATCATCGAATATGTTGCTTTCCAGACCGTAGCGTTTCTGGTTCAACTCATGCCGATTTCCGGTGCCCAGTGGATTGGGAGAAGGCTGGGGAGATTTGTATTCCGCCCGATTGGATATCGCAAAGAAGTCACGCTCAGCAACTTGCGGCGCGCCTTTCCTGAGAAGTCAGAGGCCGAAATTGTGGCGATCGCCCGAGGCGCGTACGAAAACATCGGGATCTCACTCCTGGAGCTTGCGTGGTTTCCCAAGATGAGCCGAGAACAACTGGGGGAAATGACCCACTTCGACAAACCTGATGTGGTGCAGGGTGCATACAACAAGGGAAAAGGACTGATCATTCTCACTGCCCATTTCGGGAATTGGGAGCTGCTGGGCCAGAGCTTCATCGTAGTATTCGGATTTCCGGTGAACGGCCTCGCGAAAACACAATCCAATCCTCTGATTAATCGAAGAATCAACGAGCGGAGGAGCCGCGTTGGGAATAGAGTAATACAGATGGAAACGTCCTTGCGTGAAATCCTGAGAGCGTTGCGCAATGGGGAAGCGGTTGGCCTCGTTGCAGATCAGGCAGCCCCTAAAGAGAACGTACCAGTGGAGTTCTTCGGCACAATGGTTCCCACTCATCAAGGACCTTCGGCATTGTGTCTGAAAATGGGCTCGCCCATGGTTTCAGTGTTTTCCGTACGGAGGCCGGACGGTTCCTATGACGCGATCGTTCAGGAGGTGCCATCGGAAGATCTCAAGGGCGATGGCGAGGAAAACGTCAATGAGTTGACCAGACGGCACGTCAAGATCACGGAAGATATTATTAGAAAATATCCTGATCACTGGCTGTGGCAACACAAGAGATGGAAACACGTGCCGTTGGATAACGGTGTTCAGGGAAATAATGTGCAATGAGGGACTTCAAGAACATCCTCGTAGTTCAAACTGCGTTCATCGGTGATGTCATTCTCACGCTTCCGCTCGTTCAGGCCTGCAAGAGATTGTTCCCAGCTGCCGCCATTGACATCGTCGTAACGCCGGCTGCAATAGAGCTTTGTGCGAATCACCAAGACATCCGAGAGGCGGTCGCATACGACAAGCGCGGTGCAGACAGCGGACTCGCTGGATTGATGCGGTTGTCCCGAGTGCTCCGGTCACGTTCCTATGATCTCGCCATTGTGCCTCACCGATCATTGAGAAGTGCTGCCCTCGCTGCCCTTTCGCGAATCCCGATCCGGATCGGATTCGATCGGAGTGCAGGGAAAGTGCTTCTGACGGAGACGGTGCAGCACAATCGCACTATTCATGAAATCGATAGGAACCTCTCTCTCCTCAATCCGGTCACCGACACGCCTGTGCCCCGCGAATTGCCCCGTCTTTCTCCTTCGGAAGCTGACAAGAGAAGGGTCGACCGGCTCCTCGTGGAATTGGAGGTGATTCGACCTGAGACTTTGGTAGCTATCGCTCCTGGAACAATTTGGAATACCAAGCGCTGGCTCAAGGAGCGGTTCGCGTCACTGGCAGTCAATCTCGATGAGGCAGGGCTCGAGATAGTTCTCCTTGGAGGCAAGGGCGACGAAGTCCTCTGCCAGGAGATCCGGACCCTTAGCGGTTCTTCTCACGTCTATAATACCGCGGGCATGCTCAGTCTGATGCAGTCTGTTGAACTGATCCGGCGCTGCAGGCTTATCGTCTGCAATGACAGTGCCCCCATGCACATGGCTGCTGCTGCCGGAACGCCGGTCGTCGCGATCTTTGGTGCAACAGTCCCTGCGTTCGGCTTTGGACCCTCGGGTCCGCTCGATATTGTGGTGGAGACTCAGGGATTGAAGTGCCGTCCGTGCTCGACTCACGGAGGGAAGGAGTGCCCCATAAGGACATTTGATTGCATGAACAACATCATGTATGAACGTGTCTTCCAGATCACCATGGATGTCCTGGCGAAAAGATGATGTCACGCGAAGTTGCCAAGATTATCAATTTCTCAATCCCTTTCGCGTTTTGTCGCGTTTGCCTGCCTTCCTCCGAGAACTCCGTCGGGGCAGGCGGGCGTGAGATTATTTCAAAGGATTGAGCGCTTTTCTTCTTCCACGAGAGCAAACATTTTGCTAAATTAACCGACAATTATTTCGATTTAAGAACCGACCATCAACAGTTTATGAGCATGAACCACAAGAAACTCAATCGATTTGCCGCGTTGGGCGTTTTTCTCGCATCCATCGCCGTGTATCTAAAAACGCTTCCACCAACTATTGTTTTCTGGGACGTCAGCGAACATTGCACGGCCTCGTACTTTTTGCAGGTACAGCATCCGCCGGGCTCTCCGCTCCTGACGTTGGTGCTCCGGATTGCCTCCATGCTGCCGCTCTCGGCAGATATCGGAGTACGGATGATCCTGTTTAACGTGTTCGCGAGCTGCGCCGTCATCGTTCTGCTCTATCTCATTACGGTTCGCTGCATTCTGATGTGGCGTTTGCAGCCGGAATCGCTATTCGATGCGATATCGGTCTACGGAGCCGCCGCCGTCGGTGCGCTGGCGCTGGCCTTCAGCACGACATTTTGGTTCAACACCATTGAGGTCGAAACACGTAACACAAGTCTGCTGTTCACAGCGTTGATTATCTGGTTGGTTCTGATCTGGTACGAGAAAGCTGAGGACAAGCATAGTGATCTGTATCTTCTGATGATCACGTTTCTGGTAGGTTTGACAGCCGGAATTCACATTCACGGTTTGTTGGGATTTGTCGTCGCAATCCTTCTCGTCTATCTTCGTTTCTATCCGAAGACGCTCAGGGAGTTCCTCTTTTCTGCTGACATCATCAAGTTCGGGATTGTGGCTGTGCTTATTTTTATGGTAGCCTATCCCGGAATCGTCAAGTGGTTTCCGTCGATGCTGGACAGCGACGTCTTTGGTATTCATTCCTCGCTCTGGATCGGGGTCGCGATTGGGTTGGTCGTTGCCGCGATCTATTTCGTGTGGTCCTCGACGAAGAAGAACAACCGGGTGCTGAACATCGGAGCGCTCGCGTTTCTCTTCATCTTGCTCGGGTATTCTACCTATGTGACGATCGTGATCAGGGCAAACGCCGGAACCCCCATGAATCAGAACGATCCCAGCACGCTCAGACGGCTCGTCGCCTATCTCGAGCGCGAACAGTACGGCGAGACGCCGCTTATGAACAGGCGGTTCTCAATGGAAGCCGACAAGCAGGAAAATTTCAAGAAGTATACAAGCGATTTGGACTACATGTGGAACTATCAGATCAAGCACATGTACTGGAGATACATCGCCTGGAATTTCATAGGCAAGGAAAGCGATGTGCAGGACGCCGACTGGCGTTTTTCACAGCTGTACGCGATTCCGTTTCTTGTCGGACTGATCGGCTGCTACTACCACTGGAAGAAGCACCAAAAGATGGCATTCATCATGACGGTGTTCTTTATCCTTTCAGGACTTGCGCTGGCGATCTACTTCAACATGCAGGAGCCGCAGCCGAGGGAGCGCGATTACTTCTTCGTGTACTCCGTCTTCGCTTTCTGTTTCTGGATCGGGATCGGGACGCTGGCAATCGTCGACTATGTACGTGAGAAAATCACGACGGCGAATAGGGCGGCCCTCGCCTATGGAGCTTTTGCGCTGGTGGTAATTCTTGTCCCCGGAAACATGCTTCGGACCAACTACAAGCCGATGAACAGGAACGGACATTATCTTGCATGGGACTATTCCTACAATCTCCTCCAGAGCGTTGAGAAGGATGCTATCCTGATAACAGCGGGGGATAACGACACATTTCCGCTCTGGTATCTGCAGGACGTCGAAGGAGTCCGTCGTGATGTGCGCATAGTAAATCTCAGTCTCGCGAACATGGACTACTACATATTGCAACTGAAGCATGCTCGTCCGTACGGCGCAAAGCCCGTGCCGATCAGCCTCCCGGATGACCAGATCGAGGGTATTCAGCCAATGGAGTACCAGACGCAAATGATAAGGATTCCCATTCCAAAATTTGCGCTTGAAGGGCGGACCTCCCCCATCGTCGCAGTTGAAGGAGGATCTCCGGCAACTGCCGCGGAGGCGGACAGGGCCATTGTTGACACCATGAAATTTGTGATGCCTGCAACCCTGCGCTTCGGAAACAGAAGTGCTCTGCGGGTTCAGGATATTCTTGTTTTTGACATCGTGCGATCAATGCAATGGGAACGACCCGTATATTTTGCCATCACCGCCGGCGGAGACGACAGTAAGATCGGTCTGCGAGACTATCTTGAACTTGAGGGCCTAGCCTACAGGTTGGTTCCCCGCAAGAGGCAAGCATTCTGGGCGGCCGTGAACGAGGAGAGGACGAGGGCACAATTGTTCACAGACGTGAAGCAACCCTCGAAGGAACAGGCGTATGGATGTCTCTGGCGCGGACTTCAGGACTCAACGATTAAGTTTGATGAGAACCAGCGGAGGATGATTACGAGCTACCGGCAGCCGTTCTATACTCTGGCGTTGTACCTTTCAAACGTCAAGAACAAGCCAGAGGAGATGAGTGCCGTCTTAGACCGTATGGAACAAATGGTTCCACGGCATCTCCATCCTATGGACTTCCGACTCAAGGCAGATATGGCGGTATTCTATGGGCTTGCAGGAAACAAAGTAAGGCAACGGGAGTTCTTACGAGAATTGGCTGACGAACTGGGTCCGACGATTGATTCCGGATTCACCGAGCAATTCTCACAATACCACCCATTGGCGATTCTGCTTCAGTCGTACCAGGCATTGGATGAATACGACAAGGCGCTGGATGTGGTGCAGAGAATCCAAAGGGTTTACGCATCAACTCCAGGTATACCGGAGTTCGCGAATGCAAAGAAGGCGGAGATAGAGGCGCTCAAGAGGGGGGCCATGCAGGCTCCCATCGGAGGTGCCTCGAAAGATTCTGTGGCGAAATAGCTGATTTGCCTGGTTTTTGTCAGATTAGGGAAAAAGGTTCAGCAGAACGCTGAGCCTTTTTCGTTTGTGGGAGGGCTTGCAAAACAGGGAAAAACGACCGATCTTGACGGAAAGCCACGATCTTGGTTACATGTGCTGCCCGTCATAGCACTTGAGAATATTCGCAATTACTTTGGAGTCGAGCGACGGGATCCATATCCCTCGACAGCAGAGACTAACAACTCCCATGATGCACCATGAAAAAGATCCTGCTAGTCGACGATGAGGGGGACCTCATCAATTACATAGCCAGCATTTTGCAGGAAGAAGGATTCGATGTCAGCACACGTCTGAGTGCCGAGGAAGCGCTAGGGAATTTAGCATCGGACAAACCTGATCTGGTCATTTCCGATGTGCGTATGCAGCAGATGGATGGATTCACGATGCTTGAAAAGATGAAAACGATGAAAGGGTACAGCAACGTCCCTGTCATTTTTCTTACTGCCATGGATGATCGCTTAGGTCAGCAGCAAGCGTCCAAGCTCGGTGCTGCAGCGTATATCAGCAAGCCGTTCGACCTTGACGATCTGGTCGGATTGGTGAAGAAGGTGTTGCCCCCGGTGTAGACTTCTTGGAAGAGAGTTTCTTCTGACAACAGCGTTCTGCGGTAGCAGGATGCTGTTTTTTTTGTCCCTCTAATGATGGAGAGCGATTTTCGCGACCCCATCCTTCGGCGAGGTAAACTCCGTCGAAGGATGCGTGCGAAAACCTGACATCCTTTCAGAATTGACGGCTAGAATAGCCCCTCCACAGACAAGTAGCGCTCACCGGTATCGTAGCAGAACGTGAGCACAGTACTACCTGGCGGAATCTCTGGTAACTTCTTAGCAACGGCTGCCAATGATGCTCCGGAGGAAACCCCAACGAAAATCCCCTCTTCCTTCGCGCACCGTAGAGCGAACTCGTACGCCTCTTCTTTGGTGATCTGAATGGCGCCAGTGAGGATCTCTTTATGAAGATTCTTTGGAATGAAACCGGCGCCTATTCCCTGCAGTGGATGAGGTGAATGCGTGCCGCCGCTGATCACGGGAGAGAGCGTTGGCTCAACCGCGAAGACCTTGAGGTTGGGAAACTTTGGCATCAGGAATTCCGCAACTCCGGTGATGTGCCCTCCGGTTCCGACTCCAGTGATAAGGTAGTCGATCCCCTCGGGGAAGTCGCGCAAGATCTCGGCAGCCGTCGTTTTGTTGTGGACATCGATGTTCGCAGGGTTCTCAAATTGCTGCGGGATCCATGCGTTTGGTGTTCCGGCCGCAAGTTCACCGGCCCGTTCGATCGCGCCACGCATCCCTTTTTCTCGTGGAGTCAATTCCAGCGTTGCGCCATACGCTTTCAGCACCCGACGTCGTTCAAGGGAAAACGATTCCGGCATTACCAGGATGAGCTTGTAGCCCTTGACCGCAGCAACCATGGCCAAGCCAATCCCGGTGTTACCGGAGGTCGGTTCGATGATAACGCTATCGGGTTTTAGAATACCGCGATGTTCAGCATCTTCAACCATAGCCAGGGCAATTCGGTCTTTGATGCTTCCACCGGGGTTCGCTCGCTCGAGTTTCATCCAGACCTTTGCCGACGAACCAAACAACCGATGGATTTGCACATGGGGGGTGTTTCCGATTGTTTCCAAAATGGTTCTTGCGCGCATGCCTCTCTCCTCTACGTGGTTTGTCCTTTGGTTAGCCCGTTGTGCTTCTTTCGGACTGTGATCGTACTTTCAGTATAGACCATTGAGTACGGTGGAACGCTCCGCGTCAACCAGACATTGCCGCCGATAACACTGTTACGTCCAACGATTGTCGCCCCGCCAAGGATAACGGCTTGGGCATAGATTGTCACATGATCTTCAATTGTTGGGTGCCGTTTCCTCATAGCAAGCTTCTTGTCTACGCTCAAGGCGCCCAGAGTAACTCCCTGATAGATCTTGACATGATTGCCGATCCTGGTCGTCTCACCGATGACAATTCCGGTCCCGTGATCGATGAAGAAGGACTTCCCGATGATTGCCCCAGGATGGATATCGATTCCTGTCATTTGATGAGCATATTCCGTCATCACCCGCGGCAAGATGGGAATATCGAGCAGGTACAACTCATGCGCCAACCGATAAATGGCGATTGCGACAAAGCCAGGATAGGCAAGGACAACCTCTTCAACACTTTCTGAAGCTGGATCTCCCTGGTCAATAGCATGCGCGTCCAGCCAAAGTGCGTCATGAAGCTCCGGTAGTCTCAGGAAGAACTTCGTCGTCGCTTTGTCGACGGAAATGCTTTGGTTGTGCGGTAATGCTCTGAGGATGCTCTTGAGATTCCGCTGCAGTAGTACGAGCTTGGCCTGGATTTCATCTGCTGAGAAATACACCTTCTCCGATAAATGAGGGAAAAGGAGATCGATCAGATCATCAACGAATGCCTGTGTCTGGACCTTGATCGGCGTAGGATTGGCGTGAGCTGAGCGCTTTTTCATGAGCGCATAGGCAAGTGCTTTCACACTACGATTTGTCTGAATAGACTTCATTGTTGTTCTTTTCATCTCTACAATATGAACAATGTTGGCAATGACCGCGTTCCATGTTTCACAAAGACCGTATGTTTATTGAGGCCGAAACTCTGCTCTGGGCTCTTGCCCATTGAATGGCGTCGAGGTGTGAAGGGGTTGAACAACGGAGATGGAGAACGCCGCACTGAAGCGGCCGAGGCAAAACAGACTCGTTTCATTCTATTGGGCAATTCAGCTTCAGAACAGATACTGCAAATCCAGGAAGAACTGGTGAGCCAACGTGTCCTCGATACTGCGCCATGAAGCTCCTGAGCGCTCCTACTTGACATTCACTCACAAATATCTCTCCTTAACTAAGCACCGCAAGATTCACCACGATCATGGAATCGCACGGCGGGAGACGTTGAGCGATCAATGGACTGTCCGGCGTTCCTCATGACTCATCGATTGGAAGTTGTGACGCTCCCAGCGGGATACACGAAGAGAAACAGAATCGACATTGGGCAAATGAACGAGGACCAGCCAAATAATCCCCTCCACGGAAAGACGCTTGAGGCGATCCTCCAACATCTGGTTGACCAGTACGGCTGGAAGGAATTGGGCTTCAGGATCAGGATCCGATGCTTCACTGACAATCCGAGTATTCAATCGAGCTTGAAGTTTCTCCGCAAAACACCGTGGGCACGGAAGAAGGTGGAGAATCTTTATCTTGAGAGCATTGGGTCGTAATTCTTGAGGAACGAAACGGCGACTCTTTCGTTGGGGCGAATGGCAATTCGCCCCAACGGATAACGACGTTTCGTTCTCCAGCAAAGTGATCTCCGCACGTCCCTCCGACGTTTCAATTCCCTTCCACGCCACGCTCCTTTTTCGTATCTTCCTTCATGAACCTCCTTTCAACATGCGTCCTCGGCAGCTCAAGCGCAGGCAATGCCACGCTGGTTTGGAGTTCTGAGACTGCCATTCTCATTGACTGCGGCTTCACACCAGGTTACATCGCCCTCCAGCTGCGAAAGCTGGGATTGAGCATTTCAGACCTTGACGCCGTCTTTGTTACCCATATTCACGGCGACCATATCAATAATGGCACTGTCGGTAAACTTGTCAGAGAGCGAGTTCCCATCTATTGCCCTCCGGAAATCGAAGAACATCTTCGGAAGAAGTACTACTCCGCCGCCATGGCTTCTCGCCATGGATTTCTCAACTCGATCGAAAAATCGGCAATCGAGCTGAATCAGATCTCTGTTCGCAGCTTCGAGGTGCCGCACGATTCAGAGGGTGGGTGCTTTGGCTATAGTGTCTCCTATGATGCTGGAGGGAGGACAAAGAAGGTCAGCGTCTCAACAGATATGGCCCGTCCAACGGCTTCAATCGTGGATCACATGGCTAATTCCGATGTCATTGTGATTGAATCCAATTATGACGTGCAGATGCTGGAAGCGTCCGCTCGGCCAATCTGGCTGAAGCGTCGGATACGTGTGGACGGGCACCTTTCAAATGACCAATGCGGTGAATCTTTGATGCAGATCATCGAGCGGTCAGAGGTTCCTCCCAAAGACATAGCGCTCGCTCACGTCAGCCAGGAGTGTAATACGAACCAGATCGCTCTTGAATGCACAGAGGCGGCTCTCGAGAGACAGGGAGTTCGCGGAATCAACGTCTCTGAAACCCATCCCTACAAGCCCGGTCGTACGATCACTGTTTGAACATACCTCTCGCTGTCCTCAGAACAGAAACGAACGCATACTTGGGAAGAGAAGGCGGTTGGATGGAGGGATGTTCTATGAAATCGATCAACTACTTCGCATATTAGGTTGTCAACGTCATCATCAATGAACAGTTTTCTCACAACCATACTGAACGACGACTGCAATGAGCGATAACAAGATCATTTTCTCGATGATCGGTGTCGGCAAGGTGATCAAGCCGAACAGAAAGATTCTCGAAGACATCTACCTGTCTTTCTATTACGGCGCAAAAATCGGGGTTCTGGGACTCAATGGAGCCGGTAAGAGCACGCTGCTGCGCATCATTGCCGGTGTGGACAAAGACTATCTGGGTCAGGTAACTGCCCAGAAAGGTATCACGTTTGACTATCTACCCCAGGAGCCGGAGCTCGATCTGTCAAAGACCGTGAAGGAGATTGTCGAAGAGGGGGCTGCAGAGACAGTCGCGCTTCTCAAAGACTATGAGGCCGTCAACGCGGCTCTGGGAGAACCTGACGCGGATTTCGACAAACTTCTCGAGAAGCAGGCGAAACTCCAGGAGCGTATCGATCATGTCAATGCATGGGATCTCGATAGCAAACTCGAGATGGCCATGGATGCGCTTCGATGCCCGCCCGGTGATACTCCGATCAAGGTCCTGTCAGGTGGAGAACGACGACGCGTAGCGCTGTGCCGGCTCCTTTTGAAGGAACCGGATGTTCTCTTGCTGGATGAACCGACCAATCATTTGGATGCAGAGTCGGTGGCATGGCTCGAACATCATCTTGGTCAATACAAAGGGACGGTCATCGCTGTAACGCACGATCGCTATTTCCTGGACAATGTTGCGGGATGGATCCTGGAGCTCGATCGGGGGAAGGGGATACCGTTCCAGGGGAACTACTCCTCATGGTTGGAGCAGAAGACAGCCCGACTTGAAGTCGAGGAAAAGCAGGAAAGCAAGCGTCACCGGGTTCTCTCGCGGGAATTGGAATGGGTACGACTGAATCCCAAGGGGCGTCACGCCAAGAGCAAAGCACGGATCGCAGCGTACGAAAAGATGCTTGAGGAACAGGGAGATAAACGGGACGAAGAGATCGAGATCTACATACCGCCTGGTCCGAGGTTGGGAGACGTTGTCATCGAGGCACAACAGGTCAGCAAAGCGTACGGTGACAATCTCTTGTGTGAAGATATGACTTTTTCCCTCCCACGTGGTGGCATCATCGGTGTTATCGGACCCAACGGGGCGGGGAAGACGACACTCTTCCGCATGATTACAGGACAGGAGAAGCCCAACTCTGGATCATTTGCAATCGGCGAGACGGTAAAACTGGCTTACGTCGATCAGAACGGACCGCTCGATCCGAATAAAACAATTTGGCAGGAGATTTCCGGGGGAGAGGAATTGATTCGACTCGGCAATCGCGAAGTCAGTTCACGGGGGTACGTGGCGCGATTCAACTTCAGTGGCGCCGATCAACAGAAACCTACAGGCGTTCTATCGGGCGGGGAAAGGAACCGCGTGCATCTCGCAAAAGTGCTCAAGGAAGGAGCCAACCTGTTGCTGTTGGATGAACCGACCAACGACCTCGATGTCAATACGCTCCGGGCTCTGGAGGAGGCACTGATGAATTTTGCAGGATGCGCAGTTATCATCTCTCACGACCGCTGGTTCCTCGATCGTATCGTGACGCATGTTCTGGCGTTTGAGGGAGACAGCAAGGTGATCTGGTTTGATGGAAACTATACGGAATACGAAGAGAACCGGAAAGAACGTCTTGGAATCGCGGCGGATCAGCCTCACCGGATCAAGTATAAGAGACTCGTGCGGTAGGAAACGCTGGTTTCTCGCAGGCATCCTTGGCGACGTGCCACCACGTACCTGCTTGTGTCTTCATTGGAAGGAGCGATTCTCAGTGAGCTGGTCAGACTTGGCTAGAATCCCTTGCTCTGCGTGTGTTTCTTTCGTATCTTTTTACCCGAGCGTGAAATGAGGTAGTGAGACGGGAGAAGTGAGACGTTAAACGGTTTTCCTCGCGATTCACTTTCGACAATGGCAAAGCGACATGCGCATTGTCAGGAGAGCTGTCTTTCGTCAATCATAAATCGAAAATCCGAGATCGGAAATTTCCCCGCGCCCGTAGCTTCCAAAATGGCCTGCGAGCGTTTGTTGCGATCAGCTGCCATTTTGAGAATCCCGACGTCTTCTGTCGGGATCTGAATCAGCGCTTAGTCAAACCGAGTTTCATCTGCGCCCGTAGCTCAGCTGGATAGAGCGACAGCCTCCGGAGCTGTAGGCCAGGCGTTTGAATCGCCTCGGGCGCACGAATGACGAAGTCTGCAGGGCTAGTCCTAGCTGGTCACGAAATTACGGCTGGTGTGTAGGACGAACTTGATGGGCGTTTAATGTCGTCCCAATCATGTTCTGGATCCCCGCCAAAGACATACGGGGATGACAAGCAAAAAAACGTCGACACGTATCCAGGTTCATGCACATTGGCTTTGTCCAAGAGATTACTATCCACACTTATACAACCAAGTCAGGAATGATACATGCTTAAGCCAAAGAAGAAAATCTCGAAGAAGGAAATCAAAGAGGACAAGCTGGTAACGACCTACTTTGAAGCGACCACGTGGTACGAAACGAACAAGAAAATCGTCAATGGGGTCCTCGTGGGGGTTGTCATCCTCGCCATCGTCGTTGTTGCGTACATGAACAACGTCAATTCCAATAACCAGAAGGCCAATACCGAGCTCGGGAAGGTGATTTCGTACTACGACCAGGGAAAGTTCGATGTCGCCATCAGCGGCAACCTGCAGGAGAACGTCCGGGGCCTCCAGTCCATTGTGGATGACTATGGCAGCACGAATGCGGGGGAGCTTGCAAAGTTCTACCTGGCGAATGCGTATTTTGCACAAAACGACTACGACAAGGCACTGAAGTATTTTCTCGACGTCAGCGTCAAAGACGATATGATTACTGCCTCCGCTATCGCCGGCGCTGGAGCCTGCTACGATGCGAAGAACGATTATGAGAAGGCAGCTTCGGCGTATGAAAAAGCTGCGTTCAAGTCAACCAAGGATGTCAATGCCGCCGAGAATATGTTCCATGCCGCACGGAATTACCTGTCAGCAGGGAATAAAGAAAAGGCTGCCGAACTCTTCAAGAAAGTGAAGAAAGAATTCCCGACTTCCATCGTGGCCAGGGAAATCGATCGCTGGATCGCTCAGGCGAGTGTTTAGAAGTCCCTCGGCAAATGTCGCAGAGACGCAAAGGCGCGAAGGATATTGTTTTCTTCCGTCTGTTGCGTCTTGGCGTATTTGTGACTGCGTGTGAGACTGACAAGTTCTAGAAGTCTGCAACTTTTTCCCACATTTGACGAAATACTAGAAGTATCAAAGTTCCTTTCGTTTACGTGGAGTGAAATTCGGCGTCCCTCATGTCTCGTCTGAAAAAAATACTCCTTTTGTTGACGGCGATTCTTCTTTTCATCGGCATCTATGTTGTCGATGTCGTGCGGAATGCTGTCAGTCTCGGAGGGAGCGCATGGCTGAGCGTCCGCGAGGTTGCCGTCTTCGTTTCATTCGTCATGCTGTTTCTTTCCATTCAGAGCACCCGGGCGTTGCGACAGACGTCCGTGCCGAAAAATATCGGTCAGCTGCTTGCGTACTCCATTTTCGTGCTCGCCTTTGTAGGACTGATCGCCTTCCTTGGGAAAGGCAGTTCGGATGCAAACGGTGAAGTGCCGACGTCACCCGGTGCCATCGCCACGTTGCTCTCATCGCTCACGGCGATCGCCCTCGGTCTCTTTTCGATCATTACGCTCCTGACCATCAGAGATCTGATCTTCTACAAGAGGAAGAAAGGGACAAAGAGAAACTTTCTCGCCTATGCTGTGAGCCTCGTCGTCGCGAACACCGCGTCGCTGCCGCTCCTTCCCGGAGAGAGCCAACTTATTGCTTCACTGCTTTTTTCGGTGACTGTCGTCCTGATCGTCGTCAATTCATTCAAACAGAATTGGGTCGTCTATCTCTCGCGCAGGGAGAAGCTCTACTCGATTGGATATTCTTCGCTGCTCTTCTTGGTGTTTCTGGCAGTGAACATCCTGATCACACAAACGGGTTTGGAACATTCGCTCGTGGCCTATCATCCGCCGCTACAGAGCTTCATTCAATTGAATGCGATCTTCGGTGTGATCTATTTCGGCATGGCGTTCGTCAGCACGCTTTTTCACATGCCTACGGCCGAAGTTTATGAGCGAAAGCAATCGGAGTTGACATCGCTCCACAATCTTAGTCGACTCGTGACGCAGGTGTTCGATTTCTCTGATCTCGTGGATAGTGTGACAAGCATGACGCTGGAAGTGGTCGGGGCAAAGAGTGCTTGGTTGGAGCTCATCAAGGGGCGCAACGATCAGGGAGATGTATTGGTGGAAGTTGTGTCCCTCAAGAACATCACGCGCCAACAGATCGAGTCGATTGCTGTCAATAGTGATCTCTCATTAAGGCAATTTGTCATCGACTCAAAACGCCCTCTGCTCATCGATGACGTGAACGCCGATCGCCGGACAAAACATATAAAGAAGCTGGATATTGCCGTAGGATCGTTGATTTGCGTGCCGCTTTCATCTCACAGCGAGCTGATCGGTTTTCTGCATGCGACGAAGGCGTTCCAATACGGATTCGACCAGGATGACATCGATGTCCTGACAACGTTTGCAGATCATGTCACGATCGCCATAGAAAACTCGAAGCTGATCGCTAAATCGCTCGAGCGAGAGCGCTTCCAGCAAGAGATCATGGTGGCGCAACAGATGCAGAAGCGCCTCTTGCCGCAAAAGATCCCACACTATGCAGGATTGGATGTTGCGGCGCTGTCAGAGCCGTCGCTGGAGGTTGGAGGGGACTACTATGATTTTGTTGCTCTCGATGCTCACCGGTTCGGTGTTGTGGTCGGCGACGTCTCCGGCAAGGGGGTCTCTGCAGCTTTCTACATGGCAGAGGTCAAGGGGATTTTCCAGTCCCTCAGCAGGGTAGCTGCGTCTCCCAGGGATCTTCTCCTTCGGGCGAATCAAGCGTTGAGTGATAGCCTTGAAAGAAACGCGTTCATCAGCTTGCTGTACGCGATTTTTGATACTGAGAAGTCGACGGTGACTCTCGCGCGGGCGGGCCACTGCCCCATGATTCATATTTCCGGCAATTCGACAAAGGATGTCCGGCCGAGCGGGCTCGGTCTCGGGTTGACGCATGAGAAAATCTTCGAGGAATCTACAGAGGAAACAACAATCTCGCTAAAGATGGGAGATGTTTGTATATTCTATACAGATGGACTTACCGAATCTCGGAATTCCGACGGTGAAGAGTTTGGGGCCGACCGGCTGGTGAATGTCGGCGTGAACACAAAACGGAATTCCGCGGAATCGATCAAGACGTCTATTCTTCAAGAGGTCCGCAACTACACGGGTAATTCGACGTATGGGGATGATATGACACTCGTGGTGGTGAAGATCCTATGAAGAAACTTCAATCGGTGACCCGCACACGCGGGCCAATGTGCTGCGAAGGAGAAAAGCGCAGGAGCTATGCACTTCCATCGACTCAAGAAGGAGTAATCCACCATGGCTGATTTCAAGGTCCATCAACGAGATGGCGAAGGTGTCAGCGTTATTGACCTGAAAGGGTATCTCGATGCGCATACCGCCCCGGATCTCGAAAATGCCTTTCAGAAGCTGTTGAACGACAGAAAATTCAACATTGTTGTCAACTGCAGAGAGCTGACCTACATCAGCAGTGCTGGTCTGGGTGTTTTCATGGCGTTCATCGAAGACGTACGAAAGAACAAAGGAGACATCAAGTTGTCCAATATGTCTCCCAAGGTCTACAATGTCTTTGACTTGCTTGGATTTCCAATTCTGTACGAGATCTTCAAGGACGAACAGGAAGCGGTCGTCCGATTTCGCGCACAGTTAAAACCGTAGCGCCACGGCGAGAGAACCCTCACCCAAGAAAAGTGCGTACAATGGCCGCTAAGGCACAAAAACTGACAAAGACGATTGAGAGCCGTACAGACAATCTCCTGGAAGTGAGGGAGTTTGTGCTTCGTGCTGCCCGCGTATTTGGCTTCTCCGAGGAAGAGGCCTCAAAGATCGTTCTGGCAGTCGATGAAGCCTGCACCAATGTCATCAAGCATGCGTATCAATTTGCACCAGATCGGGAAATAGAGATCGTCATCCAACCTGTCAAAGACAGGATGCAGATAACGGTTATTGACGATGGAAAATCCTTCAATCCTTCAATTGCAAAACTTCCAGACCTCAAACAGCACCTCAGCCATTACCGGCGCGGAGGGTTGGGCATCTATTTGATGCGCACCCTGATGGATAAAGTCGAATACAAATATGCGCCGGGGAAAAAGAACGAAGTCCGGCTTACCAAGTATCTGACCGCCAGTGAACCGAGCGCGCAAGGCTAAACCGTCCTCGAAAATAATTCCGACAGCTCAGCAACGTCTTCGCTCCTCTGTCAGGGGAAGCGCGGCCGGTTCCGATGTCGTGCCCCTGTTTGAATTCAGCAATGTCGTCAACTCTTCCGTCGACCTCAAGTTCATCCTTGGCACCGTCCTCCTGACGGTTATGGGGAAGATGCTCGTCTCCAAAGGAATGGTACTGCTCAAACGCGACCCCGGAGAGTTTGAAGTTGTGAATGCAAAGGGTGTTGACTCACAAACTATCGGTCGAACAATCGAGATCGATAGACCGATCCGAAGCGTTGAGCATGCCGATCGTGCCAGGGC
This sequence comes from Ignavibacteriales bacterium, assembly GCA_026390585.1. GTDB lineage: Bacteria > Bacteroidota > Ignavibacteria > UBA10030 > UBA10030 > UBA9647. The sequence goes on along the minus strand of JAPLFP010000191.1, from coordinate 1,096 downwards.
CACTCAGCCTTGGATGAGTTTCTTCCGCGAACACAACCAGAAGCTTATCGTCCCAATTCTCGCTCAGAAGCGAGTGATCGGACTTCTGACGCTCGGAGAACGGCTCGGGGGAAAGAAATACACGAAGACAGAACATCAGCTCATCAATTCTCTCGTCAATCTCTCGGCAGCGGCGATCGAAAAGGCTGTCATGATCAAGCAGCTGCGTGACGTCAATCGGAGTCTCGATCGGAAATATCAGGAGCTAAACACGTTGTTCGATCTGAGCAAGGAATTCAACATCATTTTGGATGCGGACAAGGTAATACGTTTGTTGACCTTTTCGCTGATGGGTCAGATTGGTGTCAACCGCTATGCATTTTGTCTCGACGAAGGTGGAAAACTGCGAATCGCCGCATCAAAACTCGATATGGAGGTTCGGTCCTCTGAGATTCTTCGGCAACTGTGCGCGCTGAAGGGGGCGGATCTTGTTGAGAACCTGGCGAAGCAGAAGAAGTTCACGCTCGTCGCTGAATTCCTCGCACAACTTGGGATTGTTGCAGTGGTGCCGATGCAGATCCAAAACCAGGTAAAGGGGGCAGTGCTCCTTGGGGAGAAGCTGCGCGGGGCGGACTACACGAAAGGTGACCTGGAGTTTCTGTACTCCCTGGCAAATCTCGCCATTATTTCAATCGAAAATGCGCGTCTGTTCAGGGAGGCTATTGAAAAGCAGAAGATGGAAGATGAGCTTGCGATCGCGCGCGAAATCCAGCAAGGTCTTTTGCCGACGACGCTCCCGAAGATTGCAGGCTTCGAGATCGCGGCCATTAATATTACGTCGAAACAGGTAGGGGGAGACTACTACGATGTTCTGCCGATGCATTTCGACGAGTATGTTCTGGCGATCGGCGACGTCTCGGGCAAGGGGACCCCTGCCGCACTTCTGATGGCAAACGTCCAAGCGGCGTTGCGCGCATTCGCACCCATGGGTCTTTCCCTGCCGGCAGCCACAGCGCGCATCAACGATTTGACGTGCTCAAACACTGGCCGCGACAAGTTCATAACGTTCTTCTGGGGATCGCTCAATAGTGCCACGAAAGAGTTTCGGTATGTGAAC
>JAPLFP010000209.1 GCA_026390585.1 Ignavibacteriales bacterium | reverse complement strand
TACGCCGTCCCGGAGATGACAGACCGATATGAGAATACATCTGGTCGAAAAACATGGATGCAGGTTTATCGAGGGTGCAGCCACTGAACGGTTCATAGAACGGGAAAAAGATGCAGTCGCACTCATTGGCCTTTGCGGCGAACATTCTGCCGAACGGTTGCTTCTGTACGCCGGAAACCTTTCAGAGAGCTTCTTCGATCTCAAGTCAGGTCTGGCGGGGGCGGTTCTCCAGAAGTTTGCAAACTATCATGTGAAGGTTGCTTTGGTGATTTCTGCAGATCTCGTTCAAGGCAGATTCAAAGAGTACGTTCTCGAAGCCAACCGCGGAAATCAGTTCCGCGCTTTCCAGGAAAGAAACGATGCTGAAATCTGGCTCACAAGCGATTGAGCCTTCGCGGCATAACAACGGAGGGGCATCATGGGACTAGGACTACCAGAGGTATTTCTCTTGCTTGTTGTTTTGGGGATCGGCGTTCTTGGGACAGCATTCTGGATCTGGATGTTGATCGACTGTGCAACGAAGGAGTCGAGTGAAGGCAATGAGAGGTTGGTCTGGGTTGTCATTGTTGTCTTCACGCACATCATCGGCGCCGCGATCTACTTCTTTGTACGGCGCCCGCAGAGAATAGCACAGTTTGGGAGATAATGAGTCTATTTGCGAACGAGTGGCTTTCGCCTTCAATGAGCTTGTACCCTGCGAGGGTCGAAAGGGGGACACTGTGAAGCAAGTTGAAACAACTTCAGAAGAATTCATTCGCTTGATGCAGGTTGTCGCGGGTGACAAGGATTTGCAGCAGTGGTTTCTGTCGCTGGAGAAGTTGCCGGAAAACCTGCGATACTCGCACATCCGGGGGATGGCAGAAAGGATGCACGCGGACAAAGTCGATCACGATCTGGTGGAGGCGTTGAGATCCCTGACGTCACCGGAAGTCTACAAGGCGGCAGCAAAAACCATCAGAGATTTTTCACGGTAGCCTCCCCTTTGCGAAAAGGACGAATGCTCCTGGAACCCGACCAAGCGACGAAAGACAAACCGGACTCCTCCGGATTCCTGCGACCCTCGGCTCTGGTATTGATTCTCGCGAACCTCGGGCCTGTCTACGGCGTGCTTTTTCTCGGCTGGAAAGTGTTTCCGGTCATATTTCTTTTCTGGCTTGAGAATCTCGTCATCGGGGTGCTCAACGTCTTTCGCATGCTGCTCGCTGATCCGGCAAATAGGCCTTTTTGGGTTCTGAAGCTCTTTCTTATCCCGTTCTTCTGCGTTCACTTTGGACTCTTTACGTTCGTACACGGGGTTTTCGTCATGGGGTTCTTTGGCGGAATGTTCCGGACCGGCGCGCCGTTCCCCGATGGAACAATCATCATGGGATTCATACGCGAATACAGACTTGCCTTGCCGATCGTCGGTTTGGCAGCAAGCCATGCCATTTCATTTGTGGTAAACTATGTCGGTGAAGGTGAATACCTGAAAGCCAGCCCAATACAACTCATGCAGCAGCCTTACGGCAGGGTCATTGTGCTTCACATCACGATCCTCGCGGGCGGATTCCTCGTAACGATCCTGCAATCGCCTATTGTGGGATTGCTGCTTCTCGTCGCTCTGAAAATCGGTCTCGATCTGCGTTCGCATTTGCGGGAACACAGGGTGGATGTTCAACCCGCTCTGCACCAGGGTGACTGAAAACACATTATCTCAACTCAGAAATAGGCACTTTGAAGACGCTTCGAACAAGGATTCTCTTCCTATGAACTTAACCAAGCTGGAACCCAACCGCATTATCGACGACCTCTATGGCAACACCGTGCTCGATTTCTGGTCGTGGGCTTTCTCTGATCTCATCAGTGGCAGCAACCGCGGGATCTTTGCCGAATTCCTCATAGGAGCCGTGCTTGGAACCACGGAAAATGCTCGCATTGAGTGGGACGTCGCTGACCATATTTACCGAGGACGCAAGATCAAGGTGAAATCAGCGGCGTATATTGAGCACTGGCTCCAATCGAAACCATCCCGAATTTCGTTTCCCGTCAATCACATTCAGCGGAAGGAGATCAAGACTTCGATTCCTGGTCTCACGCTCTATCCGAGACCTGAGGTGTACGTATTCTGCGTTTTTGATGTCAGAGAGCGCAATGAAGCCGATATGCTCGATATGGGGAAGTGGCTCTTTTACCCTGTTGCCGCGCATGTCATCGAATCCAAATATCGTCGAAAGAAGTCCATTACATTGAAGGAGGTGCAGCGGGTCGCTCCATCGGTGCGGATCCTCCAGCTTCGAAGGGCCATCGACGGTGTCATCGAAGAATTGAATAGTCGAGAACCACACAAATCGTAGATGCCAGGGAAGGAAGGTACTCAGGAACTCGATGAGCATATTCTGACGTTGATAAATGAACCCCAAAACCTGATCTCATACAGCGGAACTTGCTTCGTATGCGGAACATCCCTCCAAAGAAGATTCTCATCGTCGATGACGACGTTCTGACCATTGCGACGATGGCTCAGACGCTGCTCCGCAATGGATACCAGGTCACGCACGCGACGGATGAAGACCGGGCATTCAAGGCGACCAAAAAGGACAAACCTGATCTGATCATCTGCAACTATGAGAGCAAGAAGCTGGATATACGACAACTCCTGAAGTCGATCCAAAATGTGCGACCTTCACGGGGAATCCCACTCCTCCTGATCACAGAATCCGGCGAATCGCTCAGCGAAGAACCCGGAATCCTGGGCCCCAAGCAGCATCTCAACAGACCATTCACCCGCGAGCAATTGACGATCGCTGTTCAGGAAAACCTCAAGCGTCTCCCACTGAAGAAGAGATAGAGAGACACGTGGCGGAAGTGCCTCTTGACTCGATCTTCTGTCCCCCGTTTCCTTGAATCTCACTCAAATTTTCTCCATTTTTGAGAAAACCGGCGCTTCGAAGCTGTTCGTTCTGCGACTTGTCCAGACATCATCGGCGCGCATGTTTCTACGATGACGCCTCTCTTTGTTGGTATTTTCGAAAGAGTCCTCAAATGCTCCTCATTTTCCCATCGATCGAGATCCGACGCGGGCAGTGCGTTCAGCTTGTCCACGGCGATCCGGGGTCGGAGAGCACATATTCCATTGACCCCGTAAAGATGGCGATTCTCTGGCGAGGCGAGAACGCCAAAACGCTTCACGTTGTTGATGTCGATGGAGTCAAGACGGGCTTGGTCCACAATTGGGATATCATTGAGAACATCGTCAAAGCCGTCGATATTCCGATTCAGGTGGGGGGCGGGTTGCGGACCTATGAGGATATCAAGTCTCTTTTCGAAAAAGGAGTCTACCGCATCGTCATAGGAACGATCGCCGTACAAGACAAGTCTTTGGTGGAGAAGCTGATTCAGGACTTCGGAGCGAGAAAGATCGCCATTTCGATCGAGGCATACGACGGCAAGATTCGCACCGATGGAGGAAAAAAGACTCACGATATTTCGCCGCTGGCATTCGTACTGCAAATGAAGAAGCTTGGGGTTTCACGGATTATGTATTCAGAATTCGGTCCGGATGGAGTGACGAAGGTCAGCAATCCTGAAGCTCTCAAAGAACTGGCCACGCGATCCGGCGTTCGCATCACTGCTCAGGGAGGCATCAAAGGATACAGGGATTTGATCCGTCTGCAGGAGATTGAAAAATTCGGCGTCGATTCAGTGATTGTCGGGAAAGCGCTCTACGAGAACAAATTCCCCTGCCAGACGCTGTGGCGACTGAACGAAAAGGAACTGACAGATTTGGGCCCCACCCGGCGAATCTAAATTGTGAGGACAAACTCGTGGCAAAGGACACAAAGGTTACTGTCATAGGACACTTAGCGCGCGATGTGTACCACCTCATGAATGATGACAAGGAAGAGGTGGTGGAGACACTCGGCGGTATCTTCTACTCTCTTGCGGCGCTTTCCTTTTCTCTCGCCCCTGAGGACAAGATCTTCCCGGTCTTTGGGATCCATGAGGACGAATATGACAAGATCATCGAGCTGTTGCAGCACCTGGGAAATGTTGATCCAAAGGGAGTCTACAGAACCAAAGAGAAGACGAACGAGGTTCACTTCTTTAGCAACCCTGCAGGGGGACGGACGGAGTGCTCCAAACACATAGCATCCCCTATTCCCTTTTCCAAGATCAAGCCATTTCTCGATGTTGATGGTGTCCTCATCAACATGGCTTCGGGTTTCGACATTCTTCTGGAGACTCTCGACACCATCCGGATGAATGTCCGCGAAGACGGGATACCCATCCATTTTGATTTTCATTCGCTGACCCTTGGCGTTGACGACGAACAGACGAGGTACCGCCGGCCCCTGAGCGACTGGCGTCGCTGGTGCTTCATGCTGCACTCCATCCAGCTGAGCGAGCCAGAAGCGGCCGGTCTCACAGCAGAGCGATACGACGAAGCAATGTTGATCAACCAGCTGATGCCGTTGATGGTCAGCGGGCTCGTGATCACACGCGGTGAGGGTGGTGCGACGTTGATTCGTCAGGAACACAAGAAATTGTTCCGGCACGATATCCCCGGCATCGGCGTCTCTGCCGTTGTCGACACGGTCGGCTGCGGCGATGTTTTCGGAGCGGCGTTCTTTGCGGAGTTTCTCAAATCGAAGGACCTTGTGAAGGCCGCGGAGGCAGGCAACAAGGCTGCCTCGTTCAAGTCGACCTTCCGTGGGCCGGACGGACTTGAATCTCTAAGACAACAACCAGCATCAACACCTCCCGCAACAAGAGCAGAAGGCTGAGATCACTCCATGATCATTATGAAGTTCGGTGGCACATCGGTGGAAGATGCACGTGCCATGAAGAATGTGATGGAGATTGTTTCAGGCGAACGCCAACGCAGGCCTGTGGTGGTACTCTCTGCTATCGCTGGTGCAACAAATGCTCTGCTTCGGTCGGCACAGAAGGCACTCGAGGGCGATCTCGACAAAGTACATAGCGAACTCAACAGTCTTCTGGAGCGGCATGTTCTGTTGCTCGAAAACCTCATTCACAAGCGCTCAGACGTTCAGCAACTGATCCTCGCACTTCGAAAGCGCTTTGATGAGCTGAAGACCCTTTGCCAGGGAATTGCCATACTCGGCGAGTTGACTAATCGGTCTCTTGATGCCGTCGCGTCTGTCGGCGAACAACTCTCGACAATGATCCTTGCCAGGGCAATGGCGGAACAGGGACACTCCGTCGAGCTCGTTGACGCCCGCACATTCATGATCACAGATGAGCAGTACGGATCGGCAACCCCACTCTTCGATCGGATAACGCAGGAAGCCGCTCTCCGGATCCTTCCGTTTGTGCAAACGGAGAAGATCGTTGTGACCCAAGGATTCATCGGATCGACCGTCAAGGGCGTTACGACGACACTCGGCCGAGGCGGGTCGGACTATTCTGCAGCTATCATCGGTGCGGCGCTGAATGTCGAGGAAATCCAGATTTGGACCGACGTCGACGGCGTCCTGACAGCAGATCCAAGAATCGCACCCGCAGCCAAGAAACTCAAGGTGATTTCATTCCGCGAAGCTTCAGAACTCGCCTATTTTGGCGCGAAGGTTCTGCATCCCAGCACGATCCTCCCCGCGGTGGAAAAGAACATTCCCGTGATCGTCCTGAACTCGAAGCGGCCCCAATCGAGCGGAACGCGGATCGTGGCCAATCCTCCGCAATCAAAAGTCGCCGTAAAATCGATCGCCTCGAAAAAAGGAATTACGGTCATCAACATCCAGTCATCCCGGATGCTCATGGCCTATGGTTTTCTCTCATCGATCTTCTCGGTATTTCAGAGGCATCAAACCGCAGTTGATCTCGTCAGCACATCTGAAGTCGCTGTCTCGCTGACGATCGACAATACAAGTCGCCTCGAGCAGATCGTGGCGGACCTTCGAGGATTCGCTGAAGTGAATGTGTATGAGAACAAGGCCATCATCTGTGTCGTCGGAGAACAAATGCGCTCTACTGCAGGTGTTGCCGATCGTGTATTTCATGCATTGAATGACATCCCGGTGACGATGATCTCTCAGGGGGCATCGGAAATCAACATGAGCCTAGTCATCGACGAAGACGCCATGGTCCAATCAGTTCAGCAATTGCACAAGGAGTTTTTTGAGCCTGTGCCCGAACATGATCTCTTTGAAGAGGTGGATGCATGACGCAATCAAACGCGACACTTCGGCTGGCACTCATCGGCTACGGTAAGATGGGGAAAGAGGTCGAACGCGTGGCGATCGACCGCGGAATAGAGATCACCGCACGCGTGGATATCGATGCACCTTCGCTTTCCGTCGAAGGCGTGCGAACAGCAGACGTCGCTATACATTTCGCTCTACCACCTACGGTGCTCAATCATGTGGAAGAGTTAGCAAAGCTTCATAAATCCATCGTCGTTGGCACCACGGGATGGCAAAGCGACCGCGAGAGAATTCAATCGTTGGTTCGGTCATCCGGCATCGGATTGGTGCATGCATCGAACTTCTCCCTCGGGGTGAATGTCTTCTACCGTATCCTCAAAGAGGCCGGATTATTGTTTGACCGGTTCGCTGACTATGATGTGTCAGTCCATGAAATTCATCATAAAGACAAGGTTGATTCGCCCAGCGGAACGGCCGTTTCAATTGCCAACGTTCTTCTCTCCACCATCAAGCGGAAGAGAGAGATTCTGGCTGGTTCACCGGATGGCAAAATCCGACCGGAGCAGCTTCAGGTCTCTTCAGGGCGAATCGGATCGGTTGTTGGAACGCACAGCGTGAGATTCGATTCTGCCGCTGACAGCATTGAAATCGTGCATACGGCGAAGAACCGAACCGGGTTTGCGCTCGGAGCCGTCATCGCCGCCGAGTGGATCAAAGACAAGCAGGGGATGTATACGTTCGACGAGGTTCTCGAAGACGTCTTCAATCAGAAACGATAGGAAGTGGGTATGGGAAAACGAAAACAGTTTCAGGGAACCGGCACGGCGCTTGTCACTCCATTCAAAAAAGACGGATCTTTGGATGAAAAGGCCCTTCGCCGCCTCGTGGACTTTCAGATCAGAGGTGGCGTTGAAGCGCTCATCCCGGTAGGGACGACGGGAGAGAGCCCGACGCTCACGTACAAGGAGCACTATCGTGTTTTCGATATCGTCATCGAACAGGCAAACGGACGAGCGAAGATTTTCGCTGGCACTGGAAGCAATAGCACAGCAGAAGCCATCGAGCAATCAGAGAGGGCAAAGAAAGCGGGAGCGGACGCAGCACTCGTTGTCGGGCCGTACTATAACAAGCCGACGCAGGAGGGATATTTCCAGCATTATCGCGCCATCGCCGAAGCTGTCGACATCCCAATCATCGTCTACAACGTGCCTGGCCGAACGGGAGGGAACATAGAGGCGGGGACTACTCTTAGGATGGCCGCCGAGATTCCGAATATTATGGCGGTCAAGGAAGCTTCGGGAAACATCGCGCAAATCATGGAAATCGCACGGAACAAACCAGAGGGGTTCTCCCTTCTCTCAGGAGACGATGCAATTACACTTCCGCTCATGGTTCTTGGAGGCGATGGATGTATCTCCGTCGTCGCGAATGAGGTCCCGAATGATTTTTCTGATCTCGTCCGTCATTGCCTCAAGGGTCAATGGGTAAAGGCACGCCTGCTCCACAACAAATTGCTTCCTTTGATGAACGTCAACTTCATCGAAGCCAACCCCATTCCTGTCAAAGCAGCACTGGCAATGATGGGCATGATAGATGAAAACTACAGGCTCCCCCTCGTTCCAATGGGAGAAAAGAACCGTGAGAAATTGAAGTCAGCCCTGAAGGATCTCGGACTCCTTTAAGAAGACAGGACACAAGCACGAATGGCTCTGAAAGAACAAATCGAATCTTACTTCAGTCAGGATGTTGCCAGCCTTGACCGCGATGCAGCACTTCGTGCATTCCATGATTTGAAGTTCTTTCTCAATGACGGAGAAGTACGGGCAGCAACTCCCTCTGCGGACAAGGGGAGCATCGAGGGATGGATCGTCAACACGTGGGTGAAGAAAGGTATTCTTCTCGGCTTCCGGCTGGGAAAAATCCAGGAGTATTCGCCAAACCCGCAGTTCCGGTTTTTCGACAAGTCGACATTTCCGCTGAAAAACATTTCACAAGAGGACGGCGTCAGAATCGTTCCCGGAGGCACGTCGGTCCGTGATGGCTCATACGTCGCACCCAATGTCGTGATTATGCCTCCTGCTTATATCAATGTCGGCGCGTACATTGCTGAAGGAACGATGGTAGATTCGCATGCCCTGGTAGGGTCGTGTGCGCAGGTAGGAAAGCGAGTGCATGTGAGCGCTGCCACACAGATTGGAGGCGTGCTCGAGCCTATCGGAGCCATGCCGGTCATTATTGAGGACGACGTGATGATTGGTGGGAACTGCGGCATTTATGAAGGGACAATCGTGAAACGCCGAGCGGTCATAGGTTCGGGCGTTATCCTGACGGGCTCGACACCCGTCTACGACCTCGTGAAAGGGGCGATCTATCGAAAGACTACAGAGAGACCTCTGGTCATTCCTGAGGGGGCGGTCGTCGTACAGGGTAGTCGGCACGTCGACGGGGCATTTGCCATGCAGCATGGTATTGCAGTCTACACACCAGTCATTGTGAAGTATCGTGACGAGAAAACGGATGCAGCGACTGCGTTAGAAGAGAGTTTGCGATGAAACGGATTCTGATTTGCGGATCCAACGGTTTGCTCGGCCAGCGGCTTGCGTTGATGCTCAGCTCGCAAACCGATTATGAAGTACTGAACACCTCGCAGGAGCGCTCATTTGTTTTCGATGACCGCCTCTTCGACTACACCCAACTTGACATCACCAAGAAAGGCGATGTCAAGAGTCTGATCTCGAGCTTTCATCCAACAGCGATCCTCAACGCCGCGGCCGCCACGAACGTCGACTGGTGCGAGGCCCATCGCGAAGAGGCCTGGAAAGTCAACGTGGTCGGTGTCGAGAACCTCGTAGAAGCCGCTCGAAAGGTTGGCGCCCGGCTCGTCCATATTTCCACAGATTATGTCTTTGATGGAAGCCATGGGCCATACAGCGAAGACGACAAGCCAAACCCCATCAGTTACTATGGCAAGTCAAAGCTGGCCAGCGAAAACGCCATACGGATTGGTGGAATTCCACACACGATTTTGCGAACAATAGTCCTCTACGGAGCTGGGATAGGCATCAAAGAGAGCTTTCCTCTCTGGGTTGTCAGAAGCCTGAAGGCTGGCAACCATATCCGGTGCGTCGACGATCAGATCAGTAATCCGACCCATGTCACTGATCTGGCGTTCGCAGCGGTGAAGGGATTCGAGTTGAATCGCGACGGGATCTATCATGTGTGCGGGAAGGACCGTGCGAGTCGATATGATTTTGCTCTCCGGGTTGCAGATGTTTTTGGACTGGACGCCGGATTGATCAAGCGTGTCAAGACTGCCGACCTCAAACAGGAGGCCCCTCGACCTCTCCTCTCCGGCTTTGTGACACTCAAGGCACAGACGGAACTCGGCTTGAACCCCATGGATATCATTCAGGGCCTCACGGTCCTCAAGCGCGAGATGCAGACCGCCGGGAGCAACTAGGTGAACCCCGCTGCAATCTCCACTTCGTTTCGAAGACGCTGGATCCTGGCGCTCATCTTCCCATTGCTCTTCTCTTTGGCTGCAATCTCAGGATGCGCGTTCATTCGCGGTGGCGCGACGCGACAAACCATCCGTGTGATGACATGGAATATCCATCACGCTGAAGGCGTTGACAAGAAAATCGACGTCGACCGCATCGCTCAACTTATCAATGAAGAAAAAGCGGATATTGTCACGATCCAGGAAGTTGACAGGGGTGTCGAGCGATCGAAAAAGATCGATATCATAACGAAGCTCGCTGACCTGACCGGCATGACGTATGCGTTTGGAAAGACCATCGATTATCAGGGGGGAGAATACGGAAACGCACTCCTCACACGATTTCCTATTTTTGAAGAACGAAATGTTTTGTTCAAGAAATTCCCGGAGGCCGAGCAACGGGGCGTTCTTCTTCTGGTCCTCGGAATCGTCGGTGAAGAAATCGTCGTCGCCAATACGCATTTCGACAGTCAGGGAGACGACTCGTTGCGAGTCGCGGGAGTCAGTGACCTCAAGAGCATCTTGAAGGGTTATTCATCCCGACCGACAATCCTCTGTGGCGATTTCAACGATATTCCTTCCAGCCGCGTGGTGACTCAACTAAAAGAAGAGTATCTTGATGCTTGGGAGCTTGCGGGGACCTGGGAAGGCTTCACCTTCCCTTCTGATGTACCGAAGAAACGAATCGACTACATATTTACAAACAACTTCCGAAAACCAGATAGCACATACGCAGCAGTTCATCTCCGACCCTTGTCAGCACATGTTGTGAAGTCATTAGCGTCGGATCATGTGCCGCTGCTTGTTGAATTCGAACTCTCAACCGAACGATAGAAAGGGGCCGGTGTTTTTTCCATGCTCGATCTCAAATTTATCCGCGAAAACCTCGAACTGGTCCGAACAGGGGCCGAAGCCAAAGGAATCAGTGTCGATTTGCAGGAGATCATCTCGCTTGATGAACAACGTCGCAAGCTGATCCAGGAGGGCGAAGCCCTCAAGGCTAAACGCAACGACGTCTCTGCTCAGATCGGAAAACTCAAGAAAGCAGGGGGCGATGCCTCCGTGGCAATCTCAGAAATGGAGTCCGTCAAGAGCCGCATCCAGGCAATCGATGGCGAGTTGCGCGACATTGAGACAAAGTTGAACAGCTTGTTGCTCACGGTACCGAACGTCCCTCACCCAACGGTTCCTTTCGGCAAGACACCAGAAGACAACAAGCCGGTGTTCACCTGGGGAGAACCCCCCACCGTGGATTTCCCCCTCAAACCCCACTGGGAAATTACCGATCGATTAGGGATCATCGACTTCTCGCGCGGTTCGAAGGTAACGGGTGCAGGTTTTCCGTTCTATGTGGGAAAGGGAGCGACGCTCGAGCGAGCGCTCATCAATTTCTTCATCGATCAGGCTCTGCAGCGGGGATACAAGGAAATCGCTCCGCCGATTGTTGTGAACGAGGACAGCGCGCGCGGCACAGGTCAAATCCCCGACAAAGAGGATTTGATGTATGTTGTTGAACGCGATCAGCTCTATATGGTGCCGACGGCAGAACTCCCTGTGACAAATTTCCATCGGGATGAACTCCTGACGGAAAAGGATCTTCCGATCCGTTATGCAGCGTACACGCCGTGCTTCCGTCGCGAAGCAGGCTCGTACGGCAAGGATGTCCGCGGTTTGAATCGCCTCCACCAATTCGACAAAGTGGAACTTGTCAAGTTTGTTCATCCCTCCACGTCGTACGATGAACTGGAGTCTCTCCGGAATGATGCCGAGCACCTGCTCCAACTCCTTGGACTCCCCTACCGCACGCTCCTGATGTGCACAGGAGACATGGGCTTCACGCAAACCAAGAAATTCGACCTCGAAGTCTGGGCCCCGGGCCAAAACAAATGGCTGGAGGTCTCATCCTGCAGTAATTTCGAGGCTTTTCAGGCACGGAGAATGAATTTACGCTTCCGTCCGGCGAACGGATCGAAGCCGGAATTTGTTCATACTTTGAATGGTTCAGGCCTCGCATTGCCACGCGTCGTCGCTGCTCTCATCGAGCACTATCAGACACCTGACGGAAGGATCATCATCCCTAAGGTGCTGCATCAGTATACGAAATTCGAAACCATTGGATGAAGAGAAACTGCATGATATCAAAAATCAAACAGTAAAAAGGAAAATGACAAATCAAAATTCAAAGTTGAATTCAGGAAGCGACTGTACTCCTTCACTTTGAGACTCATAGAATTCATTGATGCTCTCCCAGCTGATAACGTTTCAAGGAGGCTTGGTGATCAACTCTTAAGGAGCGGTACGAGTGTTATCGGCAACTACATTGAAGGCCAGTCTGCAAGTAGCAAAAAGGATTTCACGAACTACTTCAATACGTCGCTAAAGTCCTGCAATGAAAGCAAGCTTTGGCTTGCGCTGCTCCGCGACAGTCACAGAGCCCAAAATCATCTAGTTGATCCCCTCCTGCGGGAACTTGATGAACTCTCAAAGATTTTTGCCTCGAGTTTACTCACTCTGAAAGGAAGGAGGTAATTGGATTTTAATTTCTCATTTGTCGTTTTAAGATTTCATTTTTCATTTTTTACTATCAATGAAGCCTCTCCTACGCCTTAAGCCATACCTTCTCCGCTACAAACGCACGCTCATCTGGGGTGTACTGACAGTGATCATGAGCAATCTGTTCACTGTTGTGCAGCCGATGTTTCTCGGCCGTGCCATCGACGCCCTGAAAGCTGGGATCGATACTCATGCATATGTCGCGGGCACTCTCTTCCAATGGGCATTGATCATCGTCGGGTTCTCCGTCGTGGCCGGAGTGTTTACATTTCTGACACGACAGACGATCATTGTGGTTTCGCGTCACATCGAGTTCGACCTGCGCAATGATTTGCTGGCCCATCTGCAGCGCCTCTCGTATTCGTACTTTCAGAATACCCCCACCGGCGATCTCATGGCACATGCTACGAATGATATCGGTTCGGTGAGGAACGTGCTCGGCCCCGGCATCATGTACCCGACCGACACTCTGCTGACGTTTTCCATGGTCCTCGTCTTGATGCTGGTGCGCGACTGGCAGCTGACGCTCCTGGCTCTCATTCCTCTTCCGTTTGCATCCATTGCAGTGTACTCGCTCGGAAAGACCGTTCACAAGAAATCCCTCGAGCGCCAGGCGCAGTTTTCGCTTCTCACCACGCGCGCTCAGGAAAATCTCTCCGGAATCCGGGTCATCAAGTCCTATGTCCGTGAGGAATTCGAGACTGAGCAGTTCAGCAAAATAAGCTGGGACTATCTCAAAAAGAACCTCGTCCTCGCTCGCATTCAGTCTCTGATGTGGCCCCTGATGTTCACGATCATTGGTTGTTCCATCATCATCACGCTGTATTCGGGCGGATTACGGGTCATGGCCGGTCGACTGACGATCGGCGAACTCTCAGCGTTCCTTGCTTACCTTGTCATGCTGATCTGGCCAGTGATCGCGTTTGGTTGGGTCATCAACCTCCTGCAACAGGGGGCGGCATCGATGGAACGCCTGTCGAAGATCTTCGACACAGATCCCGAAATCAAGGATACGGAGACGACAAACACGCGGATCAAGGAGATTGAAGGAGCTATTGAATTCCGAGGCATGACATTTACCCACAAGAGTGGGACGAAGCCTACTCTCGAAGACATCAACTTGTCGGTCGACAAGGGCATGACGGTCGCAGTCGTAGGCTATACAGGCTCAGGAAAAACCACTCTCGTGAACCTCATCCCCCGCCTCTACGATATCACAGAAGGCCAACTGCTGATCGATGGCACTGACATCCGAACAATTCCGCTGGAAGTCCTGCGTACGAACATTGGATACGTCCCGCAGGAAACCTTCCTGTTTTCTGACACACTGACGGAAAACATTCAGTACGGAACCGATGACGGAACTCCGGAGCATGTGAAAGAAGCCGCGGAGATTTCGCAGATCTCGAAGGACATTCTGGAGTTTCCGAGCCAGTTCGATACAATGATTGGCGAGCGCGGAATCACGCTCTCCGGCGGACAAAAACAACGCACCAGCATCGCCCGAGCGCTCATCCGACAGCCCAAGATCCTCATTCTCGATGACTGCCTTTCTGCCGTTGACACCTTCACCGAAGAGGAAATCCTGCGCCGGCTTCGCGCGTTCATGAAAGGGCGGACGAGCATTATCATTAGCCATCGGATATCGACTGTCAAAGAGGCTGACCTGATTGTCGTCCTTGACAAAGGCCGGATCGTTGAGCGAGGAACACACGAAGAGCTTGTTGCCAAAGGCGGCATTTACGCCGACCTCAATGAAAAACAGTTGTTGGAGCGGGAGCTGGAAGAACTGTGACAATGCAAAATTCAAAATGACAAATTAAAAAATGATGGAATCTCAGCCGGAAGATATTAAAGCCAGAACATTTCGGTTTGCGCTGCAAATCATTGCATTGGTGGAGAAGTTACCAAATACAATCTCAGCGACAACCATCGGCAAGCAACTTATCCGATCCGGGACTTCGATTGGAGCGAACGTCGAAGAGGCAACAGCCGCGCACAGCAAAAGCGATTTCGTCTACAGAATGAATATTTCATTGCGCGAAGCTCGAGAGACCCTGTACTGGCTCCGGCTCTTGGATGCTTCAAATATTTTGCCTCCGACCAATTTGGCAGGTGCTCTCAAGGAAGCAGACGAGCTTGCACGAATTTTAGGGGCAATTGTAAGCAGTGCCCGTGGTAAGAGAAAGACGTAAGTTTACCATTTTTCAGTTTGAGTTTTGCACTTTGCTTTCTCTGTCACCCTTTTTTCATTTTGCATTTTCCATTGACCCATGCACGAAGAAGAAGTCCTTGGCAAAGCATATGATGCCCGGCTGATGAGGCGGCTGCTGAAGTATTTGCGCCCTTACCGCTGGCATGTTGTACTCGGCATCGTCTTGAGCGTGCTGACCAGCGCCATGGAAGCAATCCGCCCGTACTTCACCAAAGTGGCGGTCGACATCAACATCGCGCAAAAAGACAAGCATGGATTGTTGATGACGGTGATGCTCTTCCTGGCCGTGCTCATCATCAGGGGCTTCGTCCAGTACGCGAACGCCTATCTGACGCAATGGATTGGTCAGAGGACAATTTACGACCTTCGGATGGAGATTTTCCGGCACCTGCAAAACCTCGCGCCGAAATTCTATGACAAGAACCCTATCGGCCGACTTATCACGCGGGTAACAAACGACGTTGAGGTGCTCAACGAGATGTTCTCTTCCGGCATCGTGATGGTCTTTAGTGACGTTTTCACCATCATCGGCATCTTCTACTTCATGTTTTCCATGAGTTGGGAGCTTTCCCTGGTTTCGTTGAGCGTTTTGCCGCTGCTGTTTTATAGCACATTCCTGTTTCGAAAGAAGGCCCGGGAAGCGTACCGTGAAGTCCGGTTACAGATCGCACGCATCAACTCGTTCATGCAGGAACATATCACCGGCATGATTGTCGATCAGATATTCAACCGGGAGAAAAAGTCGTTTGACAAGTTTTCGAATATCAACGCCGCCCACAGGGATGCAAACATCAAATCTATTTTCTACTATGCCGTCTTCTATCCCGGGGTCGATTTCATCGGCGCTCTCTCCATCGGTCTGATTATCTGGTACGCCGGAGGCAATGTTCTTGGCGGAGCAGTGACGCTCGGCACCATCATGGCGTTCGTCCAGTTCAATGAAATGTTCTGGCGACCCATTCGCGACCTCTCAGAAAAATACAATATTCTCCAGACCGCGATGGCTTCCTCTGAGCGCATCTTTCATCTCCTGGATGATTCTTCATCGCTCAGTGTCCCTGCTTCTCCGAAACCACTCGATCAGGTTCACGGCGAGATAGAATTCCGGAATGTCTGGTTTGCCTACAATCCGCCTTCGAATGGTGCACATTCACCGGAGTGGGTCCTGAAGAACATCTCCTTCCACGCCAACCCCGGCGAAACCATCGCACTTGTCGGTCATACGGGCGCAGGCAAGACATCGATTATCAGCCTTCTGAGCCGATTCTACGAAAACCAGCAGGGTGATATTCTTATCGATGGGGTGAACATCAGCGAAGTGCGTCCGACGGATCTGCGGAAGCATATTGCTGTCGTTCTGCAGGACGTCTTCCTGTTTTCAGGCGACATCAAAGGAAATATCAACCTTGGAGATGAATCGATCTCCCTCGATCGCGTCAAAGCAGCAGCGCGGGTCGTCGGTGCGCAGCGCTTTATTGAGCAACTCCCGAAACAGTATGACGCAGAAGTAAAGGAGCGCGGGGCTACGCTTTCGGTTGGACAGAAACAGCTCCTCTCGTTTGCGCGCGCCCTGGCGTTCAATCCACGTATCCTCGTGCTGGACGAAGCAACATCGAGCGTCGATACAGAAACCGAGATCCTCATCCAGGAGGCCATCAAGAAACTATTGAAAGGCCGAACCTCTATTGTCATTGCCCATCGCCTTTCGACCATTCAAAACGCGGACAAGATCATCGTCCTGCACAAAGGGGAAATCCGCGAGATGGGCACTCACCAGGAACTCCTCAGCCGCGACGGCATTTACAGGAAACTCTACAGGCTTCAATACAAAGACCAGGAAATCAAGGCGTAAGCTCCGCCGAGACGATGGGTTCGCAGGTACCCTAGATGCTTGAATTCGTTTGACAACCATTCCTCATTACGCGCCGGACATTCAATGTCACAAGACAAGATCGTTACCATCGAACGCCACATTATCGAAGGGGAACGTGCGCACCCCGGAGCAAGTGGCAGCTTTTCCGGACTTCTGCGCGATCTGACGCTGGCATTCAAAGTCATCTGGCGTGAGGTCAGTAAAGCGGGACTCGTTGATATCCTCGGCACACTTGGTCGTGAAAACATTCATGGCGATGAAGTGAAAAAGCTCGACATCTTCGCGAATGAGACGATCTACAAAGCGATGGATCATGGAGGCCATCTGTGTGTGATGGCATCCGAGGAGAACGAAGATGTGCTCAGCATCCCCGACCATTATCCTACTGGCAAATATGTCCTGATCTACGACCCTCTCGATGGCTCTTCGAACATTGACGCGAACATTACGATCGGCACCATTTTTTCCCTCTACCGCAGGATCACTGCGTCAGGGCCTGGATCGATCGATGACTGCCTGCAACCTGGCTACAAGCAGGTCGCGGCCGGATATGCGATGTACGGATCGTCAACAATGATCGTCTATACGACCGGTGACGGTGTTCACGGGTTCACGCTCGATCCGAGCATCGGCGAGTTTCTGCTTTCACACGAGGACATTCGGATACCGAGAAAGGGTAAGATCTACAGTGTGAATGAAGGGAACTACCACCGGTGGTCTGAGGGAATGAAAAAGTATATCCAATTTCTTTGTGAAGAAGACAAATCGACGGAACGACCCTATTCCGCCCGTTACGTCGGCTCATTGGTGGGGGACATTCAGCGGACATTGCTCTACGGCGGCATCTTCATGTATCCGGCCGACATCAAACATCCAGAGGGTAAACTCCGTCTCATGTACGAGGGAAATCCGATGGCGATGTTGATTGAGCAGGCAGGTGGACGCGCGTCCGACGGGCTCAAAAGGATCCTCGACATTCAACCGCAGTCACTCCACGAACGAACTCCGCTCTTCCTCGGAAGCGAAGAAGACGTGCTGACGGCGGAGCAATTTCTCCAGGGAAAACGAGAACACTGATCTCTTCATGACCGTCAAGAGAAACCAACTGCTCGAGAGAGCGCCCTTTGTTGTCGTCGATGTAGAGACCACCGGCATGAGTGCGATCGACGATCGAATCACCGAGATCGCCATGATGAAAGTCCAGGGCGGCACTCTCGTTGATGAGTTTTCCACGCTCGTGAATCCGTTGCTCACCATTCCGGCGTTCATCACGTCAATGACGGGAATCGACAACGTCATGGTCCAGAATGCACCAACCGCTCGAGAGGTTGTACCGTTTATTGCAGAGTTTCTGGGAGATTCAATTTTTGTGGCACACAACGCAGCGTTCGACTGGGGCTTTGTAACACAAACGGCGCGGCGCGAACGCGGTATCGAGCTTCGCAATCCCACACTCTGCACAGTAAAACTCTCGAGCCGCATCCTCCCCAAGTTGCCCAGCAAATCCCTAGGTCCTGTTGCAGAACATCTTGAAATAAAAATCCCCGAACGCCACCGCGCGTCCGGGGATGCATACGCAACCGCACTGGTACTGGTAAAGTTCCTTTCCTACCTGCAGAGAAAAGAAGGTCTCAAGACCACGGATGAACTATTGAAATATCAGTACGGCCGAAATCCCCGTTTCTCCAGCCTTTGAACCAACGATTTTCTACGATCCTTGCTTCGGCGCCCACTTCTTCAGAAAATCGAACACTCTGTCGTGATCATGATGATCGCCACTCTCGAGATCTCCTGAGCCTTGCGAATGCAGAAGCTTCCCGCTGCTTTCGAGCACGAAGAGATGAGGATGCGCTACTTTCCTCGGTTATTGCGAGCTGACGCTGATCGTTGCATCAAATCTCTACTGACGTCCTGATGGCCTGGGCAGTGTGACAAGGCTTGCATTCCCTTCCTTGTCCACTGCTTGCACGCCAAAGAGGAAATCATCCTTGGAAACCTTGAGGGCAATGGTTGTATCCGCCGTAAACACAGAATGCTCCCACACTGGCGAGCTTGTCTGTCTGTACCGAACAAGATATCCCGCCAGATCCCCTTCCGGGTTCTTCTGCCACCGAAGTTCTGAATCATTCTCCAATCGGGCTGTGAGAACCTCAACCTTTGTAGGTGGTTGCGGGCCACGCCCGAGGGTGGCGATTCCCGCGGCATTCACTCTTGCGACTTGCGCACAGTATTCATAATCAACGAACTTTGGCAGATCTCCGTACTCCTTACCATTTTCAGTCCGGACGTCTTGATGCTGGCGGTCATAGTTCTCTTTTACCTCGCAGAACCGAACAGCCCGGAATCCGCGTTCGTGGAATGGACGGTGATCCCCTCCTCGAAGGAATCGGTCAAGACGATAGATAAGCTGCACGCCAAATTCCGGATTGTATCGTTCCCCGATTTCCTTGATATAGCGCGCAAGCGTCCGTGAACCGCCGTCGTTTTCCAAACCAAGGGAAATACGTTGCCGCAACACAGCGCCGGTATCGAGCGGAGTGAATGCTTCAGAAAACAGCCGAACAAAACCATTCTCCTTCGTCCCGCTGCCGTCAACAGTACTGCCAACCATATCATTGTTGAAGACCGCCTCGACATTCACAGATTGCCGCTTTGCCCAATCTGCAAGTGCCGTTGCACCAAAGAGCCCCTGCTCCTCCACGGCAAATGCCCCGAAGATGATTGTCACGTCAAATTCATACTTGCTCATGACGCGGGCAAGCTCGAGTACGAGAGCTACGCCGCTGCCATCGTCGTCGGCTCCCGGGGCGTCACTCTTGACATCCATTGGACTGCTGGCGCGGGTATCATAATGTCCACTTACGATAATCGTGCGACCTGCTGAGAGACCGTCTTGCGCAGGCTTCAAGGTCGCAAGCACGTTTACTATCCTGGTGGGAGTTGGAACTCTTTGCGAAGGGAGAACCGTCGACTCCTGGAATTCGACAACCAGACGTCCGCTGCTCCCTTTCCCGTACCGTTCGAACTCCGATTTAATCCACCGCCTGGTTGCACCGATACCACGTGTCTCACTCAAAGTATCGGAAAGTGTGTGGCGAGTCCCGAAGCTCACAAGCTTTTCGACGCTCGCCTGAATGTTCTTCGCCGAGATTTCTTTTACGATCTTCTCGACGTACGGATTTGTCTGCGGTGGCTGCTGACCAACCGCTACTCCTGCGATTGCCAGACAGCAAGCGATGACGAGAACTGTAGCTCTCATTCAGCACCTCTCAACAGTAATTGATACAATGATTCCATCCGTCAATGACCCGATCTCCCGATGACCCGATTCCCCTCCCCCTCACTTCGTTCTCTTAATGATTTCAGGATATTTGATCCCTGTTGCCGTGTTGAAGACAAGTACAGTGTCCGTTTCTCCAATATTGCCGTTACTCAAGAGATGGCGGAGTGCGGCAAAAGCCGCTGCACCTTCGGGGCAGATAAACAAACCTTCTGCCTTCGCAATCTCGTAAACGGTCGCTATGGTCTCGTCATCGCTCACTGCCACCGCACTTCCTCCGCTCTTGTAAACAGCGTCGAGGATAAGATGATCGGCGAATGCTTTTGGAACGCGGAGACCCGATGCAATCGTTTCAGCGTTCTCCCAGAACTGCGAATCCATCTTCTTCTCGTTATATGCCCGAACGATAGGAGCGCAGCCCGCCGATTGCACGGAGACCATTTTGGGTCGCTTGCTGCCGATCCACCCGATCTGTTCCATCTCGTCAAAGGCTTTCCACATGCCGATGAGGCCTGTGCCACCGCCCGTCGGGTACACCACAACGTCAGGCAACTGCCAGTTCATCTGCTCTGCCAGTTCGTACCCCATCGTCTTCTTCCCTTCAAGGCGATAGGGTTCCTTGAGCGTAGAGACATCGAACCATCCGGGATTTGTTTTCTTGCGTTCGTTCATCAGTTTTGCAGCGTCGCTGATGTTTCCTCGTACGAGCTCGACATGGGCTCCGCAGGCAATGCACTCTTTGATGTTGATGTCCGGCGTATCCTCCGGCAGAAAAATGAATGCTTCTATGCCAGCCCGTGCGGCGTAAGCAGCCAGCGCACCAGCGGCGTTCCCGGCTGAAGGAATACAGGCCGCCCGCACTCCAAGCTCTTTTGCCTTCGAAACAGCCATGGCGAGGCCGCGGGCTTTGAAAGATCCGGTGGGAAGCTGACCTTCATCTTTCATCAAGAGCCGCGGTAATCCCAAGAGCTCGCCCAACTTGGGCAAAGGAGTAATGGGGGTCACTCGTTCACCCAGAGAAACAATGTTCTCCTCGCGCTCGATGGGAAGAAGCTCAGAATATCTCCAGAGTGATGGGAGCCTACCAGCAAGAATCGATGGGGGAAACGCAGTTCGCGCGGCCTTGAGATCGTAGCGTGCTACGAGTGCTTTTCCGCACGATCGGCAGAAAGTCTGAATTTCATGAGGAGAATGGCGGTCTCCACAGACACTGCATTCAAGATGTGTAAGGAAGTTCACGTGCATTCCGGAGTTAGTGATTGACCGGACATACATATATTTCAGTATGCGAACGGAACCCAATGTAGAGTGAGAATGTTGGAGAGTCAAGGCAAAAGAGGGCCGCCACAGATCGCGGCTCGCTGTTGGCTAAGTTGATATTGGGGCACCATTTCTCTAGTTTGTCGTAGTTGAAAGAGTTCATTCAACGTTTCAGTGAGGCCCTCATGAGTCTTCGCGTTCTTCTCGCCGTCGCAGTCAGCTTCATTCTCATCTCTGCATCTTTCTCTCTCCCGCGGTTTGCGAGCCGGACCAATCTCCCCTGCCAGAGCTGTCACATCAATCCTTCTGGTGGAGGGATGAGAAGTACATTCGGTGCCAACTTCGGACGAGACGATATTTCTGTCAAAGCATGGCAGGATGAATATGCGCTCGAAGACTTCTCCACCAAACTCAACAATTTCATCTCCTACGGCGCGGATTTCCGTTTCTTAGGTTTCTACGAGTCGAAAACAAGTCCAGATGTTTCCTCCAGCTCTTTTTTCCCGATGCAGATGGATGTGTATTTCAATCTCGCTGTCTCGAAGAAGATCAGTCTCTATGTCAATCCGGCGTTTGGATCTTATAACCGACTTGAAATGTTCGCCATTGCCAAAGTGCTGCCTCTCAATGGATATCTGAAACTGGGACGATTCGCTCCGTCGCATGGTCTTCGATACGATGATCACACTTCCTTTATCCGTCAGGCGACGCCGTTCCGGAACTACGGCGGGCAACAATCTGGTGTGGAACTCGCCCTCAATCCCGGACCAATCACCATCATGGGAGCTGTCACGAATGGCATGAGGGGCGATCTTGACGGGGCGTTGCCAAAAGCAGTGTTTGGCAAGATCGAGGGACATGGCGCCCTCGGTCCTGTAAACCTGATGGCTGGAATTTCATCGTACAACGATGCCTCGGGAGGCCAAAATCTGAACCTCCTGGAAGGCTATGGAGCTGTCACGATCAGCGAGCGATTGACAGTCATGGGTACCGCCGAACAGATTCAGGGGAATTCTGCGACAATGAGCTTGAGTTCGGATCTCAACCAGCGAAATTCTCTGAACTCCGATCTCAAGCAATTCGCGGTCATGGTCGAGGCCGACTATGTTCTCGTTCAAGGTTTTGACTTGAAGTTCATGTACGATTTTTTCGATCCGAATACAGACGTGAAAAGCGGGACTGCGCAGAGATATTCAGGCGGGTTCGAGTTTATGCCGATGGGCGGAGTGGAGGTACGACCGATGTACCGCTATACGAAAGATTCGATACTGAACCGCAACACAACAGATCTGCAGGTCTTGTTTCATATCTATTTGTAGCCTTGTTGATTGTGCGGCGCAAGAGTTCGTACGCCGCACGACACACTGAGGTCTTTCCGCTAAACCACCTTCTCAATCTTGATGGAATTTGTCGTCCCTCGGGAGAGAAGGGGCAATCCGACGGTATAGATGAGGTAGTCCCCCGACTGAACGTACTTCAGCTTCCTCAACTCCTCATTGATTCGCTGAAATGCAGTATCCGTATCAGCGACAAAATCCGGAACGATAATTCCGCGGACTCCCCAAACGAGGTTCAGACGCCGTAAGATTTTGTCGCGGCCCGTAATCGCCAGGATGAGAGCCTTCGGACGGTACTTGGCCGTGTTGATGGCACTGAAACCGGAATGAGTGATCACAACGATTGCTTTGGCGCCAACCTCGTTCGCCATGACGCACGCCGCTCTGCTGATCGCATCGGGAATTGTGAACTCGTGATGTGCACGTGGTCGTGTGATATCAAAATGGTCACGGTACCGGGTTTCCGCCTTTTTGATGATGCGATCCATCGTCTGTACAGCCTCAACGGGGAATTTTCCAACCGACGTTTCCCCGCTCAACATCACGGCATCGGCTCCGTCAAGAACGGCATTCGCAACATCGTTTGCCTCAGCCCGTGTCGGACGAGGGCTCTCGATCATCGATTCGAGCATCTGAGTGGCAACAATCACGGGAACCCCTTCCTCATTGCAGAGACGCACCACCATCTTCTGGATGATGGGGACATCTTCTGTGGGAAGCTCTACGCCGAGATCGCCGCGAGCCACCATGATCACATCCGATGCCGCGACGATTGAGTTGATGTCCTCAACTGCTTCTCCTCTTTCGATCTTTGCCACGATGGGGATCCGTTTGCCCTTTGGGGCCTCCTTCACCAGGAATTCCTTCAGATTCCGTATGTCCCTCTCGGAACGAACAAAAGAGAGGGCGACATAGTCGATGTCATTCGCCAGGCCGAACTTCAAATCCTCTGCATCCTTCTCCGTAAACGAGGGCAGACTCACCTTGACGCCTGGAAGATTTATTCCTTTCTTCTCAGACAGGGTCCCGCCATTGATAATCCGGCAGACGACATCAGTCTCTGTTGTCGACTCAACTCTAAACGTCATCCTGCCATCATCCACAAGGATAGTGTCTCCAATCTTGATGTCCTGTGGAAGCTGTTGATAGGTTGTTGAGACAATCTCAGCATTACCGCTTATCTCACGCGTCGTAAACGTGAAAACGTCGCCGGTTGCCAGCGCGACGCTTTTCTGCTCAAGTAGACCAGTGCGAATCTTAGGTCCGCCGAGATCCTGTAGAATGGTTATATGTTCGCCCGTGATCGCACTCGCTTGCTTGAGGTTGTCAATCACCTTCTGATACTGCTCTCTCACTCCGTGTGAAAAATTGAGCCGCGCAACGTCCATCCCAGCTTCAATCAGCCGGACCATCATCTCCACACTCTGTGTAGCCGGACCGATTGTGCAAATGATTTTCGTTTTGCCGAAACCCGATGCCGATATCATTGTTCACCTTGTAGTTGTATACCCGCTTGCAGTAGAAGATCCGGGAGGATTTCTCCGACCTTTCCAGTCAATACCTCATGGGCCCGGGAGGAGAGATCCGTGGATTCGAGGTTCATCTCAACAACGAATGCGCCATGGTCAAGAGCCGTGTACGGAAGCGATGCGGCCGGATAGACGACTGCCGACGTCCCAATGCTGAAGAAGATATCGCACTGCCTCGCTGCCGATTCCGCTTTGGAGAAGACTTCGAGCGGAAGCATTTCACCAAACCAGACGACGTCAGGACGGACCAAGCCTCCGCACTTTGTGCATCGTTGGACTCCGGTTGGTCCTTCGGGCACAGCGTCCGGAGCGAGGGCACGACACTGAATGCAATAACTACGCTCGATATTCCCATGCAGTTCGAGCACATTCTTGCTCCCGGCTCTCCTGTGAAGGTTATCGACATTCTGAGTGACGAGAGTAAAATTGTTCGCGAAGTGTTCGAGGGCGACGAGCGCATAGTGAGCCGGATTTGGCTTGACCTCGTGGATGAGCCTTCGCCGATAAGCGTACCACTCCCAAACAAGATCCGGATTGCAAATGAACGCATCAAAGTTCGCGAGCTCCTCAGGTTTGAACTTTTTCCAAAGCCCCTCCTCGCCCCTGAACGTCGGCACACCACTCTCTGCAGAAATTCCCGCGCCCGTAAGAACACAGATTGATTCTGCATTCTTCAGTGTTGAAATCAGATTTTCGGAAAACGTCATTTGGCTGGTCTCAGGATCAGCAGATCGTATCCGGCTTTCTCTATCAAAGCCCTGTCCATTGTTTGCTTGCGGTACAGTCCATTCAACCACATGTGAACCTGATCATCATAATGCCGTTGAAACACCTGGCCGGACTGACCTGGAGGTGTGATGGAGCGGGTATTGCTGATGTCCGCCAAATCAAAGATTTGTCTCGTCGATGGTCCGACGATATTGAGGTACGGATCCAAGATTCGAAATTCCCCTTCGTTGACCGTCGAATGTGATCCGCCCACCGGAAACGGTCCGACCGTGAAAATCGGCCGGAGGATGTCGTTTGCACTGAACACATGGGGGAACTGGACTTGGTGGATCGAACCCCATCTCCATTCCTTGATTTCTCCCCCATATTTTGCTTTAAGATCATGAAGCGCGTCTTCAAGACTCTGACGGATGATGTCGTTCATTGTCTCGATCTGCGGAGTCTTCACATTGTCAAACCACAGGGATGATCCCCTCTTCATCAATTTGGTGATTGCATTCAAGGGAACGCTCGCCAGCGTATCGTAGATACCCAGGAGAGATGGATCCATTTCATCTTCGAATGTATTGTGAATCATCCGCACGAGAAACGCCTGGAACAGCGATGTTGCGACATCACTGGGCTTCATTTCGTAGTTCCAGTTTCTGAAATATGTGAGAGCGGTCTGCACGTCGGCACTCGGCGGTGGTTGTCCCTCGAAGGCTTTCAGAATAATCGGCATCACTTCGCGAGCCTGCGGAGAAACGACGTCTTGTTGAAGACGCTGCATATCTTCCACCGACAATATTGGCTTGCTGCGAAGCACCTCCGTTATTCTCTCAATCCGCCATTCGGGCTCCCACAGGTTCGAGAGATAGTATGGATACGATTCGGAAACGATTCTATTGTTGGCCGTGGCAACGAAGCCCTCCGGAGGATTCAGCACTTGAGGCATTTGCTCAAATGGCACAAATCCCTTCCAATCATATTCATCGGTCCATCCAGGGAATGTCAACGTTGCAGTTTTCGTCTTACGAATTGGGACGCGTCCACCCGTATGAAATCCAATATTGCCATCGACATCGGCATAGACGAAATTTTGGGCTGGCACGGCAAAAAAACGCAACCCATCGAGAAATTCCTTCCAGTTGTGCGCCCGATTAATCAGATAGAATGCCTGTGCTTCATTAGAAATCTCGTGTCCAACCCAGCGCATGGACATCAATTGCCGGGACCACTGAGCCGCCGCCTCCATGCGGTTGATGATGGGACCGCGATGAGTCTGATACACCGACAGCAACACCGGGGGACTGTTTTTCACAAGAATGGTGTCGATGCGTTGTTCAACAGGGCGCCATCCATTGTTGAATCTGTACCGCGTGGGATGCTGGACCGAATCGACTTCCTCAATGTAGAAGTCTTCATCGTCTATCATCGCGTTCGTGACTCCCCACGCGATCGATTGGTTTCGTCCGATCACGACAAATGGAACTCCCGCGATTGTCGCTCCGGAGACATCAAGGCCTGGAGCTGTTACGTGCAGTTCGTACCACCTCCCTGGCGCTGAGAACAAGAGGTGAGGATCATTCGCGAGAATCGGTTTCCCGGTGGAGGTCTTTGTTCCGGCAATCGCCCATGCGTTGCTGCCTGATTCCAGTCCTGGACTCCCGAGGAGTTTTCTAAATTCCTGGTCTGACTCGAAAAGCTGCGCCGCCATGGTGGCAGACCTCTTTCCCTTGAGTTCCTCTGCTATGATGAGGGGAGCTCCTTCCGGCCAGGTTGGGAAAATCTCCGTAGCCTTTGCAGCGCCAAGCTTTTCGACCAACTCAGCAAGAACAATATCTACCCATCGCGAATAATTCAGCTCCCATGCCATGAGTCGACTGATCAGAAGTGAATGTTCAATCGTCCAGGGTTCTGGCTCAAAGTTCAGAAGATCGAATTCAATCGGGTATTTTCCCCTGTGGCTTTCGATGTAGTTGGTGACACCGTCAGCGTATGCCTGCAATGCACTTCTTGTCGTTTCATCGATCGTCGGAGCGGTTTTCTCAGCCTGGCGCCATAGACCGAGTGTTCGGAACATCTTGTCAATCTTGAGCGCGGGTTCCCCGAGAACCTCCGCCAGTCTTCCCTGTCCCGCCCGACGGATCAACTCCATTTGCCACAGCCTGTCCTGTGCGTGCACATACCCAATGGCAAAATACGCATCATAGTCTGATTCAGCGACAACATGTGGCACTCCATAGTCATCGCGGTATACGCTGACCTGAGCGTGAATCCCCGGTACATCCAGAGTTCCATTTGTCACAGGATATGATTTCGTAATGAGATAATAGAAGAATGCGAATGCAGCAATGACAAGGACGGCGAGCGTGCCGGCAATGCCCAGAATGACCTTCAGTCGAGCTGGCATCGGGAAAATGAAATGGTGAGGGGAGGAATCCCGTTCATTCGCTACTCAAGAACGGGATCAATGTAAAGAAAGTTGAGTGGTATATCAACATGAGAGCCCTGTGCTCCTCCCATCATGACAGCCAGAATTCGGAGACACCTGGGAGGGAGAGGACATCTGCAAGAGAGATCACGGAAAACGGACTGTAAGGATCCCTATAAACACTGCGCCCTGGTATCGTCAGACACCAGGGCGCTTGTTACCATCGCACTCTCGTTAAGCTCAGAATCGGTACGACAGCGTCACATTGAGAGTATTCGAATTCACAGATTCACTCGTCCTTGACGGAGCAACTGTCAATCCTGGGAGGTAGTAATTGTCGCGGAAAGTTTTCCATTTTCCTAAAGCTATGGAACCATTGACGAAAACATTCTCATCAACGGCTAGACCAATACCCCCCGTGAAGTAAAGCTGATCATAGTCGCTTGTATTCTGATCAGCCAGGTATGGCGAGGGGTTGTAGACCGCTCCGCCCCGAAGCTTGAGGCCCAGGTTGAAGAGGGTAATCTCCGCGCCGCCTCTCAAGTTGGTCGTTGCGCGAAACACATCGCGTATGACACGGTTTTCGTCGATAAGATCTTGATTGTCAGTGTTCGTGAATTCCAATTGCGTCCAGTCCGTATACTCAGCATCGCCGGCGAGCAAGAGCCAGTCTGTCACCTGGAATGAAGCACCCCCGGAGAACACAAACGGTGTCCGAATGTTGTATTTTGTGGAACCGACGTTCTTAATTGGGGGTGGGGTATCTCCATTGTCGAACCAGCTGCTGCCAGCATCCGAGAAGTCCTCAGAAATATCGTAGTACGTTGGCGTTCGAACGGTGAGACCGACCTTGTACCGGCCTTGTCTGTGATACATCAACCCGATCACCGCATTGTATCCACTGATATCACTATTCACCAAACTTTCATATACGAATTGGTTAAAATCGAACGGAGGACCATAGTGATAGACGTTCCTGGCATCCGTCTCCGTGAAGAGCCGATC
>JAPLFP010000244.1 GCA_026390585.1 Ignavibacteriales bacterium | reverse complement strand
GGCGATCTCGAATTGTGCCAGCGGCTCAAGCAGATCGGGATACATGTTTCCCTTTCCCAGTTCCTTCGCCATGTCGCTCGCAACCGACTTGATGCGCGGATCTCCTTTCTTGGAAAGGAAAAGATCATACATGTCGAGTTCACTGTTCTCCATGATCTCTACACCAATGTCGAACAAAGGCTTGATGGGTGCATGACAAGTCAGAAAGTCGTACGGACGCGGTCCGAAGGAGAAGATCTTGAGTTGCTTCAGTCCGAGGTAGACCCTCGCTACGGGATGAAACTCGCTGATCATCGTCGCAACATCGGCGGCAGTGCCGACCGGATTTCGCGGGATGTGGACGTTCAGGTTACGTAACCCAACGTTATACGATGCGCTCAGCAATCCACAGTACGCATCTCCTCTACCATCGTAGAGATCCTTTCCGGATTCCTCCGCAGCAGCAGCCAGCATGACGGGTCCACCAAATTTCTGCGCGAGAAGCGTCGTAGGTCCCTCAGGACCGAAATTGCCCAGGTACAGGACAAGTGCGTTGACTTTTTTGTCTCGCAGCTCATCCAGTGCCTTGAGGACATCGTTCTCGTTCTCCACGATGGTCTGGAGTTCAACAACGGGAACGTTCCTGGCCTTGCACTCTTCGACGACGCGAACTCTCCTCTTTCTGGAAAGTTCAGCAAGAAAGCAATCCCTGCTCACAGCAACGATTCCCATGACAACTGTTGGAACATTTTTCATCTCGTTTCTCCTTCTAGTTTCAATTTATTCCTGCCCATAATAAGAATCTGGTCCATGTTTCCGTTTGAAGTGCTTGTCGACGAGCGTCTTCTTCAACCGGGGAGTTGACGGGTTGATCTGCAATGTCAGCGCAGCCATCTTTGCGAGCTCCTCGAGCATCTGGCTGTGATAGAGCGCTTTCTCGGGTGAGTCCCCCCATGTAAATGGACCGTGGCCTGCAACGAGCACCATTGGTGTCTCCTTGTACGACCGTGCCGCAAAAGCGTTTGCAATCTGCTTCCCGGTTTCCCTTTCATAATCTCCCTGGATCATCTCGTCGCTCATGAGATCGGTGCAAGGAACATCCGTCGCGAGCAGATCAGCATGCGTCGTACCCATAATGGGGATCGGCTTCATCGCCTGAGCCCAGGCAACAGCGTACGTCGAATGGGTATGAACAACTCCACCGATTTCCGGAAATGCCCGGTAGAGATACGTATGCGTCTTCGTGTCTGAGGACGGGCGCAGCTTTCCCTCCACGATCTTGTCCTCCAGGTCAACGACCACAATATTGTCGACAGTCAAATCGTCGTACATCACTCCGCTTGGCTTGATCGCGACAAAGCCCTTTTCACGGTCAATCCCGCTGACATTGCCGAATGCTCGAATGACAAGCCCAAGTTGTGGCAGATCCTTATTGCACCGCCAGACTCGTTCTTTGAGTTCTTTGAGTGAGCTCATGGGTTCTTCCTCATACTCAGAATCTCGTTCTCAACAAATTCTCCCAGTTTTGAATAGCGTTCGTACAAGAGCCGGTACTTCGCAGCCCTGGCTGGGTCGGGCTGATACTCCTTCTCCATGCCGCTTCCCATCGCCTTCTTTGCATCCTCGACCGTCAGATAGAGTCCTGCAACCGTCGCAGCGAACATTGCAGCACCAAGTGCGCATGTCTGCTCAGACTTCGGCACCTTGATGGGGACATTCAAGACATCAGCAACTACCTGCATGATAAACGGAGATTTCTTGGCAACCCCACCCATTCCGATGACACCTTGTATCTTCACCCCTTCGGCACGAAAGCGATCCACAATCTTCTTCGCACCAAACGCCGTCGATTCTACCAGCGCTCGGAAGATGCGCGGAGCATCGCTTCCAAGAGTCAATCCGGTGATAGCACCTTTCAGTAGCTGGTTTGCATCCGGAGTCCGGCGCCCGTTCATCCAGTCAAGTGCAAGAATGCCTGACTCTTCGATCGGAACACTTGCTGCTTCCCTGGAAAGCTCCATGATCAGGTTCTCTGAAACTTCTTCTACGATCTTCTCCCTCGTCTTGCCATCGAGGGAGGGACTCTTTGCGATCATGTGCTCCACAGGCCACATCAAAACATCTCGGAACCACGCGTACACATCGCCAAAGGCAGACTGGCCCGCCTCCAGCCCGATCATTCCCGGAACAATGGATCCATCGACCTGTCCACAGATCCCCTTGACGAGATTATTCCCAAGGTCCTCTGAAGGAGCAATGAGCATATCGCACGTTGAGGTGCCCATGATCTTGATCAGCTGATACGGTTTGATCTCACCTCCAACCGCACCCATGTGAGCATCAAATGCTCCGACGCCGACTTTGACTCCTGTGTACAAACCCAGACGTTTCGCCCATTCCGAAGTCAGCGTTCCCACGCAAACATCGCTGGTGAATGTCTTCTCATATAACTGTCCCCTCAGCCCCTTCAGGAGAGGATCAAGTTTCGAAAGGAACTCATCGGAGGGCAATCCAGAAAAAGATGCATGCCACATTGCTTTGTGACCGGCGGCGCACCGGCTGCGCATCATCGTCAACGGGTCGGTTGTTCCAGTGAGGAGGGCCGGAATCCAGTCACAATGCTCAACCCATGAATATGCCGCACTGCGTATGGAAGGATCACTTCGCAACAGGTGAAGGAGTTTCGCCCAGAACCACTCCGACGAATAGATCCCTCCTTCATACTTCGTGAAGTCGATCCCACCCCAGGATTTTGCCAGATGATTGATCTCTTCCGCCTCTTGAACCGCTGTGTGGTCTTTCCAGAGGACAAACATCGCGTTCGGATTCTCGCTGAACTGCGGAAGCATCGCAAGGGGCGTCCCCTGCCGGTCGACCGCAACGGGGGTCGACCCTGTGGTATCGACCGAAAGGCCGACCACATGTTCCGCTGTCCCCGGAGGAGCAGCCTGTAACGCTCGCCTGACCGTCGATTCGAGCCCTTCGATATAGTCGAGAGGGTGTTGACGGAATTGATTGCTTGCGGGAATACAATACTTCCCTTCCTTCCAGCGTGGATAACTAGACACCGCATTGGCGATCTCGTTACCGTCAGCGCCGTCAACAACAACCGTTCGGACAGAGTCGGTACCAAAGTCAACACCAATGACAACCTTACTGGTCTTCATCGTCGGTTCAGCCTTGATAGTATTTCACATTGTTCTTCGTCAAAATATCAATCGGGACCATGATGGTATGCTTCACTTTTTGTCTCAGGACAACATGCTCATAGAGGCTGTAGATGCCTTCGTAGCCCTGCGTCGAGGGACATTGACTGATAAGGAAACCAATGAGCCCTTGTTCAAGATACTGGAGGTTCTCCGGAACGAGATCATAGCCTATGATGGTTGCGCCATGTGCAGCGGAGAGTGCTTGCAGCGAGCGTGCGACAGAATGTGTCCATGCGTTCGATACGAAGATCCCCTTGAGAGGAGCAAGCTCTCTTACAATGCGGCTGACAACATCCGCGAACGCAGCTTCTCCTCGATGGCTATCGACTTCAAACAGGTGCACCGTCAACTTCTTGCTGTCTTCCACACCGGTGAAAAATCCCCTGATTCGTTCGCTGATATGAAAATCATCCGGTATCACCTTGATAACCGCGATGTTTCCTTCACTCCCCGCGATGCTCTGCAAAAGACTCGCAGCGAGCAGACCGCTTTGAAAAGGGTCCTGCCCGATGAACGTGAGGCAATCTGTCCCCGGAATGGTGGAGTCGAAAAAGACGTAGGGGAGCCCCTGAGGAATTGACGGGATAAGTTCCTCTGCTTTTTGTGAAAGGACAGGCGCGATGAGCAGGCCATCCGGCATCGATCTCAACGCTTCGCGAAATGCGCGCCCAAAAGATGCATTCGAATATCGATCAAAGAGAAAATAGTTCGCCGACACCTTGTACATCTCAAGTTCGCGGCATGCCTTGTCGATTCCTTTCGCCGGAAACTTCCAGTATTCACTGTCTTGAGACAGCCTCGGCATGACGACTGCGAACCGATAGACTTTATCAAGAGAGAGGTTCCGTGCGTGAATATTTGGGCGGTAACCTAGCTCTCGCACGATGCGCTGCACCCGATTGCGGGTCTCCTCCGAGACCCGTCCTCTATCGTGCAAGACTCGGTCAACTGTACCGATGGAAACCTTCGCCCGGGCGGCTATGTCCTTGATCGAAATCACTTGACTGCATTCCTTCGAAACGCGCGAACGTTGCTTCTGTCGATCACAATTGTCCCCGTGTCGATGTTCCTCGGCAGGGGAATAACTTTCGCCTCCTTCCAGTTGTTCACGATCTGCATGTTGTTGTGGTTGAGATCGTACAACAATTGAACGCCGAGGTAAGCCATGGCATAGGTTCGCTGAGCGATGGAGGCCTCGATGATTCCTTGCTCGATGAACTCCAGCGTTGTCTCGTTTCTGTCCATCGCAATGATTTTGACCTTCCCCACCTTCCCCGCCTCTTTCACGGCGACAGCACAACCCTCACCTCCCGCTGCATCCACACAGCCAAACGCAGCCAGATCCGGATACGCCTGGAGGATCGAGCGAGCAACCTTCTCCGCCTCGGTCGCAAGCGCCTGATCGTTTCCGATCTTCACAACCTTGATGTCCCGAAACGTCGCCAGAACATCTTTACACCCCCGAGCGCGTTCTTCGTGATTTAGCTGTCCCGGAATCATGAGAAGAGCGACTTCTCCTTTTCCTCCGATCGCCTTTGCCAGCATCGCACCCGTCTGCCTGCCGGCATTGTAGTTGTCCGTACCAATAAACGTATACCTCTTGCTGAGTGGTTCGTCCGTGTCAATGCACACGACAGGTATTCCTTCGTCGATGGCACGGTCAATGCTCGGCCTCAGGGCGTTGGAAGCCGGAGCGATCAGAATGCCTGCCGGCTTGCGTGCGATGAGTTGCTCAAGTTCCTTCACCTGCTGATTTGGATCGCCTCCCGTTGGCCCGCGCAGCTCCGATTTTACTCCGAGCATTTTTGCTTTGTCTTCGAGGCCAAGTCTCGCATCCACCCAATATGGATTCCCGACAGAGACACCTAAGAAAACATATTCTTCGTTGCCTGCCGCTGACGACTGATCTTCCTTGGTCGAGAGCGTCGAACCCCATGGCCTGAATACGAGAAGCAGGATGACAACGCAGGCAAGCACAACATTCATTGTCCGTTCCATACGCTTGTTCCTTGTGGTGGTAAGAAACCGAATAAGCACTTTGAGCCGTTCACGCGTCAACTGATCAAGCATCACCGCGACGATAAGGATGGTGCCCGACACGATTCCTTCTGCATAGAATGAAATTCGCAGGAACCCCAATCCGTTCGTGATGATGCTGGTGAGCATCAATCCCAAAAACGTCCCGAAAATCGTCCCCCGTCCGCCTGAAAGGCTGGCACCTCCGACGACAACTGCCGCGATAATCCGCAGCTCGGCGCCGCTCCCTGCGATGGGTGATGTCGCTCCCGTCTTGGCGGTGGCAATCACGCCGGCAAGCGCCGAAAGCATGCCCGTGAGCAC
>JAPLFP010000328.1 GCA_026390585.1 Ignavibacteriales bacterium | reverse complement strand
GGCAGTATCTCAGATTAGTCAAAGACTTTCACCCAGAGCTCCGGGTAGACACAGGTGAAGCACAACCTGTCAATGCCAAAGCTCGGGAGAGAAAAATGGGTAAAAAACACTAAGAGGACAAATGTCCTAATAGTAAATAGGTAGTATATCGAACCATCACAAGGAGATTGAATGAAACCCAGGTTGTCCAATATCGCGGTTCTGCTCTTCGCGTTCACCATTGCCCAAGGCCGGAATCTCGAGACGCTGGTGCCCTATGCGCTGGATTTCGCGAAACAGCAATTGAAACAAAGTGTTGGGGAAATACAGGATAGCACAAAATATGTGCGCACGACGTTACCGGATGGATCTTGGAAAACAACCAGAGCACGCGACTGGACCAGTGGATTTTTTCCGGGGGCGTTGTGGTATATGCATGAATACACAAACGATCCTTTCTTCAAAACGGCAGCCGAGCGATGGACAGCAGGCATCACCGGCCAGCAATTCAATTCAGGGACGCACGATGTTGGCTTCATGGTCTTCAACAGCTTTGGCAATGGCTATCGCCCCTACCCATCAGAAACGCATAAGAACGTTATCCTCCAGGCTGCGCAAACACTGGCCACCAGATACAATCCGACGATCGGTTGCATCAAATCGTGGGACAATCGCAAGTGGGATTACCCGGTCATCATCGACAACATGATGAATCTGGAGCTGTTATTCTGGGCGGCTGAGAACGGCGGTCAAAAGAAACTTAAAGAGATTGTCATCAGGCATGCAGAGACCACCATGAAAAACCACTTCCGTTCGGATGGAAGCACATACTATGTCCTTGGTTATGACACGACGAGCGGGTCTGTCAAAGCGAGGAATACCCATCAGGGCTATGCAGATGAGTCGGTCTGGGCTCGGGGCCAGGCGTGGGCGATCTATGGATACACCATGACATATCGCTTCACAAAGGATGAACGCTTTTTGCAGACTGCGCAGCGGGCCGCGGACTACTTCATCAGCCATCTCCCGCCGGACAATATTCCGTACTGGGATTTTCTGGCGCCCGGAATTCCGAATGAGCCGCGTGACGTATCGGCAGCTGCTATTGCGTCATCGGCACTGTTTGAATTATCGAAGTACGCAAAAGAGAAATCCCAGCAAGCAACATACCGCGATGCAGCAACAGAAATCCTCAAGTCACTTTGTTCTGCTCCCTACCTTGCTGAGGGGACCAATTCGCATGCCATCCTGGACCACGCGGTCGGTAACAAACCGGCAAAGTCAGAAGTTGATGTCTCAATCATTTATGCTGACTACTATTTCACTGAAGCATTGCTCCGATATCAGACGCTCGCGGAGAAGAAGTAACTCATCTTACTATTGATTCAGGAAGTGTGACGCAACGAGGAGGAATTCTATGGACGTACGTTTCTCAACAGACCCGAACGGGTTCCGACATATGACGACCGAACAACTTCGGAAGTCATTTCTCATTGACCATCTTTTCGTTCCTGACGAAAGCCCAATGGTCTATTCGGACATTGATCGGTCCATCACCGGTACTGCTGTCCCTGTGAAAGGGGCATTGAAGCTCTTGGGCACTAAGAAAGAAATGGCCGCTGAGTATTTTGCCGAGCGGAGGGAAATCGGTGTGATCAACACTGGTTCGGAAGGGAGCGTTAGAATCGACGGCAAGGAATACGCGATGGCGTTCAAGGACGCTTTGTACATTGGGCGCGGAGCGAAAGAAATCGAATTCAGGAGCAATCGTTCCGACGCACCAGCGATGTTCTACTTTGTCAGCTACCCGGCGCATAAAGAACTTCCTACGACTCATGCGAAGTTCTCCGATGCCGAACCGGCGCGATTGGGCAGTCAGAAAGACGCCAACAAGCGGACGATCTACAAGTACATTCACCCCAACGGCATCAAGAGCTGCCAGCTAGTGATGGGACTGACCGAACTTGAGGAAGGAAGCATCTGGAACACCATGCCGCCGCATACGCATCAACGCAGGTCGGAAGTCTATATGTATTTCAACATCGAGCCCAGCTCGATGATCGTTCACCTCATGGGTCAACCGGATGAGACGCGCCACATCATCATTCGCAATCGTCAGGCCGTTCTCAATCCGAGTTGGTCCATCCATGCAGGTGCCGGCACGCAGAATTATACGTTCATCTGGGCTATGGGAGGGGAGAATCAGGTCTTTGATGATATGGACGGTGTAAAGGTGAACGATATCGTTTAGGGAACACACGGGCATCATCACGCAGATCAGTCAGGAATCAGAGACCATGAAAAAACCACAACCTCGTCTATCACTCAAAGCAGATCGGTTCTTCGATCCGAATCCGGCTGTCAGAACCGTAGCGCGGAAGCTCTATCAGTCGGTAAAGAACCTCCCGATCATCAGCCCGCACGGACATGTCGATGCAAACTTGTTCGTCGAGAACAATCCGTTCCCAAACCCGGCAGAGCTTTTTCTGATACCGGATCACTACATCTACCGCATGCTGTACTCTCAGGGAATACCAATGGAATCCCTGGGTGTTCGCCCTCTTGACGGTTCATCGACAGAGAGCAATGCGAGGAAAATCTGGAAGCTTTTTGGAGAAAACTACTACCTCTTTCGCGGAACGCCCACCGGCGCGTGGTTAAACCATGAGTTTGCAGAAGTCTTCGGTATCAGGAAACGATTCACCGGAGCCACCGCAATCGAGATTTATGATGAGATCAACGAAAAACTCCAGCAGCCCAAATTCAGGCCACGCGCGCTCTTCGATCGGTTCAAGATTGCCGTGCTGTCAACGACCGACGCTGCAACCGATACGCTTGAGCCGCATAAAAAGATCCGCGCTTCGGGGTGGAAGGGGAATATCATCCCGTGCTTCCGACCCGATGGAGTGACGGACCTGAAGGCGAAGAATTGGAAAACGAACATCGAACTTCTCACCGAGCGTGCCGGAGTCGACGTCACATCGTACAGCCGGTTCATTCAAGCGCTGGAAAATCGTCGTGTGTTCTTTAAGTCCATGGGTGCTGTCTCGACAGATCATGGCGTTTCTTCGCCACATACCCACGAGTTCACCAAGGGAGAAGGAGAACGGATCTTCCAACGAGCCTTGATGGGGCAGGCAACAGCCGAGGATGCTGCGCAATTCACAGCTCACATGCTCATGGAAATGGCGCGGATGAGCATAGAAGACGGCCTCGTGATGCAGATTCATCCGGGATCCGACCGCAATCATAATCGCATCATTTATGACAAATACGGCCCTGACAAAGGATGCGACATTCCGATGCCGACGGAGTATACGCACAACCTCAAGGATCTGTTGAATAAATATGGAAATGATTCCAGACTCACGGTCATCGTCTTCACGCTGGATGAAACGACGTACGCGAGGGAGCTTGCGCCGCTTGCGGGTCACTATCCGGCAATGAAGTTGGGGCCACCGTGGTGGTTCCATGACAGCATTGAAGGAATGATGCGTTTCCGCTCGATGGTAACGGAGACCGCCGGCATCTACAATACAGCTGGCTTCAATGATGACACGAGGGCGTTTGTTTCCATTCCTGCCCGTCACGATTTGTCGCGGCGTGTCGATGCAAATTTCCTGGCCGGGCTTGTCACCCGACATATTGTCGAGCTCGATGAAGCGCAGGATATGATCTACGATCTGGCAAACGGGCTTGTCAAGAAAGCGTATAAACTCTGAAGATGTCTTCCATGTGTCATGTCGCATAAACAGCATATCGAAGGGAGCGTTGCTGATGATTGAAGCAATCAAAATTCCGAGACTGCAGAGCAATTACCGTTGGGTGGTCTGTGCCCTGCTGTTTTTCGCAACAACCATCAACTATATCGACCGGCAGATTCTCTCATTGATCAAGCCGATTCTGGATGAACAACTGAAATGGACAAATGAGGATTTCGGATTGGTCAATTCGGCCTTTCAGGGAGCTTATGGCATTGGCCTCCTCGCCTTCGGCTGGTTCATCGACCGTTATGGAACAAAAATCGGTTATGCCGTATCCATCGCAGCGTGGAGTGTGGCAGCGGTTGGACACGCATTGGTGGGGAGCGTCGGCGGCTTTTTTGTAGCTCGAATATCTCTCGGTCTGGGCGAGGGAGGCAATTTTCCATCAGCCATCAAGGCTGTCGCTCTTTGGTTTCCGAAGAAGGAGCGAGCTCTTGCCACAAGCATCTTTAATTCCGGCACGAACGTTGGGGCCATCATTGCTCCTGCGATCGTTCCGTGGATTGCCTTCACCTGGGGATGGCAGGCAGCCTTTGTGGCCGCTGGCTTGGCCGGGTTCCTCTGGCTTTTCTTCTGGATCCCGTTCTATAATGTCCCCGAGAAAATCAAACGCCTTCATGAAAGTGAGTTGGCCCACATCCGAAGCGATGCCGACGAGTCAGGAGAGAACGTCAAGATTCCATGGCTTCGCCTGCTCGCGTATCGGCAAACGTGGTCTTTTATCATTGCAAAATTCATGACAGACCCGGTCTGGTGGTTTTTCTTGATCTGGCTCCCGGACTATTTCAAGCAAACCCGAGGCCTGGACATCAAAGAGAGCTGGATTCATCTTGTCACCATCTACTTCGTTGTGACAGTGCTCAGTATTGCCGGTGGTTGGGTGACAGGCTATCTCACGAAAAGAGGTTGGACTGTGACCCGCGCACGCAAAACCGGAATGTTTACGTTTGCGTTGCTCGTTCTGCCGATTCTTACTGTCACCAGTGTTGGCGACTGGGAGGCGGTTCTCCTCATTGGTCTGGCCGGAGCGGCGCACCAGGCCTGGTCTGCGAACCTCTTCACAACTGTCTCTGACATGTTTCCGAAGCGAGCGGTCGCCTCGGTCATCGGCATTGGCGGTATGGCGGGGGCTCTTGGGGGCATGATCTTTCCTGCCCTCACAGGCAAATTGCTTGACGTGTTCAAGGCATCCGGCAACATCACGGGGGGGTATGCCATCCTCTTTAGTGTGTGTGCTTTGTTGTATCTCGTCACGTTTGTCATTAACCATCTTCTCGCTCCACGATTTGAAAGGTTTGACATGAAAGAAGCTCTGTGATGGCGGTCCGAGAAATAGGGAACTGCTATCCACGGAATTCTCAGAAACCGACCATAGAGGAAAATGTATGAATCTCCAGGAACTATCGAAACAATATGATTTTACGGACAAGACTGTTGTCATCACAGGCGGAGCAGGAGTCTTGGGCGGAGAAATGGCATGTGCTCTCGTAGGATGCAATGCCAATGTCGTCATTCTGGATCGCGATCCGGCGTTGGCCGATCAGGTTGTGCGGCGGTTTGAGACCACGAAAGGTCACTATCTTGTGGTCAAAGGCGACGTTCTCAATAAGGAGAGCCTCGAACTGGCAGCGAAGGAAATCGTCGAGCATTTCAAACGTATCGACTGCCTGATCAATGGTGCGGGAGGGAATAATCCAAAGGCGACAACGAATCCCGAGCAATCGTTTTTCAGCCTGCCGACGGAAAGTCTGAAGTTCGTCTCGGATCTGAATCTTCTCGGCACCATTCTCCCGAGCCAGGTCTTTGGAAAATACATGGCGGATCAAAAGGAAGGGATCATTCTCAACGTCTCGTCCATGAATGCCTTTCGTCCGCTCAC
The DNA here is from genome assembly GCA_026390585.1 of Ignavibacteriales bacterium. Classification (GTDB taxonomy): domain Bacteria; phylum Bacteroidota; class Ignavibacteria; order UBA10030; family UBA10030; genus UBA9647. The sequence continues at coordinate 8,031 of JAPLFP010000328.1, read as the reverse complement.
GCGCATTCCGGCGTACTCTGCAGCAAAAGCCGCTGTGAGCAATTTCACACAATGGCTTGCGGTTCACATGGCACAGGAGTATTCTCCCAACATTCGCGTCAATGCAATTGCTCCTGGGTTTTTCCTGACCGAACAGAACCGGTTTCTCCTGACAGACAAGGAAACAGGTGGGCTTACGCTGCGGGGAAAGAAGATTATGGATCACACGCCGATGAACCGTTTCGGAAAGCCGGAGGACTTGTTGGGCGCAACGCTCTGGCTTCTTTCGCCGGCATCGGCATTTGTGACAGGCGTGGTGCTTCCGATTGATGGGGGATTCTCGGCGTATTCGGGTGTATAGGAAAATTCACAAATCATAGGTACTTTGGCGAAGACAAGGAGTATAGCATGAGCAGCGGCTTGAATATTCGTCCGGATGGCGCATTGGACTTGATCTCCCTAGGTGCTTTGGTGAATCGCCTTGATCCGGGAATCATTCCTTTTCGAAAAGCGACAGAGTGCAAAATTCATGTCAGCGGCGGGGAGTTCAATGTCGCTGCAAACCTTGCCGACTGTTTCAAATTGAATACGGCCATTGCGACGGCAATGGTTGATTATCCCATCGGTGACTTAATTGCTGAACGCGTGAAAGCGATGGGAGTGAAGCCGTACTACAAGCGCTTCAAGCACAATGGCGTCAGTGGGCCCAACATGGCAACCGTCTACAGCGACCAGGGTCACGGCGTGCGCCCCCCGGTGGTGTTCTACAACCGCTCGAATGAAGCCGCAGCGCAGCTCAAGCCGGGTGATTTCGACTGGGACACGATCTTTGCAAGCGGCGTCCGGTGGTTTCACAGCGGCGGCATCTTTGCAGCGCTTTCGGAGACGACGGGCGAATTGATCATTGAAGGAATGAAGGCAGCAAAGAAAGCCGGAGCTATCGTGAGTTTCGATCTGAATTTTCGCGAAAAGCTGTGGAGCATCTGGGGCGGAGCACAGAAGGCGGCAGAAGTGATTGGCCGGATCGTTCAGAATGTTGATGTCCTCGTTGGCAACGAGGAAGACCTGCAGAAGGGGTTAGGAATTCCCGGTCCCGAAGTGGCTGCCACATCGGCATTAGATCCGAAAGTGTTTTTCGGAATGATCGACAAGGTCACAGCAAAGTACCCACAAGTGAAAGTGGTCGCAACGACGCTTCGCGAGGTGCATTTGACGAACAGACACAGCTGGAGCGCTGTTGCATGGGTGAACGGCAAAAGCCATGTGGCGCCAATGTGCGAACTTGGTGTTTTGGACCGCGTCGGCGGCGGCGATGGTTTCGCAAGCGGGTTCTTCTATGGATTGCTGGCTGGGGAGACACCCGAAGAGGCGGTAAAACTAGGGTGGGCACATGGAGCATTGCTGACAACAACCCCCGGCGACACGACAATGGTTACCTTGGAACAGGTGCGCGCATTTGCGAAGGGCGGATCGGCGCGCATCCAACGCTGAAGGAACAGAATTCAGAACTCAGAACTCAGAATATAGAAGCGGCACAGTCACATAAGATCGCAACACGGAGGAAGAACCATGGCAGAGTACGGTAAACATCTCTATATGATTGTCTTTCCTATCAACGCGCTGGTGGCCTCGCAGCTGAGTCCTCAGGAATTCGCCGAACACTACACGGTCGGGAGTGCGAAGCATTATAAGGGGAAGGTGATTTTTGCAGAAATTGATATCAATTTTAGAAATCCCTACTTCGAGATCGATCAATACCTTGCGCTCACTGTGCCTCACCCGGATGGTAAACCGAAGAAGACGAAGTTTATCTGTTCATACGCGGTGTTGGAGCATGTCGACCTGAAGGCGTTGAAGAATCTCTATTTGGTGACTGCAAATGGGAAAGCCCTCGAGCTACAGCCGGAACCGTACACTGCCGTAAATGAACCGGGATTGGTTCGGATTTACCAGGAAATCACACCGTTGTCAAATCTGGTCGCTTCCACGGTCGATCAGCGGGCGTTCGGGAAGTACATCACAAGCGAAACGCGATCCAAGGGCGCTCCGAAGATCTGCTTCACACAGTACGAGTTCAACGTTGATGAATTTCTGGACAAGAACAGAAATCGCGAGATCATGTATTCTCCGATCCCGGAAACCAATCCGGCGCGGATCTATGACTATTTGGTGGAATTGAAGGGCGACACGACCAAGAAAACGAAAACTATCAGCCTGAGCACAACGCTTCTCGAGGCTTCGTACGCGCTCGTCAGGCACGGATTCTGGTTCGCAGAAGGAAGCAATCTTCTCTTCTACCCTATGCCGTCGCTCAGCGATCTGGAGAACAAGTTCTACGACTGGTGGAGATTTGTTCGGTAAGGCAAGTCTGGGGGCAGGACGCTACAATTCCGGACGTCCCAGTCGTACGCTCGATGCTTTGATCTACTACAATGAGAAAGCAACATAACAGTACCGCTTGGTATTTTGGGAGGTCGTAATGAAAATTCACCTGTATATGCTTTGCTATCGCTTTGAAGCGCTCGTGGCTTCGCACCTGGAGCCGGAGGCATTCGGGCGATATATGGCGGTCGGTACCCAAAAGAACGCGCGTGGAAACGTGCTCTTCTTTGAAATCGACCCGGCCTTGAAAAGTGATTACTTCAAACTTAATGATCTTGAACAACGCTGTGTGCCGCACGTCGATGGAAGCCCCAAACGCAGTAAGTACATCTCCGTCTATCGTGTGCTTGAACATCTCGATCTCTCCGCCTTTGGCAAACTGTACCTCTGCACAGCGGACGGGCGCGTGATGTCGCTTGATTCAGCCCCCTATGACGTGAAGCAGGAAGTGCCTGGATCGAATCTCTATGAGGAACTCTGTCCCGTCTTCCCGCTGGTTGTGTCGGCGCTGGCCCCGGCGGCATTCTTGAAGTTCATGACAGACCAGGGCAACCCGGTGCATATTCCACGGATATTCTTTGTTGATATGCTCCTCGACCGCGACGAGGGCGGCAAACTGGCGGGCTATCTTCCGTATCCCGATCCGCTTCACCTGATCGACTGTGTGAACGATCTCGAAAAGGGAGGTGACAAGAAAACCAAGACCGTCTCGCGGTCACCCCGCCACCATGCCTTTTTCCGTACCATTCGACGAGGGTTTTTCATTGGCGATCAGAAGGGTTTGAAGTTCTACCCGTTCCCTGAGCGCCGTATCCTCGAGGTTGAATACGCGAAGTGGTGGAGGTCGGCGTCAGAGAGCCTCATTTCATAGAGAAACAAATGGTGTGTTGAACACACCCGAACTGGATTCTGCGGTGCCCCATCCCTGGTCTGACAACCACGGGATGGGGGAGTCCGGTGAGCTTCACAGCAACGTGCCTGTTATCACTGACTTCAACATGTTGTCCAATCAGAAATGGTCTTTACGATGAAATCACTACGAGAAACATTCAAGTCGGAGACCGTCCGACACGCATACCTGGTGTTCATGATGGTACTCTTTGCCGTTGTGTATATCTGGCAGATCGGTAATGGCCAGGACACAACAAAGGCTGCAACAGCGGCGGTGGCAGTCGAATCGACTCACTTCGCGCCGTTCTCGCTCTTCAGCGATCCAAAATACACTCCCATGGAAATCGCGAGCCTTCTGTTCGTTCTCGGGATTGCAGTGGCTGGATTGCTTTATGCCCTGCTTCTCGTGCGACAGGTTTATAGGGCTGACTCCGGGACAGACAGAATGAAGGAAATCGCCGCGGCTGTGCGCGAAGGTGCAAACGCATACCTCGGTGCACAGTTCAAGCGAATTGGACCGCTGATCATCGTCATCACGCTTCTGTTGTTTGTGACCTATACTGGTGCGGTCGATGCATTTCGTTGGGGACGGGCGATCGCATTTCTCTTCGGTGCTCTCTTTAGCTGGACCGTGGGTTTTGTCGGCATGCGATTGGCGACGACAGGAAACCTCCGTGTGGCCGCAGCAGCCATGCACGGGTATGGAAAAGCGATGCAGCTTGGCTACCGAACTGGCACCGTCACGGGAATGCTCACCGACGGATTGGGCCTCCTCGGCGGGACGATTATCTTCATGATCTTCGGTGAGAAGGCATATGAGGCACTGCTCGGATTCGGATTTGGCGGGACGCTCCTTGCTCTCTTCATGCGCGTTGGTGGCGGCATCTACACGAAGGCGGCAGATGTCGGCGCGGATCTTGTGGGAAAGATCGAAAAAGATCTTCCCGAGGACGATCCCCGCAATGCGGCAACGATCGCAGACAACGTCGGTGACAACGTTGGAGATTGTGCCGGCATGGCAGCGGATATCTTTGAGAGCTATGAAGTCACGATCGTAGCAGCGATGATCCTTGGAATGGCAAGCTTCGGACATAAAGGGGTCATCTTCCCGCTGCTCGTTCGAGGTATCGGTGTCCTTGGCTCCATCATCAGCACATACACGGTCAAGGCAGGGGCGCACGATTCGTCCGACAAAGCACTCAAGAGCGTCCATCGTGGATTCTGGATTGGCTCTGTCATCAGCGTCGTCGGCTTCTTTGTCCTTGGCTACTACTATCTTCATTTTGATGCGGCGTATCTGCTTGTCAACCCCATGTCGGTTGCGGGATTTCCAAACGGCGACCCGAACCTGCTCGCCTCGCTGTTCTCGTGGGGTATTCCGGGACTTGATCTCCGTCCGGCCTTTACGTGTCTCGTAGGCGTGTTCCTTGCGGTTGCCCTGAACAAAGTCACAAGCTACTACACTCACACAGGACATGCTCCGGTCAAGAGTCTTGCGAAAGCATGCACCACCGGACACGCCACAAACATCATCCAAGGTTTCGCCGTCGGTTATGAGAGCACGGTTGCCGCAATTATTGTCATTGCAACTGCAATCATGATCTCGGTGCTCATCTACGCAGGAACGCCTCCGTTGTTCATCGCGTACGGTATTGCGATGACCGGTATTGGTATGTTGACGTTGACCGGAAATACGATTTCGATGGATGTCTTTGGGCCGGTGGCTGACAACGCAAACGGTATCGGCGAAATGGGCTACGATCCAAAGGAAATGGAACAGGCAAACCCGGGGAGCTACAAGCGTGCACGACAAATCCTTGCGGACCTGGACGCCGTCGGCAACACAACGAAGGCCGAAACAAAAGGAATCGCCATCGGCTCAGCTGTGATTGCAGCGGTCTCGCTCTTTGCCAGTTTTATTGCTGTGATCGCGGTCGGAAGCGAAGACAAAATCAATGAAATGACAACTGCCCAGTACCTCACGGTGTCCGGGAAACTGACGGTAGCCGATCCAATGGTTTTTATCGGATTCCTCATCGGAGGAGCTGTTCCGTTTCTCTTCAGCAGCATGCTGATCCGGGCTGTGGGGCGTGCAGCGTTTGATATCGTTCGCGAATGCCGCGAACAGTTCAGAGACCCCGATATCTGGGAAGGCACGAAGAAACCTGATTATGGCCGGGTTGTTGACATTTGCACCAACACGGCACAGAAGGAGCTCATCGGTCCGGGATTCCTCGCGATCATGGCTCCGTTGGTCGTCGGTTTTCTGCTTGGTCCTTATGCCTTGGGAGGGTTTCTGGCTGGGATGATCCTCGTGGGACAACTTCTTGCGGTCTTTATGTCGAATGCTGGTGGTGCATGGGACAACGCGAAGAAACTGATTGAGGACGGTATCTACGGCGGCAAAGGTTCTGATGCGCACAAGGCTGCCGTCACCGGTGACACAGTCGGCGATCCGTTGAAGGACACTGCGGGACCGGCCATCAATCCGCTGATCAAAGTTATGAATATGGTCAGCTTGTTGGCCTTAGGTCTTGTTCTCAACTACAATGTCATTACACCGGCGCTCGTGGCACCTGAGTTGCAAGGGGCGATGAAGACCATCGGCGGATTGGCTGCATTGCTCTGTTCCGTGGCGATTGCATGGGCCATCTGGCAGAGCAAACGGGAAGGGGCCGAGCTCACACAACTCGAAACCAAAGTCAAACCCGCGAAGAAAAGCAGGAAGACACGATAAAGGAACAACTATGGGTCTCAAGGTTCTCGCAGCGACTGAAGCAGGTCTCGATCTCCTCACGCTCGGCGAGTGCATGATCCGGCTGAGTCCGCCCGGACATCAGCGCATTGAGTTGACTCCCACCTTCGAGGCATATGCCGGAGGGGGGGAGTATAATGTCGCGTATGCCCTCGCTCGTTATGGAATGCGAACGGGCTGGGTGTCGCGACTCGTTGACAATCCTCTCGGACACTTCATACAGAATCATGCGCGCACGAGTGGCATGGATGTCAGTGAGATCATCTGGGTTCCCTACGATGGCTCAGGGCGGTCCGACCGCATCGGACTGGACTTCACGGAAGTCGGTATCGGAGTCCGAGCAAGCGTCACACTCTATGACCGCGGCCATACGGCCATCGCGCACATGAAACCGGGAGATGTGGATTGGAAGCGAATATTCCGGGAGCGGAAGGTCCGCTGGTTCCATACAGGTGGAATCCTCACGGCACTGAGTGACGGCTGTGCAGCAGTGGCGTACGAATCCATGAAAGCGGCTCACGAAACAGGCACGATCGTCAGCTATGATCTCAATTTCCGTAGCAAGTTGTGGTCTTCAAAAAAGGCGATCGAGGAAACAAAGAAGCTGATTCCCTTCATCGACGTGCTCATTGGAAATGAAGAGGACTTCCAGAAGGTGCTTGGATTCCAGGTCGAAGGAACAGATGAAAACCTCAATCAATTGCCGATCGAAGGCTACAAGAAAATGGTCCAACAGGTTGTCAAAGCGTATCCGCACATCAAAGCCGTTGGAACAACGTTGCGCGAGGTGGTGAGCGGGCTCGTCAATAACTGGTCGGCAATCATGTACTACGATGGCACGTTCTATCAATCGCGGAAGTACGAAAAGCTTGAGATCGAAGACCGGGTGGGCGGAGGCGACGGTTTTTGCAGCGGGTTCATCTATGGTCTGCTTCACGGCATGACGCCCCAAGAGTGTGTGGAAATGGGGGCGGCACATGGAGCGCTTCTTCAATCGACGCGCGGCGATACCAGCATGGTAACGATGGAAGAAATCAAGCATGTGATGGGGGGCGGTTCAGCAAGAATCAAACGATAGCGGCGAAGGAGTGTATGTTGCTCTATAGTAGAGGCTCGGAAAACGACGTGCTGCAGGAGGAAGACCTCAGAAAAGGTCTTTCTGAAGCGTTGGGCAAACTCGGTGCGCGAAACAAAGTCCTGGCAATACCGCCGGACCATACACGGTTTCACTCACAAGCCGGGAGTCTCACGCGGTTGGTGTGGGAATACTACGGCAGCAGGCTCACGGACATTCTCCCGGCTCTTGGTACGCATACAGCTATGTCGGAAACGAACATCAGGGACATGTTCGGGAATACACCGTTGAGTCTTTTCCGCGCACACGATTGGCGGAAGGACGTAGTCACGCTCGGCGAAATATCTGCCGAGTTCATTCGTCAACAGTCGGAAGGAAAGCTCAACTACTCCTGGAAAGCACAGGTGAACAAGCTTCTTGTAGATGGGAGATTCGACCTCATCTTGTCGATCGGGCAGGTTGTGCCGCATGAAGTGGTGGGCATGGCGGGCTACAACAAGAACGTCTTCATAGGAACGGGTGGACCGGAAGGAATCAACAAGAGCCACTTCCTCGGTGCGGTGTACGGCATGGAGCGGATGATGGGTCGGGCTGATACACCGGTCCGGCGCGTCTTGAACTACGCATCCGAGCACTTCGCCAAACACATGCCGATCATCTACGTTCTGACGGTCGTCGCTCGCGGCGACGATGGAAAACTGAAGGTGCGGGGTCTTTACATCGGCGATGACATGGAATGTTTCAACCTGGCCTCGGCGTTGTCACTCAAGGTGAACTTCCGGATGCTGGATGAGCCGCTCAAGAAAGTCGTGGTCTATCTTGATCCGTCCGAATTCAAGAGCACATGGCTTGGCAACAAGAGTATCTACCGGACACGAATGGCCATCGCCGACGGCGGCGAGCTTATTGTACTTGCTCCTGCTCTGAAAGAGTTTGGCGAGGACAAACA
>JAPLFP010000369.1 GCA_026390585.1 Ignavibacteriales bacterium | reverse complement strand
CTTCACCTTGGTCGAGCAGGCTGTTGAGATCAGTGGTGTGACAGTCGTAAGCGAGCGCAATTCAGTGATGAGCTCCGCTCGCACCGGTGCTGGGATGAGCGTCAGCCGGGAGCAGCTCGAAGCAATCCCGACAATCTCGCGCAACTTCTCCGACGCGCTCAAGATGTCTCCACTGTTCGCCGGCTACAATGCGGGAGGTCGGAACAGCAAGTTCAACGATATCAAAATTGACGGCGCGGTGTTCAACGACCTTTTTGGCCTTTCCGGCACCGGTCAACCGGGCGGCGGAGTAGGTACATCCATCAGCCTGGATGCACTTCAGGAATTTCAGGTCGTTATCGCACCCTTTGACGTCCGTCAGGGCGGTTTTACGGGCGGCGGCATCAACGCCATCACACGGAGTGGAACCAACAAGTTCACAGGATCTGCTTACTACTACGGACAAAACCAGGATTTCAGAGGCACCAGCCCCGACACCCTCAAATTGAAACTGGCCAACTATACTGACTACACAGCAGGATTCCGTGTTGGCGGGCCTGTGATTGAGAACAAACTTTTCTTCTTCGTGAACGGCGAAATGCGGAAAAGGACGGATCCAATCGCGCGGGTTTTTGGGGCACCATCGAACGCTACGAATCAGTTCGCCTTGAAGGTAGATAGCCTGAACAGATTTATCAGCTTCTTGAAGGGAAAATACGGATACGATCCGGGTTCTTACACAGATATCACAAAAGAAAATCCCCTCAGCAAGATATTTGCCCGCTTAGATTACAACCTGAGCCAGGAGCATCGCCTCTCATTGCGTCACAACTATGGTAGTGGTGCCAGTGACAGTGATCCGAGCAGTGGTGCGATCTTCCCCGCGAATGAGCTCTACAAGACCAACAACACAACCAACTCTACTGTGCTTCAACTGACCAGCGCATTCGGCAATACGATGGCGAACGAGCTGATCTTCGGGTACACCACAATTCGTGACAAGCGGGCTATTTACGGCGCGGTGTTCCCTGAAATCTGGATCAAGAACGCCGGACTTGGTGGCGGTATCGATCTTCGGGCCGGCGCGGAAACCTATTCCAATGCCAACGCGCTCGATCAGGACGTCATCGAGTTCACAGACAATTTTACGTATTTCATGGGTAATCACACATTCACCCTCGGGACCCAGAACTACTCGTTCAAGTTCTCGAATCTGTACATCCGCAATCTCTACGGCAACTATGAGTTCACCAGCCTCGACAATTTCAACGCTGGCAAACCATCCCGTTTCCAGTTGAGTTATTCGCTGCTGCCAGGTGTCGACCAGCCACGCGCAACCTTCACCGGCCTTCAGCTTGGATTCTATGCCCAGGATGAGTGGAAAATCTTGCCGACTTTGAAAGTCAACATCGGCTTGCGACTCGATATCCCGACATTCCCCGATAAGCCTCTCTACAATCCATCCATTGATACGTTGTTTGGTGCACGGGGATTGGAGACCAACAAGGTCCCAAGTGGTTTTCTCCTCTTCTCGCCGCGCGTCGGCTTCAACTATGACCCGACAGGCGACAGGACATGGCAGATTCGTGGCGGCGCAGGCATTTTCACCGGACGCATCAGCTATGTCTGGCTGTCCAACCAATATGGCAATACGGGTATGGATCTCGCACGGTTCGATGTCAGTGCAATTCCGGCGGGCTTCACCTTCCAACCGGATCCTTACCAGCAGTCCGGCAGCAGGTTGTCTCTCCTCACACCAATTACAACAACGGAGGTCGACCTGACAAATCCCGACTTCAAGATGCCGCAAGTGTTCCGCGTGAACCTCGGCGTCGATCGGGAGCTTCCTCTTGGATTCGTAGGAACCGTCGAGGGCCTCTTCACGCAAACTGTCAACGACATCATGTACCAGGACATCAGCCTGTCTGGTCCGCAAAGTTCGACCTTGACACCGGGAGGCACGCTCGTCGGCGACGGTCGGTACGTGTACGGAACATGGAGCACCACCTCGAACCGTTGGACAACCAAACGCGTCAGCCCAAAATTCACCAATGTCATCTATATGACGAACACGTCTGACGGCTATTCCTACAACATCACCGCACAGGTGCAACGCACACAAGTGACGGATGGCTGGTACGCCAATCTTGCCTACACGTACGGAATGTCCAAAGACAGAAACAGCATTGGGTCAAGCCAAGCTCTTTCTCAATGGCGCTATAACCAGGTTTACAAAGATGCCAATAATCCGGATCTTGCCTACTCAACGTATGACCTCCGCCACCACTTGATCGGAATCGTGTCGTACAGGTTCGAAGCAGTGCCGCTCTTCGGTACGACGCTCTCGCTGGCGTATGAAGGAAGGTCAGGAGGACCGATCACCTACTACATCAACGGTGATCTCAATGGCGACGGTCAGACATCAAACGATCTCGCATACATACCGAAGGATGCCAATGACGTGATCCTGGTGTCCAGCACCGGTGCTGTCCTTCTTAAGACTGATGCCGCATACACAAACCTTAACACGTACATAAACAACAGCGACTATCTCAGCTCCCACCGCGGTCAAGTGGCCGAGCGAAATGGCGGCCGAATGCCGTGGAGCCACTATCTCGACCTCGGCCTGACTCAGGAAATCCCAACACTGCCGGGACACAGATTCGAGATCAGGGTCGATGTTCTTAATATCTTGAATCTCCTCAATCATGATTGGGGCTACAACCCGTACCTGGCCAACTACCAGGACGATCTCCTCACATTCCACAGCCTCGATCCTGTGACAGGGCAGCCACGATTCCGCTGGACAAAGCCAAGTGCAACTGCTAACCCGTGGGTCAACGATAATCTCTCTTCCCGCTGGGGGGCACAGATCGGCCTCCGTTACTCGTTCTGAGAAGCATCGGTAATATTGAAGCCGCCTCCCTTTTCGGGGGGCGGCTTTTTTTTTCAAGTCGCAAGCGTATTTGCCGACAGGCACTCGATGATGAGTTCTCAGCTCACGACAAATGGCCAGCTCTTTGTGAACGCCCTCCAATCCGGGGATCTTCCCGCCCTTCAGAGAGTCCCCAAGAGCGACCTCCACAATCATTCCATACTTGGAACCCGGATCGAGCGCATTGAGTCGTGGCTGAACATGCCGCTTCAGCGCCCTCACCCACGCATGGCATCGCTGGACGAAATGATCAAATATGCTCATGACGTCCTCTATCCACACACAGATACCCTCGCCGGCTTTCAGTTCACTGCACAGTCAGCAATCCACGACGCCATCATGGATGGCGTCTCCATTCTCGAGATGAGCCTCGATATGAGGTTCATTTCTTTGTATGAAAACGAACCTCGCGATTTTGTTGCGTTCGTGGCCGGACTCGTGGAGACATACAAGGATCGCATCGACTTCCGACCAGAGATCGGTATGTCCAAGGACCGTCCCCCTGTGGACCAGATACGCCTCGCTTCCCTCTGCATTCAATCAGGAATCTTCAGGTCCATCGACCTGTACGGCAATGAGACCGCGCAACCCCCGGATCCTTACCGGGACATTTACGCTGATGCTCGAAAACGCGGACTCAAGCTCAAGGCCCACGCCGGGGAATTTGCCGGCCCGGAGTTCATTTCTCGCACGCTGGACATTCTTCAGGTCGATGAGGTACAACATGGCGTGACCGCCGCTCTCTCCAAGCCTCTGATGGATCGGCTACGGCGCGAGCGCGTCCGACTGAATATCTGTCCAACCAGCAACGTCGCACTCGGTGTTGTGAGTGACATCGCTCATCACCCTATCAGGGTTTTGGTCGACAACGGCGTGAGGGTGACGGTAAACAGCGATGACCTGATGATCTTCGGTCAAAGTGTCTCGCAGGAATACTTGCTGTTGTATCAGTCCGGGGTGCTTACAGCGAATGAACTGGATGACATCAGACGGGAAGGTTTGTCACTGCGATGACCGGGTGTTGCTCACTGTTCGATGTCGATAGGTGCACACGAGGAGAAGAAGGAGCGAACCGAGTGCTATGCCATTACAACTTGGAGTTTCGGCGTAAGTACTTTTGATTTACGAGTGAACTCTAACTCGGGCGTTCAAGACAATAGAAGCACCGCCCAGAGTCATGATCTCTATAGAACCCCACCACCTTGTATCCCTTCCGCAAGTACTGCAAAAATCCTTGGCGCGTTTTCTTCCTCCAATCGGCTGCCGACGCGATTGAAATGCTCATGAGTTGGTGCACATCCTCGGGCACCTCCACCCTCAGTCTCTTGTCGCGAAGATCAAGATCGTTCACCGGAAGTGATGTGGAATCGTTATCTACCGAACGACACGCAGCCAAGGGGGACGCCAGAAAAGGCTCGCGGTCGAAGCAGCGTTTCTTCTCCAACGTTTCCTCCACCGTCTTGTCTGCGATCCGCCAAACCACGATGAATCTATCAGTGCCGATGCCGCGGAAGAGAATACTGTCTTCTCCTGAGCCGTACATGTCTTGCACGTATTCCACGACTTCTGCGCCGAGTGTGTTCAGGTTGAGATGTCCGTTCTTACCTGCAAGAGGGTCGTATGTCCAGAATACCTCGTTGATACCCATTCCCAACAGGACATCTCGTTGATAGAGTTTTAGCCTCTTGCCGATGCCCGCGTCTCTGTAAGCAGGTTTGACTGCCAGCATGTGCGACCAGTGGATTGGTTTCCCATCCTTGAAACCAGTGAACCCAAACACAAATCCGGTCATGTCTCCTTCAGCGTCGAAAGCCCCTGCAACAATACCCCCAATCTTCTGGACGATTTTCGCGAGCGATGCGGTTATGACCTCTTCAATATCCTTTCCCCAAGTCTCTTTTTGAAGGGCCTCAAAGGCGAAGTAGTCGCTCTTCTTTTCGAAAGGGCGTATCAAGATATCGTCTTCAGCTTTCATTTCAGGACGTGCTTTGTTGAAACTATCGGCAAGAGCGAAGTGAATTCATCAAACATCATTGAGCTCGCCAAAAAAGTAGATGAACCCTCTTTCAAAGTCAAGCTCCCGCCGAACACTTTGATCACACAGATTTCTCAAAACAAACAATCTTTGCACTTCCTCATTTGTCCGATGAGTCTACCGTCTAGCGTGTGCACACATTGCGCCGCCGTTTTTCGAACTATCAAATGACAAACCAATCCGTGAGGAAAACGATGAGCTGTACTCTATCTGTCATGCCAAAACTGAATTCGACATAGACAGCCAGAGCACGAAGTCAAGGTCGAACCGCGTGCTGTTAGGTGCAGTTGCCCGTTCATCTACAGTCGGGAAATACTTCCGGTTCGTTGAGAAGACAAGGTTATCTATTTGACATTATTAAAACAAGAGGTAGCCGGAAGAATGTCCTTATTTCAACAGTACCATCTTTTTCGTGTTGACAAAATCACCTGCAACAATTCTGTAAAAATAGACTCCGCTTGGAAGCGTGGATCCACCAAATTGTACATCATATCTTCCAGGTTCTTGCTTTTGACTGACAAGCTCAGCAACCTCCTCACCAAGCACGGTATAGAGTTTCAACGTGACGAAACATGTTTTCGCTATTTCATAGTGAATGGTTGTGCGGGGATTGAACGGATTTGGAAAATTCGTCTCCAGCGCGAAACGGAGCGTAATCTCAGATTCCTCCGCACCGCTGGGAAGTGTCGCCTTCTTGCCAAAACGAGCATTAATTGTCTTGTCGGCATCCACGAATACGCTGGTTGTCGTCAAATGTGGATCCTCCACATCGCCCTCCCATCCAAGAAACGTGTAGCCCTTATCAGCAAGAGCTTGGAGCGAATGAAACGAACCCGATGGCAGTACCGCCACTCCCCCGGCTATTTTGCCGCCGTAGCTGTTCCCCGGTGCGATTGTGTAGTGTTCTACACCACGCGCCACAATTTCATAGTACCCGTTCCCGTCGGCATCATCCTGCCAGACTGCCACAAAGCTTCCGTCTTCATCCAATGCAATGTTTGGAACGAATTGCTGTCCCGCAGATTCACTGTTCACGGTCATGTCATGAAACCGTTCATTCCCATTGGGAAAGAATGCGCGTGCATATATCTGGTACTTGCCGTTGTCATCCTGATCGTCCTCCCAAACAATGACGAAGTTTCCAAGGGAATCCTCGGCGATTGCCGGGCTCTTTTGCTGTCCTGAAGCAACCGTGTTTACACGCCTTGCTGCTAACTGTTCACAACCTCCAGCACTGAATCCGCGCATATAGATATTGTATGTCTCATTTCGGTCCTGGTCATCCTCCCAAACAGCAACGAAATTGCCCTGAGAATCCATGCAGATTGCCGGATTGTGTTGTTGTCCTAAACTCACAGGAGTCAGAGTCCTATCGTT
>JAPLFP010000333.1 GCA_026390585.1 Ignavibacteriales bacterium | reverse complement strand
GATGTAGGGAAACGACTTGTCGTCTTTCAGGAGAACATTGTAGCGGGGTTTGAGTTTCTTGACGAGGTTGGCTTCAAGGATGAGGGCTTCGACTTCAGAATCCGTGACGATCAGCTCGACATCGGCGATTTTCGCAACGAGCGCCTCGAGCTTCGCATCAAGCCCCCGGGATTTCTGTCCGCCGGAGGCGCCAGCCCGCCTCATTGAACTCATATTGGCTGGCGGGGATCCGCCCCTGGCGGAAAAATATTGACGGACTCTGCTGCGAAGGTTCTGTGCTTTGCCGACGTAGATCACCTTCGCATCGGCGTTCTTGAACTGATACACGCCCGGTTTCCCCGGAAGAGAGTCGAGCTTCTCTCCGAGCGAAAGATCGTCCTTTTGAATACGGATTTCCATGCTCATTCACGATAAACGGACAGCGGAGTCACATCTTCTGACTGATTTCGATTAAAACACCATTGGTAGAATGGGGATGGAGAAATGCCACGAGGTAACCGTCTGCGCCGACGCGAGGGCGATCTTCAATAAGCTGAAATCCTGCCCCTTTGAGCCGAGCCAGTTCTTGCTCAATGTTGTCGACAACAAAGGAGACATGATGGACCCCCTCCCCCCGCTTTTCCAAAAATCTAGCAACGGGCGAAGAAACATCGGTCCCCTGCGTCAATTCGATGCTCGACGATCCGATCGTAAAAAAGGCCGTCTTCACTCTTTGATCCGGAACATCCTCAGTGTGGTCAGGAGCTTTCCCGAAGAGTCTGCTGAAGAGCTCGACGGAAGCCTGAAGATCTTTGACGGCAATTCCAATATGCGATACTTTGTTGAACATGCTCCGCTCACCGTGAGATAGAAGACTAAGCTACGTGGAGGACTGTGGTTCCTTTCATTCCCCTTCGGTGTACCCGAGACGCTTTAGCAACCCTTCATTTTCTCTCCAATGCTCCCGCACTTTCACATGAAGGTCAAGGAACACCGGTCGGCCCACCATGCGCTCGATGTCAACCCGGGCCATCTGACCGATCTTCTTCAGCGCGGCTCCCCCCTTCCCGATCAAGATGCCTTTCTGCGAATCACGCTCAACGATGATATCGGCATTGATATAGGTCTTCCCTTGTTCCCGTTCCTTGAACTCAATGATGTCCACGGCCGTGGAGTACGGAACTTCTTCGCGGAAGAGGGTGAAGATTTTTTCGCGAATCAACTCTGCCGCAAAGAACCTTTCCGGCTGCTCGCTTACCGCATCGGCCGGATAGTACGGCGGATGGAGAGGCAAATACTTGACAATAGTGCGGAGGAGTTCCGGCAGGTTCTCACCTTTCAGGGCTGAGATGGGAACGATATCCGAGAATTTCCCTGACTTCGAAAAATGATCGATCATCGGCAGAACCTGTGCCCGATCAATCGTATCAACTTTGTTGATGATGAGAAGAACCTTTTTGTTGCTGTCGACTTCGGAAAGAGCTTGTTCAACCTCGGCAGGAAGTTCGGTTCCCTGAGATGCTTCTACGAGAAGAAGAACGATGTCAGCGTCTCGCAATGCCAACCGGGCCGAGTGAACCATCTTTTCGTGGAGAAGGTACTTCGGGCGAAGAAGGCCCGGCGTATCCAGAAACACGATCTGTGTCTCGTCGGTGCTGAGGATCCCGAGGACGCGTTGACGCGTCGTTTGCGGACGCTTCGAAACGATGGAGAGCTTCTGCTCGAGCAACGCGTTGAGCAACGTCGACTTGCCGACGTTAGGCTCACCGACGATGGCAACATATCCGGCTCTGTGTGCACTCTGTTCAGTCATAATCCCCGAAACAAAAACGTTCCGTTGTGTTGAACGGAACGCTATGTACTATTCCTGAAGACCATTGATGCTTTCGGACAGCCCGTTGTCTGCACGAGCTTCAGATTGCATCCTCCCCGGACTCTTCCGTCCGGACCCTGATGACATCGTCCACCGGAGACACAAAAATCTTTCCGTCTCCAACCTGACCTGTCTTTGACGCCTTCACCACAGTAGAAACAATATTGTCCACCATCGAATCCGCAGCGATGATCTCGATCTTGATCTTCGGCAGAAAATCGATCTTGTATTCTGATCCACGGTACAGCTCCGTATGCCCTTTTTGCCGGCCATATCCCTTCACTTCTGTCAGCGTCATTCCGCGAACGCCGATTTCAGAAAGCGCCTCACGAACATCATCGAGTTTGAAGGGACGGATGATTGCTTCGATTTTCTTCATGTCGCTTTCCGCCTGATGTGAGAGTGACCTGCCGGGTCCGTTTCTTTTAGGGACTCCCCGGTCGACAAGGGACTATGCTCCGTGACAGTTCTTGTATTTCTTCCCGCTTCCGCACGGGCAGGGATCATTGCGCCCAACCTTCTGTTCAACGTGAACGGGCACCGGTTTTTGAGGCGGCTTGGCAGGTTGCGGCATGCCCGCGCCACCCGCCGGAACCGCTTCACGATTCCCTTCGAAGCCCGCTCCAAGTGCTGATTCATGCGTCATGGTCATTTCCTGCGTGCGCAATGGCCTCTTCGTGCGCTGCGTCGGTATCTGCTCTGGTGTCTCCGGGAAGAATTTGAAGACAATGTTCACGACCTCATCGGCAATCTGGTCCATCAGGTCCATGAACATCTTGAACGCCTCGGTTTTGTATTCGACCAAGGGATCTTTCTGACCGTAACCGCGCAAATGAATGCCTTCCTTGAGGTCGTCCATCTCACGGAGATGGTCGCGCCACTTGTTGTCGATGACCTGAAGCATGGCCATCCGCTCCAGCATTCCCATCATGTCACGGCCGATCTTCTCTTCCTTCCGTCGATAGAACTCCTCGGCATCCCTCACGACACAATCAGCGACCCCCTCCTCGCCAAGCTTTTGAAATTCGTCCGGAGGAATTTTGAAATCAATGAGGAATTTGCCGCGGACATCTGCCTTCAGACCTTCAATATCGCCTTCCGCGTAGTAGGCGGCCGTGATCTTTGCAGCGATGTCGCGAACCATGTCGAAAATGTCATCGCGCAAATGATCCCCGAGCAGCGCATGCCGCCGTCTCGAGTAGATGACTTCACGCTGCTGATTCATCACGTTGTCGTATTCCAGCAGCCGCTTTCGGATACCGTAGTTGTTTTCTTCGACCTTTTTCTGCGCGCGCTCAACGGAGCGTGTGATCATGGGATGCTGGATCACTTCCCCTTCTTTGAGCCCCATCCTCTCCATGATCTTCGCGATGCGCTCGCTCCCGAACAATCTCATGAGGTCGTCTTCGAGCGACAGAAAGAATCGCGACGACCCGGGATCGCCCTGGCGCCCCGATCGACCTCGCAGCTGGCGATCGATACGACGGGCTTCATGCCTCTCCGTGCCCACGATATGCAGACCGCCGACATCCTTGACACCCGGCCCGAGCTTGATATCCGTGCCGCGGCCGGCCATGTTTGTGGCGATCGTGATTGCTCCGGGTAAGCCTGCATGAGCGACAATCTCCGCTTCACGCTGATGCTGCTTGGCATTCAATACGTTGTGCGGAATCCCCTTTCGTTTCAACATGCGACTGATGGTTTCGGAAACCTCGACGCTTGTCGTACCGACAAGCACAGGTTTGTTGATCGAGCGGCTGTGTTCAATTTCTTCGATCACCGCGTTATACTTCTCGCGCTTGGTCTTATAGACCTGATCTTCTTCATCCTTTCGGACCATGGGCTGGTTCGTCGGCACCACAACAACATCCAGCTTGTAGATATCGAAGAACTCCGCAGCTTCTGTCTCCGCCGTACCGGTCATGCCTGCCAGTTTCTTGTACAACCGGAAGTAGTTCTGCAGCGTAACCGTCGCGAGCGTCTGAGTATCCCGCTCGACTTTGACGCCTTCCTTCGCTTCAATAGCCTGATGTAGCCCTTCTGAGTAGCGGCGACCCGCGAGGAGGCGTCCCGTAAACTCGTCGACGATCATCACCTTTCCATCTTCGGAAACAACGTATTCATCGTCCTTCTCGTACAGGCAGTAGGCACGAAGAAGTTGCTGAATTGTGTGAATGCGATCGCTTCTGTCGGCGAAGAGGGCGTTCATCTCGTCCTTCTTCAACTGCTTCTGCTCAAACGAGAGAGAGCCATCTCCTTCGAGCTGGCTGAACTCGGTCGCAATGTCAGGGATGATGAAGAGGTCCTTGTTTTGACCCGGGAAGACCTCCGCGAGGAATTCCCGTCCTTTGTCGGTCAGATCAATCGTATGCGATTTTTCATCGATCGCGAAGTAGAGCTCGTCGTCGATCTCATGCATCCGGGCGGATTGATCCTGGAGATAGATTCTCTCGGTTCGTTGAGTCAGCGTTTTATTCGAAGGCTCAGCATAGATCTTGAGCAGTTTGTTGTTCTTCGGAAGGCCGCGTTCCGCCCGCAGGAGGAGCGGTCCGGCATCGTCCGTGTTTTTTGCAGCCAGCTTCTGCTCAGCTTCGCTCAGAATCTTGGCGACAAAGCTCTTCTGGGCATTGACAAGGCGCTCGATGTACGGCTTCATCTCATTGAATTTGTGGTCATCAACGGCCACAGGACCGCTGATGATAAGCGGGGTTCGGGCCTCGTCGATCAGTACCGAGTCGACTTCGTCAACGATCGCATAGTTGTGGCCGCGCTGGACCATTTCCTCGGCGCTCACCACCATATTATCGCGCAGATAGTCGAATCCGAACTCGTTGTTCGTTCCGTACGTGATGTCGGCAGCATAGTGAATGCGACGTTGAGACGGCTCCATCGGCTGCAGGATGACTCCAATGGTCAGACCGTGAAATTCGAAGACTTTTCCCATCCACTGGCTGTCACGCAAGGCCAGATAGTCGTTGACCGTGATGATGTGGACACCTCGGCCAGGCAGTGCATTCAGATACGTCGGCAGCGTGGCCACGAGAGTCTTGCCTTCACCTGTCGCCATCTCGGAGATTTTTCCCTGGTGAAGTGTGATCCCCCCCAGAAGCTGAACATCGAATGGGACCATGTCCCATACAGTCTTGTTTCCCGCCACGTCCCAAGTCTGACCGAGCAGGCGCCTGCACGTTTCTTTTACGACAGCAAACGCTTCCGGAAGAAGCTCATTCAGCGTATCCTGAATACTCTGATCCAGCTGCTTGTTCAAGTCATCAAGTTCGGAATAAACCTTTTCACGCTCGCTGAACGGTATGTCCTCTTTGAGGGACGCTTGCAGCCTGGCGATTTCGACTTTGATTTCATCAGTCGATTCATCAATGTGTTTGCGGAATTCCGTCGTTTTTTCCTTGAGCTGATCGTCGCTCAGATCCTTGAGTTTCTCGAAATGAGTATTGATCTCGGCGACAATAGGCCACAATGAAACAACATCACGCTCGTGTTTGGAACCGCCAAAAAGCTTTTTCAGATAACCCAACATAAAGACCTTTCAACCGGAAGAATAGGAACGTCTGTCACCCCTTCGAAAGAAGGGGTCCAGAACATGGGCTGACTTTGCCATGTGCGATCTCAGAGCTCAAATCTGGATTCCTGCTGGAGTTTATCCTGACGAATGTCGGGACAGGAATGACAGAGTTTCTTTTGGATTCGGCTTTATCTCGTTCCGAGACCTTGTTCTGGAATCTTGAAATGAAAACTGATTCTCAAAATGTTTTCTTGAAAATAGCGTGTAAATATACCCCTTTTTTGATGCGCAGTCAAGAATGCATCAATATGCTGTCTTATTGCATTTGACGTGTTTTCAAGTCACATTTCCCAGAGTTTTTTACAGACCATCATCAATTCCTCCAGGACCCCTCGGTTGATTACTCCAACAACTTCATTATCCGCATTGGTCAACAGAAGAATGCGACTCCTCGTTCCAATGATGTGCGTCATCGCCTTGGCGTTCTCGAGTTGTGCAATCTTCCGTCTTACCGGAAGACCTTCTGATCCACTCGCTGCGCTGCGCTATGATATTGACCAGGTGCTCGCTGACTCAATATTCACTCCAGCGCGGGCAGGCATCAAGGTGATCTCTGCAAATTCCAAAGAAGTCTTTTATGAACGGGACAGCAAGTTGCTGATGCGGCCCGCGTCAAACATGAAACTCCTTACCTCTTCGTCAGCGCTCCACGTGCTCGGCAAAGACTATCGGTTCAAGACATCTGTCTATGCCG
>JAPLFP010000234.1 GCA_026390585.1 Ignavibacteriales bacterium | reverse complement strand
CGGAGAACTTAAGCGATCGCTTCATCGTTCTCATTGGATCCTTCTTGTTTGCCGTTATCGCGCTCGTAGGTCTCATCACTCGTGGGAATGTCTAGTTGATTTGTTACCGAGCAACCTTCTCTCCAGTCACCGGATTCCTCTTTGTCTTTGTTGTGCGACCGCCGGGGTAGTTCATGCTGACACTCGTCATCGTCATTGTTCTCTCTGCACTCCTTTTTGATTTCTTAAATGGATTTCACGATGCCGCGAACTCGATCGCTACCGTCGTCTCAACCCGTGTTCTCTCCCCCATGTCGGCAGTCATATGGGCAGCCTTCTTCAATTTTGTTGCCTTCATGGTTCTGGGAACGCGCGTGGCAAAAACAATCGGCGGAGAAATGGTACGTATCGATCTCATACCGCCTGATATGCGCTTGTATGTACTACTGGCTGGAATACTCGGAGCGGTAGTGTGGAACATTCTCACATGGTACCTGGCACTGCCGACGTCAAGCTCACATGCCCTCATCGGCGGATACGCCGGAGCTGCCATCATGGCTCATCAGGGAATCGGAGGCTTGCTGAAACCTGAGGGATGGTTCAAGACCCTCCTTTTTATCGTGGCATCCCCCCTTTTTGGTTTGTTTCTCGGATTCACCTTCATGGTCATCGTCTACTGGCTCTTTCGGAAATGGTCGTCGTCGCGTGTCGATAAGACATTTCGACGCGGTCAGTTATTGTCCGCTGCTCTTTTTTCGCTCGGGCATGGAGGAAACGACGCCCAAAAAACAATGGGAATTATCACGGCGGTGCTTGTGAGCGCAGGCATGATAGCAAACGGTCCAAACGGTGCGCTCCCGGATATCCCTCTCTGGGTTGTGCTTGGCGCTCACGCCTCGATTGCATTGGGAACACTCTTTGGTGGCTGGCGTATCGTACGCACGATGGGGACGAGAATCACGAAACTACGGCCCGTGGGTGGTTTTTGCGCTGAAACGGCTGGTGCAATGACGCTGTTCCTTGTGACACTTACGGGTATACCCGTATCAACAACACATACCATCACAGGGGCAATCGTCGGAGTAGGATCAACGGTGAGAGTGTCTGCCGTCAGATGGGGGGTTGCAGGACGGATCGTGTGGGCCTGGCTTCTGACAATACCATTTGCAGCCACGTTGGCCTCAGCGTTCTTTTTCCTTCTCAAGCACTTCGCCCTCTGAGGAATGCCGGAATGGGACTCTCCCTTTCATGATTCGCGCATTTAGTCCCGAATTACTTCTTTAGCTCGAATGAAAAGCTTGTCCCTTTGCCTATTTCACTCGTGACAACGATCTTGCTGCCGTGCGCTTCGACGATATGCTTCACTATTGCCAGACCCAGCCCTGTGCCACCAACCTCACGTGAACGCGCTTTATCAACCCTGTAGAAACGTTCGAAAATCCTAGGCAAGTGTTCCGGTTCTATTCCAGGCCCCATGTCGGCGACGCTGAGAGAGATTTTTCCTTCTGTCTCCTCGAGACGCACGACAGTGGTGGCTCCTTCGGAGCTATATTTTATTGCATTATCGATGATGTTGCCGACGGCTTGTTTCAGCCTGTCTTTGTCACCAAGCACCAAGATTTCGCGGTCAAGCACCTCGGCAACGACCTTCTGTTTCTTCTTCGCTGCGATATCAGCAAAGTCACTAGTCAATTGCTTCGACCAAGAAGACACATCGAAATAGCGGAAGCTCATTTTCATTTCGCCGGACTCGATTCGGGAAATCTCAATAAGATCTGTCAAGAGTCCGTCGAGGCGGTTTGCGTGGTGATATGCCTTTTCCACAAATGCCCTGTTCACGGACTTATCATCAATCGCTCCGTCAATCAGCGTCTCTAAAAAACCTTTCAAGGAGAAGATCGGGGTCCGCAGTTCATGCGAAACATTTCCCAGGAACTCGGTTCGAACCCGTTCAAGCTTCTTCATTTGCTCAATATCCGACTTGAGCCGGTCTGTCATCTCGTTAATCAGAGCGGCCAATCTGCCGATCTCGTCCTGCGAACGCACAGGAAGCTTCTGGTCGAGGTTGCCCGCCTTGATCTCCTTTACCATATCACCGATTTCCACAATGGGATTCGACAGACGTCGCGCGATCACCTGGCTCGCAATAATGACAAGGATGAGAACAACGATGGCGGCCAGAACAATCTTGAAACGAATCTCGTACATGATCTTGTTGACATCAGTCAGCTCAACGGAAACTCGGATGAATTGTAGATTTGGATACACTGCCGGCGGTCCCTCAACAAGGTCAATCTGTCGCGCAACGTACAGTAAATCATGGGAAATCGTTCGACTTGTCCTTTCATTAGATCCCGTGCCTGCTTTCCTCGCATCAACGATTTCTGGCCTCTGCCCGTGATTCTCCAGAGTGTGAAGAAGAGAATCTGGTACGGAGGAATCGTAGAGGACTGTACCGCTCGAATCAACGAGCGTAATCCGCATCATGGACGCCAGAGCGATGGCGTTCATTTCCTTCTCCTTCTCTCCTCTTTGTACAGCTCCTCCGTTTCCCTCATGCAAAATGGCTGACAGAACTTTGGTCTCAGTGTGCAAATTGCCCAAGAGTCGATCGAAATAATACCGTTCAATCTCGAGACTAAACAAGATCCCCAGAGTACTGATAATCAAAACAGAGATAAGAAAATACGTAAACGTAATCTTTGTGCGCACACTGGTCATTACAGTTCCTTCCGAAATCGATATCCCACGCCTTTGACAGTCTCAATGTGCTCGGCAAGGTGGCCCAACTTTTCTCGAATTTTACGAACATGGACATCAATTGTCCTATCCACAACATATACATCGTGTCCCCAAATTTCGTTGAGGAGCGTTTCGCGGCTCACGACCCTCTCAGGATGACGTGCGAGGAACAAGAGCACCTCAAACTCCTTTTTCGGCAGATGAATATTCCGATTCTTGATCTTCACAACGTAATTCACCGTCTGGATCTCGAGATCACCGATTGTCATGTTTTCGGTCGCTGACGGTTCTCCTCGTTCATTTGCTGGTCTCAGGGCACGTTTCACACGTGCGACAAACGTACGAATTCTCACCGGCTTCACGATGTAATCATCTGCCCCGAGTTCAAGCCCCACCACTTCGTCTACTTCACTATCGCGTGCCGTGAGGAATACGATCGGGATCTTCGCTGTTGCAGGATCCTTTCGGATCGCCTTGCACACCTCCCATCCATCAAGCTCCGGCATCATGATGTCGAGAACAACCAGATCCGGGCGCTGCTTGACAACCCTCAGAGCCTCCTTCCCGTTATGAGCCGTCAGGACTCTATATCCTTCCTTCTCGAGATTGTACTTCAAGAGCTCGAGAATGTCTTTTTCGTCGTCGACAACAAGTATCGTCGAAACCATTATTGTCTTCCCTGGTATGAAAAAAAGGCCTTCGTAGGTGAGGCGAAGGCCTGGTTTGTGGAGGTGCGGGGAGTCGAACCCCGGTCCGAAGAGAAGCCTCTCAAAACGTTTACGTACCTAGCCTACCTTTTGAGATTCGCATGTGGGAACTCCGGTAGACAGGATTGACCACATACTATCCAAAGTGGACTCCGCTTGTGGCAGAGTTTCAGGCGGTTCCCTTCGGCGCAAAACCACCCTATCCCATCTCACTCGACGTTCCAAGTGCCCCCGATGGGCAAAAAACACAAGGAACGGGTTGCTTAAGCTAGTTAAGCAGCCAGTGCGTAGTTGTAGTTGGCACTTGATAGTTTACCGCTTCTTTAACGTGGACACGGAGACCACGGCACGCAGTTCTGAGCTTCCTCATCCCCGTCGAATCCAGGTCACCCCCAGAAAACACGAACGTGGTAAAACAGATTGATGCTCAATATTAATGTACTCACTAAGTGGGACATACTCAACCGGAGAGACCATAGTTGAAAACAAAGAGGTTATTCATAGAGTTTCCAAGCATGCCAGAAGCGATTTGCCACTGAGATGTCAAACGTGGGTGATGAAGGACGAGCTCGATATTCGCAGGCGTTTTCCGTCTTCCGCTTCAAACGGGAAGTCGAATACGGTGTCTCACTCCTTCGTTCTGAAGTCAGACACCGCAATGTGAACTTTGTGTTAGCTTTTCATCAAACGATAAACCATCGGCAATCCAAAGAAAAGGAGCAGGCTTGAAACAGAGAACCCTCCGATCACGGCTATCGCCAGCGATTGCTGCATCTGAGCACCGGAACCAGTGCCCAATGCCAGTGGCAAGAGCGCAAACACTGCAGCTAGCGTCGTCATGAGGATCGGTCTCGCCCGCACCTGACCCGCCTTGATGATAGCATCATCAAGCGACCTTCCTTCTGCCCGAAACGATTTGACTGAATGAAGCACGAAAATCGCGTTCTCTGCAACGATGCCGATGATCATGATCACTCCGACAAAGCTTGAGATGTTGAAGGTGACGCCCGAAAGCCACAATGCCCCGAACACACCAAACAGAGAGAGCACATTGATTACGAAGATAGAAAGTGGAACCGTAAATTCTCCGAACTCGAACAGCAGAACGACGAACACGAGCATGAAAGCAGCAAGTGCAACCATCAGGAGACCAAGAAATGATTCCTGTTGAGTTTGATAAATGCCTCCGTAGTCGAGGGAGACGCCACGTGGGAGAATGAGATTTGCCGAGAGTTTCGCTTTGATGTCATTGACCGTGCTCCCCATATCTCGGCCGGATATTCGGGCTGTCACCGCAATGAGTTCACGGAGACCTTCCCTGCGAATTTCAGTCTGCCCCACCGTCTTCTTGAATGACGCGATGCTCCGTAGAGGAACCGGCAAGTTGTTCGAGTTGATGAGCTGCAAACCTTCTATCCGATCAACGTCATTTCGATAGATGTCCGGATACCGGACTCGAATACCAATGACCTTCTGCCCTTTCTGGATATTGCTCTCTGTTTTGCCGTGAATGATCGTCTCCAACTGCTCATGAACATCCATTGGATTAAAACCCGCCTGCCACGTTTTGGCCGGGTCAATATTCACAACGAAGGAAGGTCCAGATACAACAATCCCATTGAACACGTCTACAACCCCTGGAATCGTTTCGATGAGAGCTTTCACTTCATTTGCCTTGGCCTGCAGGAGCGCTGGCTCTTCACCAAAGAGTTTGATCTCGATGGGCTGAGGATTGTTGACCAGATCACCAATGACATCCATCATCATCTGACCGAATTCAATCTCGATCGAAGGCTCAGACGCTTCCACTTTTGATCGAACCTCCGATATCACCTCTTCAATTCCGCGCGAACGTTTCTTCTTTAGTTTTACTAAGAAATCGCCGCTGTTCGGCTCCGTCATGAAAAAGCCAAGCTCCAAGCCAGTCCGACGGGAATATGTCTCGACCTCAGGTACCGCTGCCAGGATTTTTTCAATCTTCATCAATATTCGATTGGTTTCGCTGAGCGAGGTCCCTCCAGGCGTCTTGTAATCCAGCACGAAGGTGCCTTCGTCCATTTCTGGCATGAATCCACTGCCGATTTGCCCATAAAGAAAATAGGTCATGAGCATCACAGCCAAGGCGGCAGGGATGACAGCCAGTCGGTAGCGCAAGAGTGCAGCACATGTCCGGCCGTACCATTGGGCGATTCGAGACTCCGCATCTTCTTTCGCAACTTCCCGCTCGAAATCCCCTTGGTTGAGCATCAACGCGGTCAGCAATGGCGCCAGCGTTATAGAAAGAAGGAACGAGATGAGCATGGCAAACACCATCGTTATCGACAACGAGGTGAAGAACGCACCGGTAACCCCTCCAAGAAACGCCAGCGGTATTTGAATCACAATGGTACTGGCCGACGAGCCGATGATGGCCGGCATCATATGTCGCAAAGATCCCGAGCTGGCATCCGCAAGAGCCTCTTCGTGGGTGGCGTCCCTTCTCTTCCGTTTTGCGTACTGCGTAAAGATGTTTTCGACGACGACAATGGAATCGTCGATTGTCAGTCCGACCGCCGCCGCAATTCCGCCGAGCGTCATGATATTGATCGAGAGCCCCACTGCGTAGAGGCAGACGATCGTCGATGCGATCGTGATGGGCACAACAAGGAGGATCACAACCATTACCCGCCAACTTCTCAGAAAGATGAGCATCACGCTCATGGCAAGCAGGACGCCAATGATGATGCTGTCGCGCGTTCCCGCAATCGAGCTGTTGATGAAATCTCCCTGGTCGTACCAGTTTTCGAAACTCACATCCAACGGTAAGGCAAGCTTCTTGACCTCTGCCGCGACGTCCCTGCTGATTTGAACGGTGCTTCCCGTCGGCTGCTTGATAATTGTGATCAAGACCGCATCTTTTCCATTGGCTGTTGTCCGAATATACCTGTCGGCCACGGAGGGTTTGACAGATGCCACGTCTGCAACACGGATGGGAACGCCATTTTGGAGGGATACCACGACCGACTCAAGGTCACCGATCGATCGCACGAGGCCGGAGGTGACAGAGAGATAAAGCTGATAGTTATCTTCAACGAGTCCCGAAGAAGAGATGACGTTGGTCTTGTTGATGCCTTCAACAACTTGCTCTGGATTCAGGTGATATGCTGCGAGCTTTTCCGGCGACAGCGTAACGAGAAATTCCCGCATGTCGCCACCGGCGATTTCAACTTTCGCGACACCTTTGACCCGCAGAAGCGCCGGCCGAATCTGGTAGAGGGCAATGTCCCGCAATTCAACCAAGCTCTGTTTGTCTGAAGTGAGACTATATCCCTGAATAGGGAACACGGCGACAAACATTTGTTCCGCCTGAACCGATGCTTCTGCAGGCAACTGATTGCGAATGTTCGCTATCTTTCCCTGAAGCATCTGAAGGGTCTGTTGCACGTTGCTTCCCCATTCGAGACCTATCGAGATTTCGGTCGAGCCGCGGCCAGTGATCGAACGGACCATCCGCACTCCCGGGATTGAACTTGCCACCTCTTCCAGGGGTTTCGTAACCTCAATCATCATGCGCTCGACAGGCTGCTCGCCGTTGTCCGCAAGGACCACAATGCGTGGAAACGTCACATCCGGAAAGAGCGACACTGGCATAACCCACGTCAGTGCTGCTCCGGAGAGTGCGAAGATGACTATGGTGAATATGATTGCTTTTGCGTGCCGACGAACGTACATGAACAGTGACATGGCGATATCCTATTGCGCGACAGTGATACGTGTGGAATCCGCGAGAGCATAGTGCCCTTCGGTGATCACGTTCATCCCTTCTTTCAGGATGTGATCCACAATGGCAACCGTCGAATCCGTCATACCTCTGACTTCCACTGACACGGATACAGAGAGTGAGTCCGGCGTAAACGTTACAACGGTGTACGAGTTGCTTTCATCATTCCGCAGAAGAGCTGCCTTCGGCACGATGAATACTCCTTTCAGAACACCGGTCGTAATCGTCACGTCTCCGGTCATATCCGTTTTCAGGAGTTTCCGCTTCGCCGGATCCTCCGTGAGCAACTTGAGTCGTACCTTCACAGTCTGGCTCATGACATCAGATTGAGGGTTGACGGCCTCGACCTCAGCCGATAACAGCCTACCTCCGAATGCTTGAAGTGAGATCGAACATCGCTGTCCCAAAACCAACGACGGAAGATCGCGCGCCGGGACATCAGCGACGAACATCATGGTGGCCAGGTCGATCACGGTGAAGAGTTCTGCGTTCTCGGCGACGAGTTCCCCTTCGCTGATGGAACGCGTCGAGACGATTCCGCTCACCGAAGCACGGAGCGCGATGCTGTTTTCTGATGACTTCGCCATCTCGAGTGCCCGTTGCGCCTCAGCCTTTTGCTCATCGGTTTTTGCTGAACGAACCAATGACTCCGCACCAACGATGGCGGCCTGTGACTCTTTCGTCTGGATGATAGCCAGGATATCTCCGGGCTTCACAGAGATCCCTTCGAGAGCCATGAGGGAAGTGACCCTTCCTGCCACGGGCGAGAAGAGTTTCTGCTTACGCAGGGCATCCACCTTCCCTGTGGCACGAATGATGACATCCATGTCTCCTCGCCGAACCGTCGTTGCTTTCACCGCAACGGTCGCCTTCGCACGCTCGCCTCCTCCCTCATCTTCCGAGCCACTCTTCTTTCCGCATCCTCCGGCAATGATTGCAAAGCACATTGTGCTGATAAAAATCAGATTCTTCATGGGCATTTTCCCGTTCTACCGTGTGGTGATCTGTTCCATTTTCGCCAACAGTGCTTGCCGATCGGCGAGCGTCTGCAACTCATCAAGCTTGAGGTCCATAAGCAACTGTTGAGCCGCGAGTACTTCAAGCGACAAGACGCCGCCGGAAGCGTACTTTGACTTGGTCAATACGAAATTCTCATCTGCGGCCTTCAGGCTGATCCGCAAGGACCGCACGCGTTCCTCCACTCTCTTCAGTTGCATCTGAGTTCTCTGATAGTCTGTTGTGACCGAGCGCCGGACAGCTTCCAACTGCAACCCTAAGGCATCGGTTGCGAGTTGCCTCTGCTGAGCCCGAAGGTCGGTTGCTCCCCAGGTGAAAAGTGGAACCTCGAGGCTCAGGCCCACCATGTAGCCGAACATGCCGGACCGCTCGGAGCTCGGAAGGCGAAGGTTATCAATGGACGTAAGCAATCCGGCATCGGCGAATGCTGAGACAACCGGCATCCGTTCGCTCTTTTGAATCTCGATGTCGAACGCACTCTTGCTGACATTCAGCTGCGCCAAAGTAATGTCAAGATTCTGTGAGAGATCCGAGGCATTTCCGTCTGGTGGCGGGACTGGAAGGAGCGACTCCATGGACCCTTCAATCGCAAAAGACGTGTCGATGGATCGTCCCATGGCCTCGGCAAGCGCGTATTTTGTAGAAGCGAGCGATTCATGTGCTTTTTGCAGCGACCGTTCGGCAGTTTGAAGCTGAACTTGCGTCTTGAGCAAATCGGTGTAGCTTGCCTGCCCACCCTTTGTCAGTTGCTGAATAAGATCCAAATAGTCCTTGAGCTGCCGCATACTCTGTTGTTGAAGTACAATTTCGTTCTGCGACCGCAGCGCTTCAATAAACAGTTGCTCAACGGCAAAGACAAGATCGCGCTCTGTGATCTGTTTCTCCTTCACCAGCGTGTTACGCTCCGTCGAAAGCTGTTCAGAACGGAGACTCCGCACGCCGGCATCATAGAGTGATTGTTGCACCGCGATGCGCCCTCCGAGTTGTCCTCCGTCAGTGATGGCTGGATCGTATCCGTGCGTCCCAGAGTTGGGAGCATAACTTGCCTCTGAACTCAGCTTCACCTGCGGGAGCTTGGTTGTCAAGAGCTCCTCGCGTTCCAGCTCCGAGCCTCGGATTGCGGCATCGGACGCGCGGGCCTTCAAACTATACGATTTGGCTAACTCCAAGCAGCGCGCCAACGTCAGCGTCTGTGCGGGGCACGCGAAAACAAACGCGAGCACCGTCAGAGAGACAAATACAAGTCGTTTCATATTTCAGCATCCTCTTTGAGACACGATCTCCCGCTAAACCAATGGGGACGTTTGTTAATGATGGTTATGCCATAAAGCTTCCCGATGCCAAGGCAGCAGGTCCGCGAGCTTGAACGGCAAGGATCAATATAAGCATGGAATATGAAAATAACGTGAGGAGAATACACTCTGGAGGCGCGATTTCGATCTGTAACTCGATGAGGGAGTCTGCAATGTCATCGACTCCGCCACGAGACGATCACTGACCACCATGGGCCAGATTCGTTACCGGTAGAAGACTACCCCTCGTGTCGCTTATCGCGTTCCCGGTCTTCATGCCGAACGAACTCCCCTGAATTGACCTCAAGGCTGCAAAACCATCATAAAATCACATGATGTTACTTCATAAAAAGATACTCCGAACAGATGAAATGAAGGTGAAAGATGGACTGGCGAAGTGATCCGGCTCGCTTGGGAGCGGTTGCCAGATCAGCCCGGCCATTGTCCCACCAGTCCTCAGGTAATAGAGCCACTCAGCTTGCCAATGAGTGAACAAATTGACTAATTTGACATCGTTACTATAAAGAGGCCCTGGTTACGAAGAGAGCGTTTCATCAGAGATTCCTGTTGGTATAGAATTGATAACCAAAGACAAACTGATTTCACACTGAGTATATTATGGCAACAGTTTCGCGAAAAGGTATTGGGATCGAAGGAGACAGCAATCTTCCCTCCTGGCTCGTCGAAATGAATTCGGCACTCCAGGGCAGAGTCAGATGGGACGCTGTTACACTGCAACTCTACAGTACTGCGGCATGTTTCTATGAGATTACCCCTCTGGCGGTTGTCATCCCTCACGACACGGATGATTTGGTAATCGCAATTGAAATATGTGCGAAGCACAAGATCCCAATCCTTCCCCGAGGTGCAGGCTCCAGTCTTTCAGGAAACGCTGTCGGGGAGGCGGTGATTCTCGATCTATCGCATCATTTCAAAGAGATATCCGATATCGACGGGGAGCGCGTTCACTCCGGCGTCAGCGTGGTTTTGGATAACCTTCAGAAGCACCTCAGGAAGAGCGGCAGGACATTCGGACCGGATCCGAGCAGCGGCAACGTCTGTGTCATCGGCGGGATGCTGGGCAACAACAGCGGCGGCCCACACACGATCAAGCATGGCAACATGGTCAATCACGTTCAGGAGATCAGTGTCGTCCTCGCCGATGGGAAGAAGTTCAAAGCTAGAAACATTCCTCTTGACGAAATTGCGAACTTGGATGAGCCTGAACGACAATACTACGAGCAAGTGAAAGTCCTCATGCAGAATTATGCTGAGGATATCGTCGCAAACAGGCCGCGCACGACAAAAAATGCCTCGGGATACCAGGTCTGGAACGTGCTCACCCCGACCCATCTTAATATGGCTTCCCTGTTCGTTGGCAGCGAAGGTACGCTGGGTGTCTTCACGGATGCAGTCCTCAGAACAATCCCAACGGTGAAGCATCGCGGAATCATCTCCTTCTACTTCACAGACCTTGCCAGTATGGGAGTTGCTGTCCGGCACTTCAGAGCCCTGGGAGCATCTTCCATTGAATTCGTCGATGAATCATTCCTCAAACTGGCATTGAGCTTTCAGCCAGACCTCAAAGAATTCCTCCCTGCACACGTCAAGTTTCTTTTATACGTCGAATTCGAAGGCAATGATGTTGCCAGCATCGAGCGCTCACTCCTCCAATCCCGTCATCTTGTCGCCGAGCAAGAGCATCTCGCTGAAGTTGGATCCTTCTCAACCAACGAACAGGAGATAGAACGAGTCATTCGTGTGAGGAAGGCCGCCACGGCCATCTTGAACAAGATTCAAGGCAAGGAGAAACCCGTTCCTTTTGTTGAAGATTGTGCGATCCATCCCGATGTCTTTGCGGAGTTTCTAGTCGAACTCTCGACCCTGCTGCAGAGATACCCTTTTCGATATGCGGTCTACGGCCATGCGGGTGACGGCAATCTCCACCTCCGACCGATCATGAACTTCAAGGACCCTCAGTCATACCGTGACGCTCAAAGTCTGATGGAGGAATTTGTCACCTTGGTGGTGAAGCACCGAGGAACACTTTCTGGCGAGCATGGTGATGGTCGATTGAGGACAGCGTTCGTGGACCGGACTTTTCCGAGACTCATTCCACTCTTCAAGGAAATCAAGACCCTTTTTGATCCGATGGGGATACTGAATCCCGGTATTAAAGTGCCGGCGGGCACACCCAAGTGGAATGACCATCTTCGATATTCGCCCGACTACAGCTACATACCGACCTCCTCCAGGCTGGATTCGGATATCTGGAGACTGGAGATTGAGAAATGCCATGGATGCGGCACTTGTCGGGAATATTGCCCTGTCTTCATCGCGACTGGGGCTGAAGAAGCAACCGCTCGAGCCAAAGCAAACATCCTTCGTGGAATCATCTCTGGAAGTATGCCGACTGACACGATCGACACCGAGCATTTCTATCGTATCATGGACTATTGCGTCAATTGCGGCCAGTGCCTGACCGATTGCCCAACAGTGGTCAACATTCCAGGAATGGCAATCCTAGCGAAAGAAAAGCTGCACGAGAAGCGTCCATTCAAGGCAAGTGAGGTCATTCTGCAACATGGTAAGCTGGTCAGCTCGATGGCGAGCATTGCTCCCCCACTGAGCAACTGGACGCTCTCCCTTCCTCTGGCGCGAAAACTTATGCAGGTAACCACAGGCATCGACAGCAGAAGGAACATGCCTCCCTTTTCGGCCCACCAACGGAAACTGACCACTGAAAGAAGACCCGAGAAGAAGATCGTGTTGTGGTTAGGGTGCGCTGCACAGTACAATGATCCGAACGGTGAGCTGGAAAGCTGCATCCAGATGCTGCGGAAAATGGGATTCGACGTCATTCTTCCAGAGTGGAAGTGTTGCAACATCGCAAAGCTCTCATATGGGAATCTGAAGGATTCGCGCAACGATATCGATTTCAACGTACGGACGCTTCTGCCCTATGTCGATCAGAAGATCCCCATTGTCTTCAGCAGCGCGTCCTGTGGATATGCGTTCCGGCACGAGTACCTGATGCTCTTTGGTGACAATCGTGATATCCGAAGGGTCGCGGAAGCGAGCTCCGATGTCCACGATTTCCTGGGACGATCGTTCGAGAAGGGAAACATCAAAGGTTCATTCGCACCGCTACACAAGAAGGTCGCGTACCATGCGCCATGTCACCTCAAGACGCAGAATAACAAATACGGACCTATCAACCTGCTCAGAATGATCCCGGGGCTAGAGCTCCTGAACATCGCCGATAGCTGTTGTGGTATTGCCGGCACGTTTGGGATGAAGGAAGAGAACTTTGACCTTTCGATGAAGATGGGCGTCCCGCTGTTTTCCGAACTGGAACGAGTCCGCCCTGATTTTGTCTTGTCTGGGTGCGGCACATGTCAGATCCAGATCAATCAAGGAACGGGGTTAGACGTCATTCATCCGATGACACTTCTTAACGAATCCTTTCGCGTCGAACGAGAATGAGGGTTGATATCGAGGAGAGCGATGGGTCCAGCAGATACGATGCCGCCCGACCAACAGGCCGGGCGGTTTCATTTCATTGATACGTGCCCCGAAGTTATTGACTAGGTTCGATTTCTCGCGCGCGATTCATGAAAAAATGGGGCGGGCGGACGCTCACCCTGACGGACGACTTCTTCGAAAGCGATTTTCAGGGATCTTCTAGTCCTTTTCGTTCTCTTCCTTCTCTTCCTTTCCTTCCTTCGTCTTCGGAGCCTTCTTGGTATCCTTGACGATGGTTCCCTTTGTATCGAACACTACTTCGTGTTGCTCTTTTCCAGATTTAATGACCATCTCGTACTGGATTGTTTCGCCTTTCGTCAACTTTTCCGACTTCATCACCTTCCCTTTGGGAAAGTTCTTCTTCAATGCGTCAGAAACCTCACTCGGAAGCGCTTTCACAGGAACCGTCTCTTCGATCTCTGCACATGTGCCATCCTCGTTGTAGAGGAGATCGCGGTTCATTTTGCCATCGACGCTTTCGACTTCGTACATGGTCTTTCCGTTCTCCACTTCTTTTGACGTTCCTTTGATTTTTGCGTTCGGATAGGCTTTCTGAAAAGCAGCGGTCACTGCAGCAGGAAGGTTCTTTGCTTTGATCTTTTGCTCACCTTGAGCGCCAGCAACAACGGTTGCGCAAATAAGAAGCACAAGAACGAGCGCAACATTCGCAAGCATTGAGAATCGTGACTCTTTCATCTCTTCCCTTTCGTATGGTTGTTGAATCAAGTCTCGGAGTCCCCGATGATGGTTCCTCCTCACAAGATACATTCGCAAGATGAAATCAGTATGAAAGAAGTTAAGTCCTTACTGATTCACCCTCGTCCCCGTGAGTTACGATACC
This sequence comes from Ignavibacteriales bacterium, assembly GCA_026390585.1. Classification (GTDB taxonomy): domain Bacteria; phylum Bacteroidota; class Ignavibacteria; order UBA10030; family UBA10030; genus UBA9647. Next base: position 2,848 of record JAPLFP010000234.1, on the reverse strand, counting down.
CCTGGCCTGCTGTCATCGCTCACAGGAAGCTCTACTGTAAACGTACTTCCCCGTCCTTCGGCACTTTGAAGGACAATTTGCCCACCATGAAGCTCAACAAAACGCTGCGCAATGGCAAGACCAAGTCCACTTCCCTCGGTCTGGGACCGTGATTGTGATCCTCGGTAGAATCGAGTGAACACACGTGCATGTTCGGACTGCGGAATCCCCGGTCCGTTATCCTTGATGACGATCAACGCTTTTCGGGGCTCACCCCTACTGATGGTCAGTGTAGCAGACACCTTCTTGTTCTTCGAGGAGTACTTGATGGCATTGTCTAGAAGATTCAAGAAGACGCTCATAAGCTTCTTTTGGTCACCTCGAATTTCAACTGCCTCCTCGATAAAGAGCTTCAGTGCGACCCCCTTTCGCTTCGCAACACCGCTGACCGCCTGAACACACTCTACAAGCATCTCATCCAGTCTGATCGGAGCGATCTCGAGTTTCAGTTGAGCTCCATCTAACCGGGCGAGGGTCAGCAAATCGTTTACCAATGAAGAGAGGTGGTCGAGTTCCGCGACTGACGTACCAATGGTCTCTTTGAGTTTCGACCTCTTCGCAGTCCTGTGGGCAAATTCCAGTTCGCTCTTCATGATGGTGAGGGGCGTCCGGAGTTCGTGAGACGCGTCGGCGACAAACTGCCTTTGGCTCTTGATCGCACCATCAATGCGGTCAATCATCTCGTTTAATGCTCGTCCCAGGAGATGCACTTCGTCCTTCACGTTTGGCAGATCCAGACGAGCATCAAGCGTCGTTGCACTGATCGTTTCGGCCGTCTTCACCATTCGCATCATCGGTCTGAACGCCAACACCGAAATCAGATATGCCGCCCCTCCGGAGAGCATCAACCCCACTGGAATAAGAACAAGAAACAGCACTCGCATAGGTTCAAGGTTGTCCTCCACATCATGCATCGGCGCAGCAATCTGGACCAGATACTGGATCTTGTCGTCGATCTCGACTGGCCATTGCATGATCCGAATTTTTTTTCGCGCGATCTTCGCAGTCGACTTCTGCGCATTCGAGACAGTCCCCTTCTTCCATTTCACGTCGGATTCCAGTGAAAAACCGGGATCAGCGAACACCACGTTCCTATCGAGCGTCAATAACCGCACCTTGACAGCTGGCAAACCTCCTGTTTGTATGGAATCCAGAGCAGTCCGGCTTGGGAAACCTGGTTCGTGAGAGTCTTCTTCCAACTCCGTTGCGATCTTGTCAGCATGACTTTCCAGACGAGCATCGAGTTTTGCCACCTCGTTATCATAAGCCGCAGCGTACGTTAGCATCGCAAACCCCGTGAGGAGGGCACCGAAGACAAACGTGTAGGCGATCACGATCTTGGCTTTGATCGAAAGCAATCTCAACTCCTCTGATTAGGGTTCCTCATCCGAGAATAGATAACCGCTGCCGCGAACGGTATGAATGAGTGAACTACGGAAACCTTTGTCCACCTTCTGTCTCAGAAACTTAATAAACGATTCAATGACATTGCTCCTTGGTTCGAAATTCATGTCCCACAAATGTTCCGAGATCCGCTCACGTGAGAGGATCTCTTCCGGATGCATCATAAAGAGTTCAAGGAGAGCGAATTCTTTTGCGGTCAGAGAGACCTCCTTCCCTTCACGAAAAGCACGATGAGTCTTGAGCTCGAGGCGCAATCCGAAACGTTCGATATCGGCCGTTCGAACTTCGGTCCTGCGGCGCGCCAACGAACGGATCCTCGCGAGAAGCTCTCCCGTATGGAATGGCTTCGCAAGATAGTCGTCGGCTCCGCTGTCCAATCCCCGAATTTTGTCCTCAACATCATCGAGAGCCGTCAGCATAAGGATCGGCGTAAGAATCTTCTGTTCCCTGATCTTCCGGCACGTTTCCCAGCCATCCTGTTTCGGCAGCATCACATCGAGCAGGATGACGTCGTTGTCGTTAACGACGGCAAGCTCTTCACCTTTGACACCGTCATAGGCTATGTCGACGGCAAATCCTTCTGCCCTCAGACTTTTTTTCAATGACGCGGCAATCCTTCGATCATCCTCTACGAGCAAAACCCTCATGGGCTCAACCTTTGTAACACAGCTTCTATGTCCACTTGAAACGAAAGGACCGGCATCACAACTCCGGCCCATTTGCCTCGGCACTTGTCAGCCAACTCACAGCACTCCGCTGAATCTAACGGAAACCATCAACGATCAATGATGAGAACCATAAAGCTCCCTGGCTCTATTGGGGGTCTGGGATTGGGTCGATCAGCAGTCGGTGGCGGCGGTGGACCATACGTTGCACCAGCCATGTAGACTTTGTGCGTCTTACCATCCAATGCCATCGTGCGCGATCCCCTTTGCGTTGTGACGTTTTCGACCACTGAGAACTTGTCAGGAGTCTCTTCTTTCACGACGGTCATTGTTCCTTCACCATTGGAGCTGAAAGCGTAGTGTGTCACAGGATCATATCCTGCTGCATCGGCGCCGGCTCCGATCGGCAGCGATGCAATCACTTTCCCTGTGGCCGCATCGAGTACAACCATCAGCTTATTGCTGCAGACTGAGAAGAGCCGACCATGCTCACGGTCGAATGCCAAACCGCTTGCCTCCTCGCCTGGGGCCAACGGCCACTGTGCCAGAACTTTCAGAGTTTTCGCTTCGAATACAGCAACCATGCTCTTGTCCTCAATGTTGACAAAGATTTTGCCCTTGAGATCTGTTACCGCAAATTCGGGTTTCCCGCCAAGGTCGACTGTCCCGATGATTTCATATGATTCTGCATTGATTGCTGTAGCATTGGCGCTGCCGCCGTTGAATGTGAACACTCTTTT
>JAPLFP010000318.1 GCA_026390585.1 Ignavibacteriales bacterium | reverse complement strand
AGGTTGTCGTCTGAGTGCAACGCCGGTACTCCCAAACACAAAGCCAAAGAATGATATGCCATCGCTCGAGATAACAGAAATTCGTCTGATGAAAGGGAACGAGGCGCTTGCCGAGGCCGCCTTCCGGGCTGGTATGCAAGCGTACTTCGGTTATCCCATCACGCCTCAATCCGAGGTGATTGAGTATTTGATGGTTGAACAGCCGAAACACAAGAGTTGTGTCGTGCTGCAGGCGGAGAGCGAAGTCGCCGCCATCAATATGGTTTTCGGAGCTTCGGGTGCCGGAGCTCGAGTAATGATTTCGTCGTCAGGGCCAGGGATCAGTTTGATGCAAGAGGGCATCTCCTACATGGCGTCGGCACAGTTGCCCTGTCTGATTGTCAACGTTCAGCGGGGCGGTCCAGGTCTCGGCACCATCCAGCCATCGCAAGGAGATTACTTCCAAGCGACGAAGGGGGGTGGCCACGGAGACTATCGTTTGATTGTTCTCGCTCCTGCTTCTGTTCAGGAGATGGCCGACTTTGTTTTCGAGGGATTCAGGCTTGCAGAGAAGTACCGTAATCCCGCGTTCATCCTGACCGACGGCGCGCTTGGCCAGATGATGGAAAAGGTCGCATTGCCGGCCGTTGGGTCATTGCCGTATCCGGACACACCGTGGGCGACGATGGGAAAGAAGCCAGGTGAAAAGCGTCACATCATCACGTCGCTGTTCATGCAGCCGGAAAAGATGGAAGAGGTCAATGAAGAGCTCCAGAAGAAATACAAGCAGATGGAAGAAACTGAAGTTCGCTACGAGGAGTTTGGAGTCGATGACGCGGACATTCTCCTGGTTGCGTTCGGACTTGTTGCACGCATCTGTCAAAAAGCGATGCAACAGGCGCGTGCCCGGGGACTGAAAGTTGGTTTACTGCGGCCAATCACGCTCTTCCCGTTCCCCGGAAAGCGGATCGCGGAGCTTTCCTCGCACGTCGGCTCTGTGCTCACGGTCGAGATGAACGCCGGCCAGATGTTGGAAGATGTCCGACTGGCGGTTGAAGGACGATGCCCTGTGCATTTCAAAGGTCGCATGGGAGGAATGATTCCTTCTCCCGATGAAGTGCTCGAGGCAATCGAAGCCATCGCAGAGAAACACAACGTTGAACTGTAAAGGTGATTCTATGGATCTTCCTCCGATTACGAATGGATTTGAACTTGTCTATGAAAAGCCCCAGACCCTGACAGAGACACCGATGCATTATTGCCCGGGCTGCGCCCATGGGGTTGTTCACCGGGTGATGATGGAAGTGGTCGATGAAATGGGCATTCAGGATAAGACGATTGGCGTGGCGCCAGTCGGTTGTTCGGTGTTTGCCTATGACTACATGAATGTGGATATGCAGGAAGCCGCTCATGGCAGGGCGTCTGCCGTCGCGACCGGCATCAAGCGTGTCTTACCTGACCGAATTGTGTTCTCGTATCAGGGTGATGGTGACCTCGCCGCGATTGGAACTGCCGAGACGATCCACACGGTCAACCGTGGTGAGAATATCCTGATGGTGTTCATCAACAACGGTGTCTATGGAATGACCGGAGGCCAGATGGCTCCGACGACACTCTTGGGAATGAAGACCACAACATCTCCCTACGGCCGAGAATCAAGTCTTGCCGGTTATCCTCTGAAAATCACAAATCTCCTGGCTCAACTTCCTGGGTCGTACTACGTGACTCGTCAAGCGGCGCATACAGCGGCTGCCGTACGGAAGCTGAAGAAGGCAGTTCGGGCTTCATTCGAATACCAGTTACTCAACAAGGGGACGTGCTTCATCGAGGTTGTCTCCAACTGTCCTTCCGGCTGGAAAATGACACCGACGGAATCGAACAAATGGTTGGAGGAGAACATGTTCCCGATGTATCCGCTGGGGGACTTGAAGACCCCGGCTCAAACAATGAACTAGGGTCTAGCACTCCTATGACGAATACACAAGAAATCATTATTGCTGGCTTCGGAGGACAGGGTGTCCTTTCGATGGGCCAATTGCTGGTCTATGCTGCGATGATCGAGGGAAAGGAAGTGAGTTGGATGCCCTCGTATGGTCCGGAGATGCGTGGAGGTACTGCAAATTGTATGGTGATCATCTCCGATGCTCGGATCAGCTCTCCGATTCTTTCGAAATTCGATTCTGCCATTGTACTGAACCAGCCTTCGATGGACAAGTTCGTCGGGAAGGTTCACCCCGATGGTATTGTCATCTACGAGCGATCCACAATCATCAATCCGCCCACGCGAACCGACATTGAAGTGCTTGGTCTCCCTGCAGTTGAAGAAGCTCATCGATTGACCAGTAAACTGGTAGCGAACGTGGTCTTGCTCGGAGCGTTTCTCGAGCGCCGACCGGTCGTGAAGCCCGAGAATGTCATCACGGCCCTCCGAAAGGTTCTTCCGCCTCACCGCCAGCATCTGTTGTCGATCAATGAGCAGGCTCTCGCGAGAGGAAAAGAACTGGCGATTGAGGCTCTGTCTGAGTCAGCCGTGAGGTGAGGGGACGTGCGTTGTCTAACGAGAAAGGGTTGATATGAGCGAGATGAAAGTCAAATGTGCGCATGCGTGTCGCAATACGTGCGCGATGCTTGCGGAGGCGCTACGGCAGGAGAGTGAGATGGTGAGCTTCTACGAGCGACTTCAACAGGAATGCAACTATCCTGATGTACACGATATGCTGCTTCAGCTGATCGAATCTCGCAGCAAGTCCGTTCTCATGATCAACCAGAAACTCAACGAGCTCAGCGCCCGCGCTGCCATCATGGATGGTGTCATCTCCAGTTACGAACGAGCCGAGGCATAAAAGACCAATGAGCGTTCTCTTTAGCAGGCAATGCGAATATGGACTTCAGGCTGTCATGTTTCTGGCCTTGAAGGAAGATGGTGAAAGGACTTCTATCAGGGAGTTGACCAAGAAGGTTGAAATCCCATATCATTTTCTCGCAAAGATCCTCCAGGATCTGACCTATAAAGGATTACTCGTATCTCAGAAGGGACCGACGGGAGGGTTTGCGCTGGCGAAGCCTGCCAAAGAGATTAACCTCTTTGATATCATCGATGCCATTGACGGGTCGGGTTTTATGCAGAACTGCATTTTAGGATTTCCGGAGTGTAGCGGAAAGAACCCATGTGCTGTTCACGAAAAGTGGGGGGCAATGCGGGAAGAACTGCGGTTAGCGCTTGTGAGCAAGAACATCGCTCAGATGGCGAAAGAGACGAAGAAATCAGAATACAGATAAGGTGCTGGCGGAGATCCAGGAACTCTCGAAAGGGAGGCTGCAACATAATCGCCCCGTCCGATGGACGGGGCGATTATGTTTTTGTGGTCTTCGATATGGATTGTCTCAGTTCAAGCAGCGGGTGACGTAGCGACGAGCCGCTTTCGCGTGTAAGGGATAAGCCCGCCGGCATCGATGATCGCTTGACGCGCTTTGGGGAGTGGCTCAATCGCGAAGCGTTTGCCTGTGGCCTTGTTGACGATTTCGCCTTCCGTAAATTCGAGATCGTCCCCTTCTGATGCCTCAATCGTGGGACAAACCACCGTCCGCAATCCAAGGTTGATCCCGTTCTGAAGGAAGATCCTCGCGAATCCAGGCGCCACGATGATGAGATCATGTCCTTTCAACGTCGACACTGCCTGCTCTCGTGAGGAGCCGCATCCGAAGTTCCTCCCACCGAGTATAACACTCCCCGCAGGAATTTGTTTTGATTTCAGCTTGCTGTTGAAATCTGTCATGTCGGCAAACGCGTACTGAGGAGTCTCGCTCGGCAATACTGTGGCCATGTAGCGGCCCGGATAGATCACGTCGGTTGAGATATCGTCGCCGAGTTTGATAACGACTTTTGCCATACTATTTTGCTCCTTTCCGGGGATTGGTGATGACACCCTTCACTGCTGAAGCGGCTGCAACGGCAGGTGAGCACAAGAACACCTGAGAATTCGGATTCCCCATGCGTCCTTTGAAATTGCGATTGGTTGTTGAGAGCGCTGTTTCGCCATCGCCAAGTGCCCCTTCGTGGATGCCGAGGCAAGGACCGCAGCCCGGATTCATGACGACGGCGCCAGCTTTCATGAACGTTCCAATGTAACCCTTCGCAAGAGCCTGAGCGTAAATCCTGCCCGAGGCGGGGAAGACCAGCATCCGGGTGCCTTGGGAGACCTTCTTACCCTTCAGGATCCCCGCCGCCATAGCCAGGTCATCAAGTCGGCCGTTCGTGCACGATCCGATGACGATTTGCTGTACCTTGGTACCTTTGACGGATGCAACAGGCTTCACATTGTCCACGGTATGCGGGCATGCTATCTGGGGTTCAAGCTTTGAGACGTCGATCTCGATGATCCGCTCGTACACTGCATCTTTGTCCGGAATGACCGGAGTGACCTTTCCTTTGACGCCTGCTTCTTCCCGTAGGTAGCGTGCAGTCTCCTTGTCTGCAGGAACAATTCCTGCCGTGGCGCCAGCTTCGACAGACATGTTGCAGATGACCAGGCGGCCTGATGTGGACATCGAGCGAATTGTGGGGCCGTGGAATTCGATGACCTTGTAATTCGCGCCTTGAGCTGTCAACTTCCCGATGAGGTGCAGGATAAGATCTTTCGGTCCGACAAACTTCTTGAATTTGCCTTTGACGTTCACTTTCATGGTGGCAGGAACCTCGACATTGAGAACGGCTCCCAGTGCCCAAACGCTGGCCATTTCTGTCGCGCCAATGCCGAAGGCAAATGCCCCCAAAGCGCCATGACTTGTTGTGTGTGAATCGGTCCCGACAACCACATATCCGGGTCGGACATATCCGTTCTCCGGAAGAATCTGGTGGCAGATACCTCCGACGTCACCCCGAATGTCATGGAATTTGCCCACTCCCTGAGCCGCAACAAACTCCCGGACTTTCTTCTGGTTGGAAGCGGTCTTCGGCGATTCGGCCGGCACGCGATGGTCGAAAATGACGGAAACTTTTGATGGATCCCAGATTTGCGGCTGAAGGCTTGTTCCTTGATACACCTCAAGGAACTGATTGATCACCAGCGCAGCGTTTTCGTGGGACATCGCGAGATCAACCTTTGGTTCGACGACATCTCCAGCTTTCACCGACGGGAGGCCGGAGGCGCGAGCCAAGATTTTCTCAGCAACGGTCATACCCATATGGATCTCCTTGGTTAGATGATCTTCGAGTCTTTGAACTTCTTGATTTCTTTTTCAGAATAGCCAACCCCCTGAAGGACTTCTTTCGTATGTTGCCCAAGAGTGGGTGGTGGTGAGTCGACAGCTCCTGGTGTCTTAGAGAACTTCGCCGTCAAATTGAACAACTTCAGTTCCCCTATACCTTCGACGGAGGTCTTTCCGAACGTGTTGCGGTGCTTGACTTGATCCTGGTTCATTGCTCCTTCCAGCGTAAGGATTGCACCAGAGGGAACGTCGTTCTTGTTCAACTCCTCGACCCATGAGGTAGTCTCCTTCTCCGCCAGCTTCACTTCCAGAAGCGGAGTGAGTGCCTTGCGGTTCTTCTTGCGTGTGTCACGTTCCTGAAAACGTGGGTCAGTTTTCAGCTCGGGAACGCCCAGGACATCAGCTACGGCTTCCCATTGTTCCTGCTTATTGGCGGCGATATTGATAAATCCGTCTTTTGTCTTGAATGTGCCTGATGGAGCCGCAGTGAAATTATCATTTCCCATCATCACAGGTTGTTGTCCTCCGATCATCAGATTGGCCACCACCCAACCCATCAATGGCATGATCGAATC
>JAPLFP010000116.1 GCA_026390585.1 Ignavibacteriales bacterium | reverse complement strand
TGGCTTTCCGCAGCTCCGCCTCCAACGTCTTGGAAACGGTAATATCTGTAAAGGTGATCACTACCCCGTCAATCATATTTTCCAGCGTACGGTACGGCAGGATGCGCGCCGCGAACCAATTCCCGCTGGGGGCGGGAATCTGTCTCTCCACTTTGATGAGCGTCCGCAGGGCTTGGCGCGCGTCCTCAACCAGTTCGGGGTAGAGCAACGCCGAGGCGATATCGGTAATCGGCCGGCCCACATCACCAGGGATCAACTTCGTGACCTTGCTCGTCTCGCTGGTAAAGCGCCGCACGCACATGCTGTTATCCAGAAAAAGCGTAGCAATGTCGGTGCTGTCCAGCAGATTTTTCATGTCGTTGTTCGTGCGCGAGAGTTCATCCATCTTGGTTTGCAGCTCCTGATTGACCATGTGCAATTCTTCATTCATGGACTGCATCTCTTCCTTTGAAGTGGTCAACTCTTCGTTCGTGGACTGCAGTTCCTCGTTGGTGGACTGCAATTCCTCATTGCCAGATTTGAGTTCCTCCAGAGAGGTCTGCATCTCTTCGCGCATGCTCTGCACTTCCTGACGAGCGTGTTCGAGTTCCTGCCCCTGTTCCGCCATGCGTGCAACATCCCTGCCGCGTAGCTTGCCGGTCATTTTTGTTTGGGGCATCGCAGCTATGTCGGTAAAGATGATCATCACCATCCCGTGCAAGGCGTTTGGTCCACTGAGGGGCTGGATGGTGACATTCACTATCTGCTTTCCGCCGTTTGTGCCTACCGATATCTTCTCGAGCTTGACAGTCTCTTTTTGGCGGAGCGCTTTTTGGAATGCGTTCCTCAGTTCGTAGTTCAGACCTTCGCGCGCCATGGCAAATATATTCCAGTCGGCTTTACCAGCCGCCGCTTCCAGATATTTTCCCGTGCGTCCGCTGATGTATAAAATGTCGCCTCTATCGTTTGTCAGTACCGCCGCCGGGGAATACGTTTGCAGGAGCAGTTGATCTGCCATCATTTGCAGATTTGCCGTTGCTTTCTGCGGCATGGTTGGTACGCCAAGCTTGGTGGCATGAAATGTTACCGGGAACTCGATCGGTTCCGTTGCCAGTGCAGAATCCAAACGTCGGTACAGCCGTGTTTTTCCAGCAAGCGGCTCGTATAAGTTGGCAAAGGTACCGACAGTCTCTGCGCTCCCCAAAAATAAAAAACCGCCCTGATTCAAGCTATAGTGAAAAAGCGGTAGGAGTTTTTTCTGCAATTCCGGAGCCAGATAAATGAGCAGGTTGCGGCAACTCAGAAGGTCGAGCTTGGTAAAGGGGGGATCCATGATGATGTTCTGCGGTGCAAAGATGATCGAATCGTGAATGGATTTTGCCACCTGATAACCGCGATCCACTTTGACGAAGAAGCGATTCAGCCGCTCCGCCGAAACGTCGGCGGCGATGTTAGTCGGGAAAACGCCCTCGCGCGCTTTATCTATGGTTTGCTGATCTAGATCGGTGGCGAAGATCTGCAGCGTGATGTTTTTTATTGGTTTGAGTTCTTCCAGTGTCTCTTTGAAGAGGATCGCCAGAGAATAAGCTTCCTCGCCGGTGGAGCAGGCAGGTATCCACGCCCGCAGCGCCTGATTAGAGGTGCATCCAGCGAACAACGGCGGCAATACTTCGGCTTTCAATTGCTCCCACGCTTTCGGGTCGCGGAAGAAACTCGTCACTCCAATCAACAAATCGTGGAACAACAATTTCACCTCCTGCGGATTCTCCTGCAGGAAGCGCACATATTCGGCGATCTTGCTAATTTGGTGCAGTCCCATGCGCCGCTCAATGCGCCGATAGATCATGGACCTTTTGTACAACGAAAAGTTATTGCCCGTTTGATTGCGCAGCAAGATCACCACTTTTTCAAGTGCGCTCTGGGCTGTATATTCGTCTGGATGTCCGTTTTTTGTAATGAGCGGGATATGATGGAGATAGGCCCTGATCTTATCCGGCAGTTCCTCCACCGGTGCGATCACATCGGCGAGTCCTGCTTCGATCGCGCTGCGCGGCATCCCGTCGAATTTGGCGGAGGATGGTTCCTGCACAAAGACCACGCCTGCTTTCTCCTTAATCGCTCGCAAACCCAGCGTACCGTCTGAGCCCATACCAGAAAGGATTACGCCAATGCTGTTTTCCTGTTGGTCATCGGCGAGCGCGCGGAAGAAGAAATCAATCGGCAAGCGCAGACCGCGCGGCTCCAAATAGTCGAGCAGATGGAGCACGCCATGCAGTATGGACAAATTTTTATTCGGCGGGATAACATAGACGCAGTTCGCTTCGACGCGCATCCGATCCTTGACTTGAGCAACCCGCATAGTTGTACCGCGCTGGAGCAATTCCACCAAGATGCCCTTTTGTGTCGGGTCAAGATGTTGGACAATGATAAACGCCATGCCGCTGTCTTCAGGCACGTTCTTTAGGAAGAGTTCAAGTGCCTCAAGTCCACCCGCAGAAGCCCCGATGCCGACGATGGGGAAACCGGCAGCAGTACGTTCGACCGTCTCCTGCGCCTCCATTGTCTTGGCAGCGCCCGGTGCTTTCGTTGCTTTCGCTTTGTGTCTTTTTCTTGCTGTCATGATGGTCTCCTGCTAGTGTCGAGTCTCAGAGATAACTTGAATAGGTCGCTTGGCAATATTTGGTCAAAAAGAGCTGCGATCTGACATTCGCGGACTTGGACTTATTGAAGGTACTTGCGAGTCGAGACACTAGTGTCGCGTCTCAAAACCCAGGTTGTGAAGGAGCCCCACTCGCACCTTGTCATTGCGAGCGTCCAAAGAACACAGTCATCACGAGCGTTGTTTGCGAAGTGATCTATCCATGTCATGGACAGACTGTCCGCCTTTCAGGATCCCGCAATAAGGCGGATCCAGAGAGCGGGACTTCGTCGCTGCACTCCTCGCAGTGACTGACGGAAGATTGTCATAGCCCTGCATTCGCGGCCACCTCCGGGAAGTACACCTTCGCACAATCCGGGCACAGCCCATGCGTCAGCTTTGCATCCGTATGATCCCCCAGATATTTCTCCAGTTGGTTCCAATATCCTTTGTCGTCACGTATTTTCTTGCAGGATGCACAGATCGGCAACAGGCCGCCCAACGTCCTCACATTTTCAAGAGCGGTTTTCAGTTCGCTGATGATTGTTTCCCGCTCCTGTTCAGCCCGCTTCCGTTCGGTGATGTCTTGTACCGCCCCGCAAATGCCGACCACGCTGTTAGCCTTCTCATCCCA
>JAPLFP010000153.1 GCA_026390585.1 Ignavibacteriales bacterium | reverse complement strand
CTGGTATTGGAAGTAACAATGATCAGTCGCCGTTCGAAGTTCATTCAAATCCGTGGTCAGGCGTTTGTTGATGGCAATCTTGTCGCCGAAGGGGATTTCTCCGCTGCGATTGTCGACAGGGACGATGCTCAACAGAAACAGGGAAACCATTCAGACTCCTACCAGCTTTCATCAGCGAACCAGAATACATCGACAAAATAATGGCTACGAGCATTGATTCGCGCGCGGTGGTCAGTCCCAAGGCCGTGATTGGGGATGGTGTGTACGTGGGGCCTTTTTCTGTCATTGAAGATGACGTTACTATTGGTGAAGGAACCTGGATCGGACCGCATGCTGTCGTTCACACTGGCAGTCGCGTTGGACGAGAGTGCAGGATTCATGCTATGGCCGCCATTGGCGGGCCACCCCAAGATCTGAAATACCGCGGAGAACCGACGACCGTTGAAATTGGAGACAAGACCGTCGTTCGAGAATTCGTTACGTTGAACCGTGCGACCATCGAGACGGGAAGAACCGTGATCGGCAGCAACTGCATGTTCATGGCGTATTCTCATGTCGGACACGATTGTGTAATCGGCGACAACGTCATCCTTGCCAACTGCTGTGCGTTGGGAGGCCATGTTCACCTGGGGCATTGGGTCATCCTCGGCGGCTTGACGCCCGTGCATCAATTCTGCGCGATTGGTGATCACGCAATGGTCGGGGGAGGATTCCGTGTTGTGAAAGATGTGCCGCCGTACGTCCTTGCAGGGAGCGAACCCCTGATTTTCGAACGACTCAACATCGTCGGATTGCGCCGAAGAGGGTTCTCCGACAAATCCATCGAGGTGCTCGATAAGACGTATCGTCTTATCTACCGCTCAAGCCTCAACGTCTCTCAAGCCGTTGCCCGCATCAAGGAAGAAGTCGAGCAAACGCCCGAGGTTCAGGCGGTCCTATCATTCATCGCGAGGAGCAAGCGCGGTATCATTTCTGGCTACGCCCACCACTAGATGATCTGGCAGTTCCGCAATACGGGATATCGGACCGGCGCAGAAAACATGAAGTACGACGAGCAGCTTGCTCAGTCGCTCCTTGCGTCCGATCATCCATTTGTTGTGCGCGTCTATGGCTGGAAGCCTCCAGCCATTTCTCTCGGCTGGCACCAGAACATTGAAGAGATCGACCTCGATCGGTGCTCACGGGAGGGGATCGACGTCGTTCGCCGGCCCACGGGAGGTCGAGCGATACTCCATTCCGATGAAGTTACATACAGCGTCGCGATGGTTGCCTCGCAGAAAAGCGTCCTTTCGGTGTATCGACAGATAAGCGAAGCCCTTATGCGAGGTCTCCGGGAATTGGGTGCCGAGGTCGCTCTCGAAAAGTCACAGCCTCATTTTCCATCACTCTATCGTACACCATCCGCAGTTGCCTGCTTTGCGAGCGTTGCCCGGTACGAAATCCATATCGGGGGCCGAAAGCTGGTTGGGAGTGCTCAGAGGAGATTTGCCCGACCTGATGGTCAGGAGGTTGTCCTCCAGCACGGATCCGTCCTTCTCGGTGAGGACCATCAACGGATGGTGGAGTTTCTCAGGGGATTGGAAAGCGATCAACGCGATCAGTTGAAGCTCGACCTCAAGAAGAACACAGTTGACCTCTCGTCTGCCCTCGGTAGAAGGGTCCGATTTGAAGAGGTGGTTCCTCTCCTCCAATGGGGATTCGAGAAGGCTTGGGGAATAGAATTCTCCAATCTGGGAATGAATGTGGAGAAGACTGATACCGAACACGAAACGAGCGCGAAGGTGGACGGATTTGTCACATCGGGATCTCCAAGAGACATTGTATGAGTGTTTAATTTTCAATACTTTCAATCGACGTGAACTCGAAGAGCAAAAAGAGATACTACATACTGGTGTCGAACGATGATGGCGTGGACGCTCCTGGTATCTACGCTCTCGTTCAGGAACTGAGGAAGATCGGCGATGTGGTCGTTGTAGCTCCCGACAAACAACAGAGTGCCGTGGGGCACGCGATCACCATGAACTTTCCGTTGAGGGCAAAGGAGGTCAAAAAGGATGGCTCCTTCTTTGGCTATTCAGTGGAGGGCACGCCGGCTGACTCCGTGAAACTCGCTGTCAAAGCGCTCCTCAAGAAGAAGCCCGACCTCGTCGTCTCTGGCGTGAACCATGGGGCGAACACTGCCATCAGCATTATTTATTCCGGAACCGTCTCTGCGGCGACTGAGGGAACGATTCTGGGCATTCCGTCGATTGCAGTGTCACTGACCACCTACGGGCCGCCCGATTTTCGCTATGCCGCGAAGTTTGCCCGGAAATTGGCACAACTGGTTCTGAAGAAGGGGCTGCCTGAAGGAACACTGCTGAACGTCAATGTCCCTGCTATTCCGGAGAAGGATATCAAAGGTGCTCGGGTGACTCGCCAGGGCCGAGCCGTCTGGAATGACACATTCGATATCAGGCGCGATCCTACGAACAAAGAATACTATTGGCTCACTGGCGACTTGCAGGACGATGACAAGGGATTGGAATTCGATCAATCCTGCATTCGGGACAACTACGTGTCGGTAACGCCCATGCATTACGATTTGACAGATTACAAGTTGCTCGATGTGATGGAGCAATGGAACATCGACTCACTTCACTAACAACGATCAAGAGGAACCCAGACAATGCGTATAGGAATCCTTACTGGAGGCGGTGATGTGCCCGGTTTGAATCCGTGCATCAAGGCCGTCGTCTACCGAGCAATTGACAAAGGCGCGGAGGTTGTTGGAATCCGGCGGGGATGGGGAGGATTGCTGAATTATGATTTCGCCCGGAAAGATAACGAGGGTGACAACTATGTTCATCTCAACAAGTTGAATACCCGCACCATTGACCGTTCAGGCGGCACATTTCTGCATACTTCCCGCACGAATCCCGGAAAAGTCAGGATCAACGACATCCCGGAATTTTTGAAAACAGCCGAGCATGAAAAACTCGGAACCGACTACAGGGTTGACTTCACGCCGCACGTGCTCAAAGTCATCGAACACTTGAAGATCGATGTGCTGATCACCATCGGCGGTGATGATACACAGAGCTATGCTGTCCGGATGCACAAGGAGGGGGTTCCTGCGATTGCCATTCCGAAGACGATGGACAACGATGTCTTCGGGACGGACTATTGCATCGGGTTTTCGACGGCTGTTACTCGGAGTGTGGATTTCATCACAGCGCTTCGGACAGTTGCCGGCTCTCACGAACGTGTGGCCATCGTCGAACTCTTCGGCCGTAATTCCGGGGAAACGTCCCTGATCTCGGCATATCTTGGAGGTGTTGATCGTGCGATAATTTCCGAGGTGCCGTTCGACGTCGAAAAGTTGGCACGCTTCCTTGAGCAGGACAAGGCTCATAATCCAAGCGGCTATGCGATTGTCACGATTTCTGAAGGCGCGCATCTTCTCGGGGGACAGGTTGTCGAGTACGGCGAGGAAGATGCGTATGGTCATCGCAAACTAGGAGGGATCGGTGCTGTGACAGAAGAAGCATTGAAGAAGTTGCTCGGGGCTCACACGGTGTATCAGAAGGTCGCATATCTGATGAGAAGCGGCGAACCTGACGCGCTTGATCGTATGGTTGCGATCAGCTACGCAAACCTTGCGACCGATCTTGCCGTGAAGCACGAATTCGGAAGAATGGTTGCTCTTCGCGAAGGAAAGTACACCACCGTTCCGATCGAGACGTTGACGCAAGGTCTAAAGCGGGTTGACGTCGCCGAGCTCTACGATGTCGAGAACTATAGGCCGAAGGTTGCTCATCTGCTTGGAAAGCCGATGTTCTTGTACTAGAGAGGTGTTGCCGGCTAGATCCGCGATGTGCAGTAAGCATCTATAAGAAGAGAATCCCGCCCCACAAAGGGCGGGATTCTTTTTGCGTTCGACGGTCTGGAGATAAACAAGGAGGATGTTAGTGGCGTTTCTTCTTCCGCTCCGGATTGTAAACCGGAAGCACACCATATTCACTGGCAGCCCAGAGGGCAAGTATGGCAGTGATTCCAGCAATACCGCGCTTTTCATCCTGGCTGGGGAGCACTAGCCCATAGGTGTCTGCGACAAAATGCAGGTGGCTCAGGACGCGTTTTGCCTGCGAACGTTCGATCCATCCATGCCACAGGTCGAGCTGGTCGATGATCATTGCCTCATGCCGCCGGAGAAACTCGCCAAGCGAAATGAAATTCGATCGCTGAGGTGTGCGCGGTCTGCAGAGTTTCAGCAGATCCTCCAGGTAATCATTCCACAATCGGGCAAATCCACGGTTGTGAGGCTTGCGGAGGAATTTGGCCCGGGCAATGGAGAAACGCGCCTTCGTGCGAACGCGGAATCGAGGGATCACGGGATGGAAGTCGAAGATGGTCTGAACAGCGGTCTTGTCACGATCATCTCGCTCGTGATACGTCCACAGCTTTTTGAGGTCTCGCCAGGAGAGAATGTTCAAGACTGATTTCTCTCTGCTATCAAGGATGATGAACTTGCCTTTTTCCACTTTGACAGCCGTAATCCAATGGCCCCACTCCTGGACGCAGAGGAGAACGGGGATACCTCGCTGTAGATAGGAAATCAGTTCACGCCGGGCGGTCTCGGCATCATATCGGCGAAGGAGCGTCAGATCGCAGTTGAATCGCCTGGCGGCTCTGGCGAGCTGGAACTCATCGGTTCCCGACCACCACCGTGTCCCGGCGAGCTCGGTGATCCTGTCCTCGTCGGCCAGGATGCCAAGCATGACAAGGCCGTGCTTCAGGGCGAAAGGCCCGCATTGCCAATGGTTCGGTTGAGGATAGATTCCCATAGACGACGCAATCCCACGTTTAGTGTGGGCAGAACCTACCGAAACTTTGATGAAAGGTCAATAATGATCACATTGGCGAATCGGGTGCAGGCGGTTGTCTGGGTGTCGAACTTTCTGTATCTTGGAAATAGCCAATGAAAGAAGAGCTTTCGGGCATATACGTCTGCTCCATCTGCGGGGTCGAAAACGAAACGTTTGTAGATCCCTCAGTCGGCTTGCGTCAAACCTATGTCGAAGACTGTGCGGTCTGTTGTAGACCACAAGTGCTGACAATCATGATTGACGAAGAAAGTGGTTTCGTCACTGTCGGGGCAGAATTCGAAGGATGACCAGACTCAATAGAACGAGGCGAATGCTGCAATGTCGACGCCGTTGATGAAACAGTATCAGCAGGTCAAAGCGAAGCACCCGGACACAATTCTCCTGTTCAGGATGGGTGACTTCTATGAGACCTTCGAAGAAGACGCGAAGACAACAGCGAAGGTGCTGGGGATCACGCTCACCAAGCGTGGCAACGGTGCGGCAGGTGAGATTCCACTCGCGGGCTTTCCCCATCACGCGATTGACGCATACCTTCCCAAGCTTCTCAAAGCGGGGTACCGAGTTGCGATCTGTGAACAGCTTGAGGATCCAAAGCTGGCGAAAGGGATCGTGAAACGCGATGTGATAGAAGTGGTGACCCCCGGCGTTGCTTTCTCCGACAAAGTCCTCGAGCAGAAACAGAATAACTATCTTGCTGCCGTTTCACTTCCTTCGCCACTTGCTCAAGGAAACGAGCTCGTCGGTTTTGCATTTGTCGATGTATCGACGGCGGAGTTCAGCGTCACCGAATTTCCTCTCCGGCAACTGCCGGAGCAAATGAGCGTTCTCCAGCCGGTCGAGCTTCTCGTCCAGAAACGCGACTTTGAAACTGTGGAGAGTATCCTGCGAGGAAAGTTCCGGGGCTTGTATAGCAAAGTCGATGATTGGGTATTCAATGGCGACTACAGCTACGAGATTCTCGTGAATCACTTCAAGACACAATCCTTGAAGGGGTTTGGAGTCGAGCATCTCAAGACGGGCATCGTTGCAGCCGGAGCGGTGATGCACTACCTGCAGGAGACCCAGAAGGCGAACCTTCCGCACATCAAGAAGATTGTCCCCTTCGACACGAGTGACTACATGGTGCTCGATGCGTCGACGAAGAGGAATCTGGAGATCACTGCTTCGCTTTCAGGCCAGTCGGATGGAACACTGTTCGCGGTGATCGATCGGACGCAAACCGCAATGGGAGGGAGGCTTCTGAAGGCGTGGGTAAATCGTCCGTTGAAAAAGCTCGAGGCAATCCAACGCCGCCTCGATGCCGTTCGAGAGCTGTTTGGGAGTGACAGCGTCAGAAGTGACCTTCGGGAAATCCTTGAACAGATTGGGGACCTGGAGCGGCTCGTCGCGAGGATCGCTACGGGCAGGGCAAATCCGCGGGAGCTCAGGCAGCTCCAGAGGTCTTTGTCGTTCATTCCGTCGATCAAGGCGCATGTCGGGAATCTCACTTCTCCGACACTCAAAGAGATGCGTGGGAAACTGGATCCTCTCGAGGGGCTGGTGAAGCTGATCCATGATGCGATTGAGGATGATCCTCCAATTTCGCTTTCGGATGGGGGTGTCATCAAGAAGGGATACAACAAAGAACTGGACGATATTCGCTCGATTGCCTTCAGCGGAAAGGATTGGATCGCGCGCTTGCAATCAGACGAGCGCCAACGCACGGGGATCTCTTCGCTGAAAGTCGGCTACAACAACGTCTTCGGGTACTATATTGAGATCACCAACACGCACAAAGACAAAGTCCCGGCCAACTACATTCGAAAGCAGACACTGACGAATGCAGAGCGCTACATCACTCCGGAGCTAAAGGAATATGAAGAAAAGGTGCTCCACGCAGAGGAGAAAATCCTTGCTCTGGAGACGAGGATTTTCAACGAGGTGCGGCTCGCCATCTCGGAATACTCCGGGAACATTCTGGAAAACGCGCACATCCTCGCCACAATGGACTGCTTCATATCGTTGGCCGATGTAGCTGTCGAGCACAATTACGTTTGCCCGGAAGTGAATGACTTGCTTCGGCTTGAGATCAAGGAGGGGCGTCATCCGGTCATTGAGAGGCTGTTGCCGCCGGGCGAGCGGTACACGGCAAACAGCACGCTCATGGATGTCGAGGAAAACCAGATTCTCATCGTCACTGGACCGAACATGAGCGGAAAATCGAGCTACCTTCGCCAAGTCGGCCTGATTGTCCTGCTTGCGCAGGTAGGGAGCTTCGTTCCCGCTGCAGAAGCTCACATCGGCATTGTCGACCGGATCTATACACGGGTTGGAGCCAGTGACAATATTGCTTCAGGCGAGAGCACGTTCCTTGTCGAAATGCATGAAGCAGCAACCATTGTCAACACGGCAACAAGCCGCAGTCTGATTCTGCTCGATGAAGTGGGGCGGGGCACAAGCACTTTTGATGGCATCAGTATCGCCTGGGCTTTGACGGAATATCTCCACGGCCGAATTGGCGCAAAGACCTTGTTCGCCACTCACTATCACGAACTGAATGAACTCGCTGATATTTTCCCCCGCATCAAAAACTACAAGGTGGATGTTCGGGAATACGGAGACAAAGTAATTTTTCTTCACAAAGTTGTCCCCGGCTTCGCCGATCACTCCTATGGTATTCAGGTGGCTCAGATGGCCGGATTGCCGGAAGAGGTTACCGATCGCGCAAAGAAGATACTGAAAAACCTGGAAGATTCGGAACTCAACGTGTATTCGAGCGGCAGGCAATTGAAGGGACGCATCCCGCCTCCGGATATCCAGATGACACTGTTCGAAGTGAAGGATGACAAGCTGCGCGAGGAAATCCGGAAACTCAATGTGGAGAAGATGACTCCATTGGAAGCGCTGCAAAAACTTGTCGAGTTGCAGAAGCGCATCGAAGAGAAATAGGTTACTGAGACGATCTCAGTCCCACCATACATTCATTCAAGAGAAGAATCCTGATGGGAGAGAAGCGGATTGCAGAAATCCGGAACCACCGGTTGACGCATATTGCAGTGCTCAAGGTCGATCCTGTGGTGTTTGAATCAAAGTTCAGTCACGGATGTTCTATGACCAACTGTAATGCCTCATGTTGTCAGCATGGAGTGATGGTGGATCTTCAGGAAAGGGACAAGATTCTCCAGAATGCCGATCTGATCAGGCAGCACATGGAACCGGAACAGGAGCATGATTCCTCCCGGTGGTTCGATCCGGACGATGAGCACGATGAGGATTTTCCGTCGGGACGGGCGATCGGGACGCAAGCCAATGATCGGGGGTGCATCTTCCTGATGAGAGACGGACGATGTGTTCTACAGTTCGTGGCAACTGAACAGGGGATATCCAAACATACCCTGAAACCATTCTATTGTTTCGCATTTCCGGTAACAGTCGTATCAGGAGTTCTGACCATCGATGATCCTGATTTCACAAATCGGTCTCAGTGCTGCAGCATGATACCGGGAGGAAGTCGCTCCGTGCTGGAAGTATGCGCGGAGGAATTCGAGTTTGTGCTGGGAAGCGGGGGGATGAAAGAGTTGACTGAAATGATGCGAGCCAAAGAATAGCCGCCCCCCTCAAGACATCTCCATGGATTTGCCGTAACTGCTAACCGAGGTTGACCCCCCGCAGTCGAGTTGAACCAGCCAAGGCATGCCTCTCGCCAATCAGGTCGTTTTGCCGCCTGAGGTTGTGTGAGCTGTCAAGTCCTTCCGATTCATCCAACTTTCGAAAGACACCGAAGGTACCCGCAAAAGGGCAGTTTTGTGCCCATGTGTGTCGCTCTGAGAGTGGAAGCTTTCGAAGGAGCTCATTTCCCCTTGCCGGTCTAAGCAATTGGCGTGTGAAAAAAAGTGAAAGATTTTACTTGACAAACGCCTCGGCACATATTATATTGGAAACCAATAAGACGCTATTCGTTTCCGCCGTGTTAGACAACAAACCAGTAGAGACATTGCACTAACGAATCAATGTATATTAGGAAACGACAAACACGCATACAGTATCTAGCTTCTCCCTACAGAGATGACGACAGAATTAGAATTACGCGATGTAATCTTGGAGCACGCTCGAAACGAGTTTCTGGCGCGTGGGTTCAGCAAGGTTACGGTCGACGAAATCGCTTCTCATCTGGGAATAAGCAAAAAGACCCTCTACAAATCTTATCCTAGCAAGGAGGAGCTTCTCAGAGCCTCCTTGCACTCGATGATGCGCTCCGCTGGGTGGGAGCTGGAGCGCATCGTTTCTTCCGACAGACCTCTCGTTGAAAAACTTGCTACGGCTATGATGACCATGGGGACCTACCTCAGCAAGGTTCGCAAAGAAAGCATCATCGACCTGCAGCGTTCTGCGCCCACCATTTGGAAAGAGCTTGACAAGTTTCGAAAGGACCATATTGTCAGCAGGCTCGTCGCGATGGTTGCCCAGGCGAAATCCGAAAACGTCCTGCGTCCGGAAGTCCACGAAGAAGTGGTCGTCGAAATGCTTATGTATTCGATTCAAGGGATCGTGAATCCCGAAGTGTTGATATCTCATTCATTCTCCGCCGAGCAAGCCACGCGGAGCATCGTCACCGTAATCTTTCAGGGCGCACTGACAGACGCTGCAAGAAAAGAACTTCTTTCATTGGATCGAAAACAGGACTCTCCTTAACACGTTGAAGGTTGATATGAAAACACAACTATTCTTGCTCATCGTTGCTGCCATCGTCATCGGCTGCGGCTCGAATCACAAAGGGGTCATCGAAGCCAGTGGGACACTTGAGGCCACCGAAGTCAAGGTGAGCGCAAAAGTCCCGGGTCAGATAGAGTCAATTCGTGTCCAGGAGGGTTCGCAGGTGCAGGCGGGGGATACGTTGATCGTCCTGGACCGTTCGACGTTGGAGCTTCAGTTTAGGCAAGCCCAGGCGGGATTTGAGGTCGCCGACGCGCAGTATCGTCTGCTGATCAATGGGGCGAGATCTGAAGACATCCGCCTTGGGGAAGAATCACTTCGTCAGGCGGAGGCTTCATTTAAGAACGCCAGCGACGACTATGCTCGGATGAAAGAACTCCTGTCGAGTAACACCATCACGAGGAAACAATTCGACGACGCGGAATCAAGATACACGATTGCGAAGGCGCAATTGAGCTCGGCCGAACAGGGAGTGGCAAAACTGCGGAAGTTCGCCCGGCCGGAAGACCTTACTGCAGCTCGAGCTCGAGCGAGTCAGGCGCAAGCAACGTCGGATCTGCTCAAGAAGCAACTCACAGACGCAGTCGTGGTCGCCCCTGTCGCAGGGACCGTGACACACATACCCGTGGAGCAGGGAGAACTGATGAGCATGGGCTCGGTCGCCGCTGCCATTTCGCGCCTCGACAAAATGAACCTGATGATCTATGTTAATGAGACCGAGCTCGGAAAGGCGAAGCTTGGGGGCATGGCGGATGTCTACATCGATACCTATCCGGACAAACCATTTCCGGCGAAGGTTGTGTACATCTCCCCGATTGCTGAGTTCACGCCGAAAAACGTTCAAACGAAAGAGGATCGCACGAAGCTTGTCTTTGGTGTGAAACTGGAGATCGAAAACAAAGAAGGAGTGCTGAAATCCGGGATGCCGGCAGACGCGTATGTGCGATGAGAAGAATCCATGAATGCGATTGAATTGCGGTCAGTGAGCAAGTCTTTCGAGGGCCGTTTGGCGGTTGATGCTGCGTCCCTTCAGGTAAGAAAGGGAGAGATGTATGCCCTTGTCGGCCCGGACGGTTCCGGGAAGACTACCACCATTCGTATGTTGTGCGGCATCGTGCCTCCGGACAAAGGAGAGCTCTTTGTCTGTGGCTTTGATGTCCAGAGACAATCCGCAGAGGTCAAGAGGAGAATCGGATACCTGTCTCAGAAATTCAGTTTGTACGGCGACCTGTCGATCGACGAAAACATCGAGTTCTTTGCCGAAATACATGGAGTGCAGGACTATCAGCAACGGCGGGAGGAATTGCTTGAATTCACCCGTCTGACACCGTTCCGGGCTCGGTACGCGGAGAACTTGTCCGGCGGGATGAAGCAGAAGCTCGCTCTGGCTTGTACGTTGATCCACGCACCGGAAGTCATATTCCTGGATGAACCCACGGCCGGCGTCGATCCGGTCTCTCGACGGGATTTCTGGAAAATCCTGTCGAATCTCCTCAGAACCGGTATCACGATTCTCATGACGACACCATATCTGGATGAGGCTGAGCGGTGCACCCACGTGGCAATGATGAACGGGGGAAAGGTTCTGGTCGCGGACAGTCCCCAGAACCTCAAGAAGATCATGAAGGGAACAATCGTTGAACTTGTTTGTTCGGACATCCGAAAGGCAGCGTCTCTCCTCAAAGAAGAATCTGTTGCCCGGGAGGTCCAGGCATTCGGAGACCGCATGAACATTGTGGTCGATGACGAAAAAAGTGACATCCGCACAATTATCGAACTCTTGGAGAAGAACGCTGTTAAGGTGATGGATCGCCGCGTGGTTTCCCCATCGCTGGAGAATGTCTTTATTTCGCTCTTGTCTGGCCAGGCAGTCGGACAAGTTTTCGAAGGAGGTCAGGTAGCATGAAAAGAATTGTCGCGGTGGCAGGCGTTCTGTGTGCGACCATCGTATCGATGACGTTTGCGCAGAAAAAGTCTCTCACTCTTGAAGAGAGTTTGACCATCGGGCTTGAGAGCAGCAAGGTGCTTCACGCTTCCCAAATGAGGTCAGAATATGCTGAGGCAAAAGCGCGGGAAGTCTCTGCTTCGTTGTACCCGTCGCTCAAGGTCCAGGCTTCATATCAGCGACTCAGCTCCGTTCCGGAGTTCAAGATTCCGTTCCCTGGCATTCCGACGATCTTTCCTTACATCGCAGACAATTATGTGGCACGTGCCTCCTTTCAACAGCCCCTGTTCACCGGATGGAAACTGCAGGGAGCGGCGGACAATGCGTCCTATCAGGCTGAGGCAACGAGAAGGGATGTAGTAAAAGACAAAGGCGAGCTTGTCTTCAATATCAAGTCGGCATACTGGAATCTGTTTCGCGCGCGAGAAATCAAGCGACTGGCAGATGAGAATGTGGCGCAGGTCTCTGCGCATCTGAAGGATACAGAAAACCTCATAAAGCAGGGACTTGTGACAGCCAACGATCTCCTCAAGGTGAAGATTCAACTGTCCAACTCCAGGATTTTGCAGAGCGACGCTGTCAACAATGTCCAGCTTGCGACGATTGTGTTTAATTCAACTGTCGGACTCCCTCTGCAAACGGAGATCGAGATCACCTCGCCGCTGACTCCGACGTCGAAAGAGTTCGGAGAACTTGAGAAGCTTCAGGCCGTTGCGTTCATACATCGCCCGGAGATCCTCGCGATGGAGTCGCGGATCAAAGCATCTGATGCGGCCATTGTGTCTGCGACAGGAGGATGGTTCCCTCAGGTATTTCTGACAGGCAACTATTACTATTCCAGGCCGAATCAGCGGATCATCCCGTTGCAGGACGCGTTCAACGATACGTGGGATGTGGGAGTGTCAATTCAATTTGACTTGTGGAATAGCCTCTCGACCGTCCATCAGACGAGTCAGGCGAGGTCCCAGCACGAGCAAAACAAGGACCTCCTAGTAACTCTCAAAGATGGTGTCACGTTGGAGGTGACCCAGAATTATCTGAATTATCAGCAATCGAAAGAGCGCATCCGATTGTCAGAACTCACCGTCCAACAAGCGAACGAAAACTACAGAATGACTTCCGAGAAATTTAAAGCCGGGCTCGCGACAAGCTCTGAGCTTCTGGACGCAGAAGTCGCCTTGCTTCAATCGAAGTTGCAGCTAACTCAAGCGCTTGTCGATCATGAGCTTTCGGAGGCAAGGTTGACCAAGTCGGTCGGGGATCTCAAATAAACGGAGCAGTCAATTCAGCGAGAGCATGTAGAAAATGAACGCAATTGAAGTTGAAAACCTGACAAAGCATTTCGGAAAATTCTGCGCCGTTGACCACATTAACTTTGAGGTCAAATCAGGGGAGATCTTCGGGTTCTTGGGGGCTAACGGCGCAGGTAAGTCCACGACGATTCGAATGCTCTGCGGACTTCTGCAGTCGACGACGGGGACGGCTCGGGTAGGAGGTTCCGACATAAACACACAGCCGGAAAAAGTGAAAGAGAACATAGGTTACATGTCACAGAAGTTCTCACTCTATGAAGACCTGACCGTCGATGAGAACATCAACTTCTACGGAAAGGTCTACGGCCTCAGTGACAGCACACTCGGGGAACGCAAGAAATGGGTTTTGGAAATGGCGAACCTGAAGGGGCGTGAGCGCAGCATCACGGGAACTCTCTCGGGGGGGTGGAAGCAGCGCCTTGCCCTGGGGTGTGCAGTTCTCCACAGGCCCCGCATCGTGTTCCTTGATGAACCGACCAGCGGAGTCGATCCGCTGATGAGACGTAAGTTCTGGGAGCTCATCAATGAGCTGTCTGCCGATGGTGTCACCGTTCTCGTGACGACGCACTTTCTCGAGGAAGCCGAATATTGCAACGATATCATCCTGATCAACGCAGGAAAGATCATCGCCGGAGGAAGCCCAAAGGAATTGAAAGAGGAACACATCAAGACTCCAATCCTGGAAGTCCAATGCTCCAACGTCATCGAAGCCCTCGCTCTTTTTGAGAAGCAGCCCTGGGTTGTCGAGACGTCAGTGTTTGGAATCTCTGTCCATGTCACCGTGTCCGAAGAAAGAACTGCGCGTCGTGAGATCGTCAGACTCCTGAGGGAGCGCGATATCCGGCTTGACCACGTGGAACGCATTACGCCCTCGCTGGAAGATGTCTTCATCTATCTTCTGGACCAGGAATCAAAGCGGGCTGCTTGAGGAGAGTGCATGTTCAGAAGGCTGATACCAATCATCAAGAAGGAATTCATGCACATTCGCCGGGATAAGCGGGTGTTGACGATACTTACCCTGGTGCCTGCCGGACTGCTGCTCCTCAACGGCTATGCGCTGAATTTCGATGTCAACCATATCAGAATGGCTGTCGTTAACCAGGATAAAGGTCCTGTCTCCAGGGAATTCATCAACTCGTTCGTCACATCCGGATATTTCGACTTTGTACAGATGCTGTCCACGTCTGAACAGGCGACGGACCTGCTGGATGACGGTCGCGTGAGAATGGCGCTGGTCATTCCCTCTGACTTCTCCGACCACCTGCTTTCGAACTCGCGAGCCACTGTTCAGATCCTTGTCGATGGCATGGATGCGAGTGCGGCCACCACGATTGTCGGTTACGCGCAGGCAGTGACCCTGCAGTATTCACAAAAGATTGTGATGAGCAACCTCTCGAAGATTGGCAAGGCCAATTACATTCCTATCAGTTACGAGGGGCGGATCTGGTACAATCCGGAATTGAAGAGTTCAAAGTTTCTCGTCCCGGGCCTGATCGGCTTCATTCTGGCTATCACATGCGTTATCGCGACCTCTCTGTCCATCGTTCGTGAAAAGGAGCGTAACACGGTTGAGCAGATCAACGTATCACCGATTCACTCTCTTGATTTCATCATTGGCAAACTCATTCCGTATGCATTGATTTCTCTCGTCGCTGCTGCGCTCGTTCTCGTGGCAGCCTATTTCCTATTTGATGTAGTCATCAAGGGAAGCATACTGTACCTATTCGGGGCTACGTTGTTGTTCATCACGGCTGCCCTGAGCCTTGGGCTGTTGGTATCGACGATTTCCGATAGCCAGCAAGTCGCATTTCAAATTGCCACGGTAGTGTCCATCGTTCCGACGATCGTCCTTTCGGGGTTTGTTTTTCCCATCCGGAGTATGCCGTGGTGGCTGCAGGTGCTCTCGAATATTTCGCCGGCGAAGTTCTATCTTGTCATCCTGCGCAGCATTGTTTTGAAAGGTGTTGGACTGGCCGCGTTCTGGCCGCAAATTATCTATCTGTCACTCTATGCCGGGATTCTTCTGGCGTTCAGCACATTGCGATTCAAAAAGACTGTAGGATAGCCTGGTGAGCCTTCAACGAATCATAGCCTTACTACGAAAGGAGTTTGGGCAGCTGTTCAAGGACAAGCGGCTCCTGCCGCTTGTATTCCTTGCGCCGGTACTTCAGCTCACGTTCCTTGGGTTCGCCGCGTCGCTGGATGTCAAGAATATTTCGATGGTGATATGTGACTTGGACAAGAGCCTGGAGAGTCGCTCGTTCATTCAATCGTTTTCCAATTCCGGATATTTCACGATTGAGTATTCAACGGAGGACTATAACAGCGTTCGGGGATATGTGGACAATAACAAAGTAAACATGGCTCTTGTTATCCCTCCCAGGTTTGGAAACAAGATCCTCTCCAGAGAACCAGCAAAGGTGCAGATTCTGCTCGATGGTAGCGAAGGAAGCACGGCGGCCATCACGATGGGGTACGTCAACCAGATCATCATGGGCGCCTCGACTACAATTTTGACAGAAGTGATTGGAGGGAAGGTTCCTACGGGGCGAGTGGATGCGGAAATCAGGGCATGGTATAATCCTTCACTGAAGAGCCGCAACTACATGGTGCCCGGGGTGCTTGTGCTCATCCTTCTTATAACGACGATGAACCTCACGGCAATGGCAATCGTGAAGGAAAAGGAAGTGGGTACCCTCGAACAAATCATGGTGACCCCCATCCGACCAGTCGAATTGATCCTTGGCAAGCTCATCCCGTTCACGCTCATCGGGTTGGGGAATGTTGCGGTCGTCCTTTCAGTGATGGTCTTCGGTTTCGACATTCCGGTGAAGGGAAGCGTGATTTTGCTCTTCGTGCTGAGTGGAGTGTTCTTGCTCAACACCCTTGGCATAGGATTATTCGTCTCGACAATTTCCCGCACACAGCAGCAAGCGATGATGACGACGGTATTCTTCATCGTCATGCCAATGATGTACATTTCCGGTTTCGTGTTTCCCATTGAGAATATGCCGAAACCGCTTCAGGTTCTGTCACTCGCCATTCCCATGCGTTACTATCTTACTGTGATCCGTTCCATCATCCTCAAGGGCGTCGGGTTGAAAGCTCTCTGGCCCGAAGCGTGTATCATGCTTGTTATGGGAATCACAATCCTGTCAGCAAGCGTAATGCGATTCCGAAAGAAGCTCGACTAGCTTCGCCCGTTGTACCCATTTGATTTTCTGCGAGAAATGAGGTAACATCTTCCAGGGACTTTCCCTGCCCATGGCTGAAAGGGTTCCATGTGGTTCAGTGCAAGAGAAAGGGAAACCCTGATGTTGTTTGTGCGTGGTATCTGTCACCACCACAAGTTCTCTAGCATCAACGTATTACGATAGGTGGGCACTGTAGCGCTATGATGAACCAACGCAGGATGTATCGCACGATCGAGAGTTTTGCTTCCCATGAGTTCAAGACCGACAAAGAACTCTTGAAGCATGTTCTGAACGAGATCGTCAAAGACGAGAAGATCAATATGAGGGGGGGACGGATCTGGCAATATGAACCTGCATCAGATTCATATCGCCTCATCCATCAGATTGGTGTGATCGAACGGCTCGAGCCCGGATACAAGATCGGTTTGTCGGGCTACCCGATTTTCTACCAGCTGGCTGATCATCGTTCCGTCATCGCAAATGAAACGGATCGCTATCTCCGAAAGAAAGGAATTGTCAAATTCTCAGCTACGGGGGTCGGCGAGAAAATTGAAACGAAAAAAGGCAAGATCCCGCAGTACATTCTTGCGTTCAATTCCGATATCATGGAAGAATCTCTGATACCGGATCTCAACATCATTAGCCTGGCTGTGACATCGTTGCTTCGCGGTCGGAAAGTCGAACGGAAGGCGTATCTTCTCGAGAAAGACCTCGACAAAGCGAGAGAAATCCAACAGAGCATCCTACCGCAACACGCCTTCACGTTTCATCACTATGAGTTATATGGGATATCAATTCCTGACAGGATTGTCGGGGGTGACTTTTTTGACTACCTTTCCTCCGATACAGAGAACGACCGTCTCAGCGTTGTCATTGGCGATGCAGCGAGCAAGGGATTCAGGGCTGCGGCTCAGGCGTTGTATGTCGCCGGCGCGTTGCGGATGGGAATCACCTACGACACCAAAATTGCCGCGGTAATGTCGCGCGTCAACAAACTCATCAACAAGACGTTTTCAGAGGAGCAGTTCGTCACCATGTTCTACGCGGAGCTCTCCGATGATCCAAAGGGTTTGCTCCTGTATTCCAATGCCGGTCATAACAGCCCTATGGTGTACCGGGCTGAGAGCAAACGCATTGATCTCCTCGAAGCGACCGGGCAGATTATGGGTCCGTTTCCCGATGGTGTGTACAAGGTTGACAATACGCATCTCACAAAAGACGATGTCGTTGTCCTCTACACTGACGGAGTCGTCGAAGCGGTTGGAGGTGGGGAGATGTACGGCGAACCCCGCCTGGAGCGAAAGATTGCAGAGTTTGCAGGGTTGAGCGCGAAGGACATCTGTAAGAACTTGTTGGATGACGTGCTTCAATACTCCGCCGCATCGGACGACGGAGATGACAAGACAATCGTTGTTATCAAGCGCATGAATTGAGTAACCTTTTCCAGATTCAGAGACGAGGAATTCCATGACTGAACAGAAACGTATCGGTGTTGTTATCGGAGTTTCCAGTGGGTCTCTAACGGCCCTCATCGATTCCGATATCAAAACGCTCTCCCGGGAAATCAATGGCAAGATGTACTACATCGGCCAGATTGGAAGCTATGTCCTGGTCCCAGTGGGCAAAATCATTGTCGTGGCGATGGTCTCTCTGTTCAAGAAAGTGGATTACTCTGAGAACGGGAAATTCACACAGCGCTGCGTCATGGATCTCGCCCTCGTCGGGACGGTGAAAGGGGGGCGTTACGAGCGTGGCGTTTCGATCATCCCTCCGGTCGATGCGCTCGTCTTCATCGCAGAAGACGCGGATCTCACCGCAGTGTTTTCCGTTTTCCGGAAGTACGGATTCTCCGTGGGACAATTGTCCCTCTTTGAACGTGAGCGGGCATATCTGGATCCAAACAGGTTCTTTGGAAAACACATTGCTATCCTCGGATCCAGCGGATCGGGAAAATCGTGCACAGTGTCTTCGATTCTTCAGAAGGTTATTCCGTATCCGGATACGAACGTGGTCATCCTGGATATTCACAACGAGTACTCATCGGCATTTCCGGAAACGAGCCAGCATCTCGACATCGCCGAGCTCGAACTCCCGTACTGGCTGATGAACCTGGCCGAGCTCCAGGAGACGTTTATCGACGAACGAGACGAAAACGCAGCGACGCAATTGACCGTGTTCAAAGATCTTATCACAGCCTCCAAGAAAGGCAAAAACCCAGAGCTCGCCGACGTTATCACCGTGGACACACCTGTCTATTTCGATTTGTCTGAGGTGCGGGCGAAGATACAATACTATGATTCTGAAAAGATTTCGGGTTCGACCGGAGCGAGTGCTAAGGAGGGTCCCTTCTACTCCAAGTTTACCCGCTTCCTCGTCCGGCTCGACAGTCGCCTGAATGATCCGCGGTACTCGTTCATGTTCAAGCCGAAGGAGTACATTCAGTCATCTTCCTTCAAACTTCTTCTGACCAGAATTTTCGGCAAGACACAGGATTCACGCATCACGATCATGGACCTGAGCGGCGTGCCGTTCGATATCGTGAATACGATTGTGTCGTTGCTCGCGCGCCTCGCCTTTGACTTCAACTTCTGGAATGCAAGCCGACGCGATTTCCCCATTCTCCTCGTGTTTGAAGAAGCACACAACTACCTTCCTGCCACGGGAGGTTCGGGATCGAGTGCCGCCCGAAGAACAGTGGAGCGTATAGCGAAAGAAGGTCGCAAGTATGGTGTGAGCTGCATGATTGTCAGCCAGCGACCTTCGGAAGTCTCCGAGACGATACTTTCGCAGTGCAACAATTTTGTCATCCTCCGTCTTACCAACCCCGTGGATCAGGGGTACGTGGGTAAACTGATGTCTGACACGTTCTCAGGATTGATTGACACGCTGCCTGCCCTTCGACAGGGAGAAGCGCTTATCGTGGGAGAGGCGATCCCGATGCCCTTGCGTGTTCAGATTGATTTCCCCAATCCCGAACCGAGCAGCGCCGACATTAAGTTCTTCGACAAATGGAAACAGAGCGAAGTACGAACGGAAATTCCAGAAGTCGTTGATCGGTGGTGGAAACAGCAGCGGGGCTAGGTGTGCTTTCTTTGGCTGCCCCATTTTCAGAATCTCTCCGGAACAAACGCCCTTCGGATCGTGTTCTTTCTCTACAGCCGAACATGTGGAAGGGTCCTCTGTGATCAGAAAACAAACCGACGAAGTACATCCATCCGAAATCACTCCGGAAAACGTCTACCTCAATCGGAGGACATTTATCCGTATTGCCTCCGCGGCCGGAATCGGGCTCGCATCTTCCGTGGTGTTTCCTCAGATCCTCTATGGACAGGATCGGTGGCAACAAGGGAAGAAGGGACCGTACGATGTCGGCGACGAAGTGAGTAAGTTCAAAGACATCACAACCTACAACAACTTCTATGAATTTGGTGTTGACAAGAGCGACCCGTCAGAAAACTCCGGGAGCTTCCGGCCAAGGCCATGGACGGTCCGTATCGAAGGGGAAGTCAAGAAACCGACAACCTATAACCTCGAAGATATTTTGAAGCCTGCGAAGATAGAGGATCGCATTTATCGTCATCGATGCGTTGAAGGTTGGTCCATGGTGATTCCATGGAGAGGATTTCCTCTTGCCGACCTGATCAGGAGGGTAGAACCGACCTCGCGTGCAAAGTACGTGGCGTTTGAGACTGTCTATCGTCCCGAGGAAATGCCCGGACAGAAGCGGCCTGTCTTGGAGTGGCCGTACGTCGAAGGACTCCGACTCGACGAAGCTCGCCATCCCCTGACGCTGTTTGCAGTGGGCCTGTACGGAAAAGATCTGCTCAATCAAAACGGTGCTCCGTTACGGCTTGTCGTTCCCTGGAAATACGGCTTCAAGAGCATCAAATCGATTGTGAAGATCAGATTCGTTGAGAAGGAGCCGCCCACGACGTGGAACCTGTTGGCTCCGAACGAGTATGGCTTCTATTCCAACGTCAACCCGGACGTCGACCATCCCCGTTGGAGCCAGAAATCCGAACGAAGAATCGGTGATTTCCTGAAGCGGAAGACCCTGATGTTCAATGGATATGGCGATCAAGTGGGTGGGATGTACGCAGGGATGGATTTGAAGAAATACTTCTAACGCGGGAGTGTAGTGCCGAAAAAGCAATGGGAAATACGAATCCTGAAACCACTGGTAGTTCTCTTGGCATTGCTGCCCGTAGGGTTGCTGGTGTGGAGAGGGCTCGCGGGTGAGCTCAGCGCCAATCCGATCAAAGATATCACTGAAGAAACTGGAATCTGGACGCTCCGCTTCATTGTCCTCACCCTCACCATCACTCCGCTCCGAAAGATCTCTGGGTGGGCGCCACTGGTCCGTTTTCGACGGATGATCGGGCTCTACGCGTTCTTCTATGGCTCTTTGCATTTTGTCACGTACATCTATCTTGATCAGTATTTCGCATTTGATGAGATTCTTCGGGATGTGATAAAGCGGCCCTTCATCACCGTTGGTTTTGCGGCCTTCGTGATGATGATTCCGCTTGCTCTTACTTCACGGAATATCGTCGCAAAGTGGATGGGTGGGAAGAAATGGCGACTCCTCCATCGGCTGGTTTATTTTACTGCATTGGGAGGAGTTATACATTATCTTTGGTTAGTGAAAGCTGACACCCAGCGGCCCCTCATGTATGGGGGAGTTCTCGCTTTGCTTCTTGGATATCGGTTGTGGGATTACTTCCGTCTGCGGCGTGTCACGGAGAAGCCGATACCGCAGGCGAAAGCAAATCCTGTGTAACCTGAAAACAGAAATCGCATGCCTATCTCAACCTCTTTCCGCCTTCTGGTAACAGTGTGCCTCAGTTGCTTCATTTTCGTCGGAACTCTTGCACAGGAAAGGATTCGCGAACTCGAGGGATCCCTCAAGTCCAATCCCGGCGATGTATCCATTCTAATGGAGCTCGGAAGGCTTTGTCACGACAAGGCCGCCGCCGGCGACGCAGATGCGGTTGACAAGGGATTCCAGTATTTGGACAGACTCCTTATCATCGACACGGCAAATGTCGTTGCTCTAGCCTATCGGGGAGATCTTTGGGCAATGCGGGCTCGTGATTCCTGGTGGCCGCCAAACAAATGGAGCTATCTGCGGAAAGGGGCCGCGGAATTGGACCTGGCGGTGGGATTGGCTCCGGACAACATGATGGTACGAATGCTTCGAGGAATGAACGCTCTGGCTGCACCCGGTTTCCTCGGGAGGCTCTCGATTGCCCTCGAAGATTTCATCGTGCTCATCAAACACCCTGCATTTGCCGATCAGTCCAAGGAACTAAGGGTTTCGATCTACTACTATGCGGGGATCGCGCACAAACGGGCAGACGACTACGACAAGGCGCGCGAATTGTTCAAGAAGGCAATCTCAATTCTTCCGGATTCGGACTTTGCAAAGAGATCGCAGGAGGAACTGAAGGATATGGGATCGTAGGATCGGCTGGCGTCATTCCACAGCGTTCAACGCTCGAAAAAGCTTCGCCCTCACCTGATCTGCAATTGGCTCCATCGCCTCATTGTCCATCACCTTCGCCATCGACATCGGATCAAAAGCAGCCAGGATCGTCTTGCCATCCTTCTCGTACACAATCACATTGCATGGGAGAAGGAGCCCGACCTGTTCTTCTGCCTGCAATGCTTGATATGCGAATGATGGATTGCAGGCGCCGAGAATGATGTACTTGTTGAAATCAACATTGAGCTTCTTCTTGAGCGTCTCTTTGACATCGATCGTCGTAAGGATGCCAAAACTTTCCTTCCTCAACTCTTCAGTCACTCTTTCGATTGCGCTCTCGTATGAGAGCGACACTGTTCTGGCGAAACCGTAGCTCATTCAGCTCTCCTCTTTCTGCGAGGCTTCCTTTTCGCTTTTGTTAGCTCTGTTGCCAATTGTCAGAACCGCTGCCATCAACGCTCCGTAGGCAGTGCTTCTCCATGGGTTGCTGGTGATCGGGCAGGAACCTGTGCTGCACCCGATAAAAAAGTAGTATCCGAATCCGAGAAGAGCGCCGAAAGCAATAGGGGCCACCCGATTCAACACATGTGATTTCAAGAACGATTCTGAAAATTCCATTCCGCAATTCCGCCTTTCATGCTGGCTGTCGAAAACCCGAGACGCTTCAGCCTCAAGGCAGCGCTGATGCTTCTGTTGCCTGTTTGACAATAGCAGATGATCTCTCTGTTCTTGTGCTTGTCCAACTCCGATGATCGGCGCGTCAATTCGTGCAGCGGGATATGATGCGCGCCCTTGATATGTCCTTGTCGCCACTCCTTTTCCGTGCGAACATCGAGAAGAAGAACACCTAGATTCGTTTGGATCCTGTCTTCCACTTGCTTCACACTGTAGTGAGTGACCGATCGGTTTACAAAAAACCGACGGAGTGAAATAAGGACAAGCAGCCCGATGATGGCATAGAATAGGATTTCACCCGTCATTGAACCTTCTCCTGAAGAACAGGGTATTGCCTGGCATTCCACATGCGTATTCCCCCTGCAAGGTTTACAGCATTGAATCCACTGTCCAAAAGGAGCCTGGCCGCCTTGCCACTCCGATTGCCAGAGCGACAATAGACAATGATCCTACGGTCGCGAAACGTGTTGAGTCTATTGATCTGGTCGCGAAGGTCCTGAAAGGGGATCAGGATGGCGTTGTTGAGATGTCCGGTGGAGCTGTTCCATTTGTTGACAGTTCGGACATCGAGAAACACAACCGCCGTGTCGCGGTGCATGAGCTGCGCAGCTTCATCAGCGGTTATCGACTTGACACCGGGATTTTTCTCTTGCAGCAAAGCAAACAACCCGATCGCAATGAAGAGGACAAGTATGTAACCAGAGAAGCCGTCTTTTCGCAGCGACTTGCTCATGAGAGAGCCATCTAGTTCAAGCCGCAGGCGCCCCCACAGCAGCCACCCCCCATTTCACATGGAGGAGCAGACTGAGTAGAGCTGGCGGATCCGCCCATGGAGACAGTTGCCGCTGAAAACAGCTTCTTGTGTTTCGAGGAACCACAGTTGGGACAGATGACATCTTCTGACACTTCTCGAACCTTGTGGTAGACGTCATAGGTCTTTCCACAATCGGAACACGAATAGTCAAATACTGGCATAGAATCGATCTCCTAAGGTTTCTTCTTATTCTGTCGCTGCCAACAGTCTCATGCATTCATATGATGCAGGCCCACGCAAAAAGGATTCAACGATTGAGAGTTCCAACCGTCCTGGCGCCAATTCGGGGTCCAGTCTACTTCAGCAGCGAGCGCAAGACGAATTGCAGGATGCCATCGTGCTTGTAGTAGTCGACCTCATTGGGCGTGTCAATTCGAGAGACAACCGTAAACGTCTTGACGGCTCCCTTCGGATCTGTCGCCTTGACAGTCAGTCTCTGGCGGGGCTGAAGGCCCGTCGCAATCCCTTGAATCGTATACGTCTCCAGGCCAGTCAGTCCGAGCGATTTGCAGCTCTGCCCGTCCTCGAATTGAAGAGGGAGGATACCCATCCCCACCAAATTACTGCGATGGATTCTCTCAAAACTCTCAGCAATCACAGCCCGTACACCTTGAAGCCTCGGGCCTTTTGCGGCCCAGTCACGCGAGGATCCTGAGCCATACTCCTTGCCAGCGATAATGATCAGCGGGATTTGCTCATCACGAAATCTCATCGCGGCATCAAAGATGGAAAGAGGTTCTTTCGAAGAGGGATGAATGGTCCAACCTCCCTCTGTGCCCGGGGCAATGAGGTTGCGCAACCGTACGTTAGCGAATGTCCCGCGCATCATGACTTCGTGGTTGCCGCGACGAGCCCCGTATTGATTGAAATCCTTCTTCTGAACTCCATGCTCGACAAGGTACTTCGCTGCCGGACCGTTCGCTGCAATCGAACCTGCCGGAGAGATGTGATCTGTTGTAACGGAATCTCCCAGCAGAGCCAGGACTCTTGCATTGACTATGTCTTGCCGTGGTCTCGGATCCTTCGGAAGGTTCTCGAAATATGGCGCCGCCTTAATGTATGTCGATTTCTCATCCCAGGCATAGCGTGCGCCCGTTGGGACAGGCAATGCCTGCCATTCTTTGCCCCCTTCGAAAACATTTGAATATTGCTTGACGAACATTTCCGATTTGACACACTGCCGGACTGTGGCTTCTATCTCCTCCGGTGACGGCCAGATGTCTTTCAGATACACCGGGTTTCCGTCGATGCCGATTCCGAGAGGGTCATTCTGTATATCGATGTTCATCGTCCCTGCGAGCGCATAAGCAACGACGAGGGGCGGCGACGCCAGGTAGTTGGCACGCACTTGCGAATGTACGCGTCCTTCGAAATTCCGATTCCCCGAAAGCACTGAGACCGCAACCAGGTCGCTCTCTTGCAGTGCTTTCGAGATCGATTCTGGAAGGGGACCACTGTTGCCGATGCATGTCGTGCATCCGTATCCAACGAGATTGAAGCCAAGCTGATCCAGTGCTGTATTCAAACCGGCTTCGCGCAGGTAATCTGTTACGACTTTCGATCCCGGGGCGAGACTCGTTTTCACCCATGGCTTGGATTTCAGTCCGCGTTCGACCGCTCTTTTGGCGAGGAGACCTGCGGCGACGAGTACTGTCGGGTTTGAGGTATTTGTGCAGCTCGTAATGGCGGCAATCACGACAGCGCCATGAGCAAGCTGAAAGGTCGTACCGTTATTCTGCACAGGCACGCTCTTGAGAATGGTGTCTGCGAGGTCGTGGTCAATTTGTTCAGACGCTCCGGATGTTGCCTGATTGATCCAGCTCGAAGCTGCCTCCTCGTTGATAGCGGTCCCCCTTATTTCGAGCATCTCCACGAGCGACTTTCGGTAGGACTGTCTCGCTTGGGAAAGAGGCACTCTATCCTGGGGCCGCTTTGGGCCGGCGAGACTCGGTTCGACGGTGGAGAGATCAAGCTCGAGCACATCGCTGAACTCCGGCTCCGGACTGCTCTGAGTGTGGAAGATGCCCTGTTCCCTGCAATACGCTTCCACGAGTGCGACAACTTCCTGGCTGCGTCCGGTGAAGCGAAGGAAATTCAATGTCTCCTGATCGATGGGGAAGAAGCCCATCGTGGCACCATACTCAGGGGCCATATTAGCGATCGTTGCACGGTCCGCAAGACCGAGTGAAGACATCCCCGGTCCAAAGAACTCAACAAACTTTCCAACGACGCCTTTCTTGCGAAGCACCTGAGTTATCGTCAGAACGAGATCTGTAGCGGTTGATCCGGGGCGAAGTTTCCCCGTCAGTTTGAATCCCACTACTTGGGGAATAAGCATCGAAACGGACTGACCCAACATTGCTGCTTCTGCCTCGATTCCACCGACACCCCATCCGAGGACTCCGAGGCCGTTGATCATTGTCGTGTGCGAATCGGTCCCGACAAGCGTGTCCGGAAAGGCCCAGGTTTCGCCACCTTTTTGCATGGTGAAGACGGCTTTGGCGAGATATTCCAAATTGATCTGGTGGACAATTCCCGTCCCAGGAGGAACAACGCGGAAGTTCTCGAAGGCCTGTTGGCCCCAGCGGAGAAACGCATAGCGTTCCTTGTTGCGCTCGAATTCCTTTTCAACATTTGACCCGAAAGCGGATGAGGTGCCAAAGTCATCGACCTGGACGGAGTGGTCAATGACCAGATCCACCGGCTGCAGGGGGTTGATCTTGTTTGGATCGCCGCCCATCTTGACTATGGCATCTCGCATGGCCGCTAGATCCACCACGCATGGAACTCCTGTAAAATCCTGAAGAAGAACCCGAGCGGGCATGAAAGCGATCTCCTTGTCCGGCGTGGCTTTCGCGTCCCATTTGAGCAGAGCTTCGATGTCTTCGCTGGCGACGACTCTGCCATCTTCCTGGCGGAGAAGGTTCTCGAGGAGGATCTTCAGCGATACGGGCAGCCGATTCAGGGAACCCGGAAAAGAGTGTTCCAGCTTTCGAAGCGAGAAAATGGAATAGCTCTTTCCCCCCACGGTCAGGGTTGTTTTGGTGCGAAAAGTGTCCGTTGCTTGCATCAATGTCTCCTCGTTGAAATCGCTTTGATTGTGTAGAGTCTATCTAAAAACACGATGTCACTCCCGAATGTCTCTATCGGGAGTCCAGAACGCGCTGTCTGGATTCCCGCCAAAAACGAGCGGGAATGACTTTGATCCTTTTTGAGAGGGTCTAGTCTTTTGTCCAATGCACGACGCAAACTGAATATAAGAAAATAATGCAGTGACTTTCCAGATGAATGACTGCAGCATGAAAGAATGTTAAGGAACTGAAACTCGTGTGTTTTCTGTTTATATTGACACAGTTTGTCCCGGACCAACATCGTTCTCCATGTCGAGGTGAGTACTATAATGATCAAACGAATGTTCCTCACGCTAGGACTGCTGCTCATGGCGCAGTTCCTTTCTGCTCAAGAGTCGGAGAGCTACCTCAAGGGACAGTTCAGAGCTCAGGAAGCCCGCAGGTTTCAGACGTTGGCGAAACAATCCAGCCCTCTCACGCCGGGTCAGGAAGGATTCGACGTCACCTACTACAAGCTTGACCTGAAGCTTACGGTCAGTCCAAACTTCCTGAGCGGCTCAGTGAAAATGGTTGCGAAAGTGTTGACCGCCAACCTGACTTCCGTCACGCTCGACCTGATAAATGCTATGAAAGTCGATTCCGTGCTAGAAGGAGTCAGCAAAGTGGCTTTCACTCAGCAGCCCTCCACTCTGAATATCACTTTGCGCCGACCGTACCAGAAGAATGATACACTTTCCGTGACCGTGTTCTATCGCGGCCTCCCCGTAAGTACGGGATTCGGCAGTTTCGAGTTTTCTTCGAATGGAAA
Source organism: Ignavibacteriales bacterium (assembly GCA_026390585.1). Classification (GTDB taxonomy): domain Bacteria; phylum Bacteroidota; class Ignavibacteria; order UBA10030; family UBA10030; genus UBA9647. Next base: position 4,080 of record JAPLFP010000153.1, on the reverse strand, counting down.
TTCCCCCTGGGTATGGTCGTTGAGTGAACCATATGGCGCAAGCGATTGGTGGCCGTGCAAAGATCATCCGGGAGACAAGGCCGATTCCGTCGACATTTGGATTACTTGTGATTCACGATTCAAAGTTGGTTCCGAGGGAAGGCTCGTTGAAGTTGTCGACAATGGGAATGGTACAAGAACACATAGATGGCAACACCGCTATCCAATTGCGACATATTTGATTTCAATTGCCGTCGCTGAGTACTCAGAGTCGTCGGGGTGGTTCAAGTACGGATCCTCTGATTCGATGCTTGTTCTCAACTATGCAATCCCCAGCTCGGACGCGTCTGCGAGGGCGGCTCTTCCACAGATCATCGATAACCTCAGAATTTATTCTGATCTCTTTGGACTTTATCCGTTCTTCAAAGAGAAGTATGGACACGCCCAGTTCGGCTGGGGGGGAGGCATGGAACACCAGACCATGACCTCTCTCTTCAACTTTGGAGAATCGCTTGTCGCGCACGAGATGGCTCACCAATGGTTTGGAGACATGATCACTTGCCAAACGTGGCCGAACATTTGGCTAAACGAAGGGTTCGCGACATACTGCGTCGCCCTCTATCGTGAAAAGAGATACGGACCATCAGGCTACTCGAATGAAATGACCGGCATCCTCAACGGTGCAAACGTGCCCTCAGGTTCTGTCTTTGTAAGAGACAGTCTGAACCTCGGCCAGTTGTTCAACAACTCCTTGGTTTACGACAAAGGTGGAGCGGTTTTGCACATGCTACGGCATGTTCTGGGGGATTCTGTTTTCTTCAAAGCGATGAAGCAATACGCCAACGATCCCCGCTTCAGGTTCGGGACAGCGACGACGGAGGATTTCCAGTCTGTGTGCGAGACTGTATCGGGAAAGGGTCCAGGAAGTCTCAATTACTTTTTCCAGGAGTGGATCTATGGACAGAGCTACCCCAAATACAGATACGCGGTAGGGAATAGTTTCAACGGGTCCGTCGACGTATGTGGAGTGACGTTGTCGAGCGCGAGCGCAAATGATCCAAGAGTCTTTTTCCAGATGCCGATCGATTTCAGGTTCACGGGTCCGGGGCTCGACACGACGATCACTGTGTTCAACAACTCCTCAGACCAGTCTTTCGTCTTCAACCTTCCCAAGCTGGTCACAAAGGTTGAGCTTGATCCGAACAACTGGATCCTCAAGGATGCATCCCAGACGCTGCTGACCGTTGGCAATTCAGATACTCCGACCAGGTTCGCTTTGCTCCAGAACTATCCAAACCCCTTCAATCCTTCGACGATCATCCCCTTCGAGCTACCCGCTCGTTCTGCCGTCCGGGTCGAAGTATACAATGCCCTGGGAGCACTCGTCGATGTGCTTATCGCTGATCAGATGCTTGACGCAGGCAAGCATGAAGTGAGATTCACCGGAACAACTGTCGGCGGTTCTTCCTTGCCTTCTGGAGTGTACTACTATCGCTTGAAAGCATCGGGTTCAACGATCCGGACAAGGAAGATGATCTATCTGCGCTGATCCTGATCGAGTGAACCATCCTCCTTGGGATGCACGCGTCCAAGCACGGAAGCGAGAGGGATGTTGATTCAAAGACACAAAAATGATATATTAGTTCCCGCTTAGTTTTTCCCCTTCATTCTGAACGAGCGAACAGAGAAGTTGCCCAAGCGCACAGACATCAAATCCATCCTCATCATCGGTTCCGGCCCTATCGTTATTGGTCAAGCATGTGAATTTGATTACTCTGGCACTCAAGCCTGCAAAGTCTTGAGGGAAGAGGGGTACCGCGTCATTCTGATCAACAGCAATCCGGCGACGATCATGACCGACCCGGATCTGGCCGATGCGACGTATATTGAACCGATCACCCCCGCCGTCGTGGAAAAGATCCTTGAAAAGGAAAGGCCAGATGCCATCCTTCCAACGATGGGTGGGCAAACGGCTTTGAACACAGCGGTAGCTCTGGCGGAAAGCGGTGTGCTGGAGAAATACGGAATCGAACTCATCGGGGCAAAACTCGAAGCGATCAAGAAAGCGGAAGACCGGGAGCTGTTCCAGGATGCGATGAACCAGATTGGCCTTGAATCACCCCGAGGCAGGTTCGTCCACAGTATGGCGGAGGCTCTTGAGGTTGCGGAGGAGTTAGGTCTGCCTATCATCATTCGACCTTCCTTCACATTGGGTGGCACCGGCGGAGGGACAGCGTACAACCTCATGGAATTCCGCGAAAAGGTCGAGCATGGTCTCACCAGCAGTCCGATTCACCAGGTTCTTGTCGAAGAATCGGTCATCGGTTGGAAGGAATACGAGCTGGAAGTGATGCGTGATCTCAAAGACAATGTGGTCATCATCTGCTCGATTGAGAACTTCGATCCCATGGGTGTGCACACAGGAGACTCCATCACGGTCGCTCCGGCACAAACCCTATCGGACAAAGAGTACCAGGTGATGCGCGACGCAGCGATCAAAATCATTCGTCAGATCGGCGTTGAGACCGGGGGATCGAACATTCAGTTCGCAATCAATCCGGACGACGGTCGGATGATCGTGATCGAAATGAATCCACGCGTTTCCCGTTCGTCAGCCTTGGCGTCCAAAGCAACAGGATTTCCCATTGCCAAAATCGCCGCAAAACTTGCTGTCGGGTACACACTTGATGAAATCCCCAATGACATTACGAAGGAGACGCCGGCATCGTTCGAACCCTCAATCGACTACTGCGTGGTCAAGATTCCGCGTTGGGATTTTGAGAAATTCAAAGGTGTCGACGACACGCTCGGTGTGCAGATGAAATCCGTCGGAGAGGCGATGGCGATCGGGCGGACATTCAAGGAGGCGTTTCAGAAAGCACTTCGATCACTGGAGCAGGGAAGATTTGGTTTGGGGGCAGACGGAAAGGACGTTTTCGACATCCGGAACCTTCCGGAGATCAAACGCGACGAATTGAAAAAGAAAGTCCTGGACCGATTGAAGATGCCGAAACCGAACAACGTCTTCTACATTCGATATGCTTTCCAACTGGGAATTACGATCGACGAATTGTTTCGGGTGACGAAAATCGACCCGTGGTTCCTCTACAATATCAAACAGATAGTTGATTTTGAGGAAGAGCTCTATGGATACAGTGTATAGAGGTCGATGCTGTATAACGGCTGTGCTGCTTTTTGTGGCTGCTGTCGCGTTTGGGCAACAGACCATTCCGCCCGACAAAGAAGGCCTCTTGAAAGGTCTGGGCATGGGATTGGCAGAGATCGCGGAACTCAACAACTTTCCTGGACCAAAGCACACGCTTGATCTCAAGAACGAATTGGGTCTGACGCGGGATCAGTTGAAGAAAACGGAAGCGTTGGACAAGGTCGTCGCAAGCGCGGCGTTGGCCAAAGGCGAAGAGATCATCACCGCAGAAGAAGAATTATCGAAGCTCTTCGAAGCAGGGGCTATCAGTGAAAAAGTCCTGCGATCCAAACTCGAAGAGATAGCTAAGTTGAGAGCGGACCTGCGCTTCACGCACTTGCAGGCGCACCTGCGCATGAAACAGATTCTGACGCCTGATCAGGTGAAACGATACGCAGAACTCAGAGGACATGAAGCAAAGCACGAAAACTAAAGACCCGCTCACCCGGGTCACACGCGAGGTGTTGTTCAAGGCCAAGCAATATGGCTTTTCGGACAGGCAGCTTGCGCACATCTGGGGGACCACCGAGAAATCGATCCGCCAGCATCGCAAGGAAATGGTTGTGATTCCGGTGTACAAGACTGTTGATACATGTGCGGCTGAATTCGAAGCTCACACTCCGTATCACTACTCAACGTACGATCAGGAAAATGAATCGGTCCGAACGGACCGCAAGAAGGTCATCATTCTTGGCGGCGGTCCCAATCGGATAGGCCAGGGAATAGAGTTCGATTATTGCTGTGTCCATGGTGTCTACGCTCTCGAAGAAGAGGGAATCGAAACCATTATGATTAACTGTAATCCGGAAACAGTTTCGACGGATTACGACACAACGGACAAACTGTATTTCGAGCCGCTGACCCTCGAAGATGTTCTCAACATCTACGATCATGAG
>JAPLFP010000003.1 GCA_026390585.1 Ignavibacteriales bacterium | reverse complement strand
TCAAGAGTCAGTATATGTTCCGGCACATCAGGCATTTCCGTGGAACCCAATTTGACATCGGTGGGAGAGATCTCCCTCACTCCGGCAACCTTCAGCTTTTCATGGGGGCGTGAGCGCATTCAATGGAAGATGCATCCAGGTAATCCCGTTCTCCAACAATCGGAAGATGGATGGGATTCAGAACATTACTTCTTTGATGATCCAACAGTCGTGAAGCGCGATGGTATGTACCATATGTGGTACTCCAGCGCTGAGAATCTTCGGGGGGGCGAGACATTTTGGATTGCTTATGCAACTTCCAAAGACGGCATTACATGGACGAAGCACGGTTCTGTCATCGGCCCCGGATCGGGGGGAGCGTGGATGGGAAAGGGGGCGATTTGTCCCGCGGTGATTGACGATCAAGGACTTTTCAAGATGTGGTTCGTCGGTACGAACAATCCTTCGAACTATCATCATGGAATTGGGTATGCGAGTTCCAGGGATGGAATGGCCTGGAGCATTGAACCGGAACCCGTTGTTCCGACGAGCATGGCCGGCGGCTCGACATGGCACCCCGCGGTGCTGAAGAGGGAGTCCTTGTACTATCTTTTCACAGGCGTCGCCAATTCAACGACCTCCTCACCGATGGATATTTTCCTTTTCACTTCGACGGATGGCAAGAACTGGCAGGGCCGCGGAAAAGTATACTCTGCCGACACGGAGAGACCGTGGCAAAGTGCCGGAATTGCACCTTGTGAGGTTCTCTACGACGCGAATCGATTCAAGATGTTTTTCACCGGTTTCGTAGGAGAGAACTTTTCGATCGGCTATGCAGAGTCCCGCGAAGGCATGAACTGGATCGAACCGCACAATTTCCCATTGTTGGGTCCGGCAGACACGGCACCGTGGTCGACTCGGTCGGTGGGTTTTCCGGCAGTCATGAGAGACGAGGGGAAACTCAAGATGTGGTTCTCTGCACTCGCGACGGATCCTCGTCGTTACCAGATCGGCTACGCCGAAGAAACAAGATGAGATCGCCGGTGGCGTGGGCTCGGATCCATGACAGCGCAATTGTGCGAGAGATGCTTCTCTCATAGTTCATTGTGTAATTCAATTTGCTCACATGAGCGTCGTGATCAGGTTCTCTTACCAATCCTGCGTCCTCCCTGGTATCAGTCCAGGATTATGAGACAGTCGAGGTACAATATGCGAACAATCATATTTCTATTGCTTGTCACTCTCTTTTCGCTCAGTTGCGATCTGGGGACACCGTCCGAGGTTCCCACATCGACATCGGGAACGGGATCGATTGCGTTCTCTCTCTCCAGGGTTAGCGTTCCGCCGGAAATCAAACTCCTGGTAGTGAGATTGGAGCAGCAAGGATTCCAGACAATTTTCAAATCGATCCCGGTCGGCGGAACGAGCGACACCATGAACATTCACATGGCAGATATCCCGATTGGAATTTGGAATGTGACGGTAGACGCGCAAGATGCACAGGGAGTTACGCGCTACTCCGGAAGGGGAAGTGTCGCGGTCGTTGATGCACAACTGTCCCAACTGTATGTCTATATGACACCTCTTGTCGGCGGTGAGGTTCAGATAACAGTCATTTGGGGGAGCCCCCGGTTTCGTTGGAAAATGAGCGCCGAAAACCCTGTCCTCAGTCAGACTTTAGGTTCTTGGGATCAGAAACACTACTATCATGACGATCCCGCCCTTTTGAAAATCGGCGGCGTCTATCACATCTGGTACTCAACCGGATACAACCTTAGTGTCAGCAAAGTCGATACACTTTGGATTGCCCATGCTTCTTCTCTCGACGGGATACATTGGACAAAAACTGGACCGGTTTTCGAACCGGGGGCATCAGGAAGTTGGAGAGACAAAGGAGCTATCAGCCCCTGTGTCCTCTTCGACGGGGGAATCTACAAGATGTGGTTCGTTGGCTCGAAGAATCCCTTTCAGTATCAGAATGGCATCGGGTACGCGACTTCACAAGACGGAGTGAAATGGAGTGTTGAGCCTCAACCCGTCCTTCCACTTACTTCCAGTATCGGGGCTACGTGGCATCCTTCTGTCGTCAAGAAAGACAACGTCTACTACTTGTTTGTGGGGGTCAGCGCCTCGTCCTCAATTTACTCCGGCGATGTGGTTCTGCTGACATCGCTGGATGGGAGAAGCTGGCAGAATCGAGGTGTTGTTTTTTCTGCTCACGGAGATCTTCCATGGCAACGGTCCGGGATTCTTCCATCAGAGGTCATCTACGATGAGAATCGTTTCAAGATGTTTTTCACGGCGATGAACGTTCAATCGTTCTCTATCGGCTATGCGGAATCCGCCGATGGAGTAACCTGGACCGGATCTGGTGAACCGCCGATTTTGACATCGGCCAGTACTGCCCCCTGGCCGACAGCCTCCGTAGGTTTCCCGGCCGTTCTTCGGGACGGAGGAAAGCTTAAGATGTGGTTTTCGGCAATCGTGATGGATCCTCCAAGATATCAGATAGGGTATGCGGAGCAGGTGCAATGATCGAAGAAACAAGCGAGCAGTTGAAGCTACAGGTCCGCGCATACTGGGACGCTCATCCCTGTGGAACGCAGTTCACGTACCTGGAGTGGGGATCCAAACAGTTTTTCGACGAGGTCGAACGGTTTCGGTACGACACGCAACCGTTCATGCGAACGTTGATGGAATTCGACAACTTCCGCGGCAAACGTCTCCTTGAAATTGGCTGTGGACTTGGGACCGATCTTCTCCAGTTCGCCAGAGCGGGTGCGCTGGTTACCGGCGTCGACCTTACGCCCGCAAGCGTCGAGCTTGTCCGCAAACGTTTTGCTCTTGAAGGAGTGCCCGGCCAGGCACAGGTCGCCGACGCCGAGCATCTTCCCTTCGAAGACAATTCGTTCGACGTTGTCTATTCCTTCGGCGTGCTTCACCATACACCGAACACACAGAAAGCCATTGATGAAGTACACCGCGTCCTCAAACCCGGCGGACGCATCATCATCATGCTCTATCATACAGGATCCGTCCATGTTTTTCTCGGTGCCCCTCTCTATCGCATGGCTCACAAGCTGCGGTCGGGAGCGCGATCTCTGGTGGAAGATTGGGTGCGGGTTTATGACGGGGCCGAAAATCCTCTCGGGAAGGCGTATTCCAGATCCCAATTGCGTAGTATGTTTTCGCAGTTCAGGAACCTGCGGTTCACCGGGTGCGATCCAATTCGCCGGAAATATCCCGTTGCAGTCAACTGGCTGAACCAGAGGCTCCTCAGCCGCCGGTGGGGATTTTGGATGGTGATTAAGGGGCAGAAGAGGTGATTTGCGATCTATGATTTCCGATTTGGGATTTCTGATTTAGGATTTTTGAGTTTTGAGTTCTGGATTCTGAATTCTGGCTTCTGACTTCGATTTCTGATTTGCGAATCGTAAACAGTGAATGAGGTATTGATTGAGC
>JAPLFP010000063.1 GCA_026390585.1 Ignavibacteriales bacterium | reverse complement strand
GTCGGCGCGGAATATTCCTTCGCTGATGCCATTGCATTGCGGATAGGGTATAAGGTTGGTTATGACTCAGAGGGATTAACGTTCGGCGGGGGAGTACACACCTCACTTTCTGGAATCGCGATCAGTTTTGATTACAGCTATGGAAGAATGGACGAGTTCTTGAATAACGTGCATCGAATCAGTCTAGGAGTGCAATTCAAATGAAATCAAGTCGTGCAAACATACTCGGTGTCATGCTTGGCGTTGTCGTGCTCAGCTGCTCATCCATTGTGAGCGCTCAACCTGCTGCGGGTCCGCTTGATATTCAGGGGCTTGATCATTTTGTGATCACGGGCGCCCGTGCACGCGCGATGGGAGGGGCGAGCATAGCAAATTCCAGCGACGTCACAGCGCTGTTCGCCAATCCCGCTGCACTCTCGCAGCTCACGACCCTGGAGATCCGCGTGGGCGGTTTGTTTGAAAACAACCTGAGAAAACAGGATCAGAATTGGATTCCGACGAAAGATCTGCCCAGCCTGAGTGTGCTTTTCGAAGGTCTCACAGGGTATATCAAACCGCTGGATGGCTCCGTGACGAATCCGTGGGACAACGTACAAAGACCGTACGATAATATTGGTCCGAATTGGAGCACGACATCATCCAAGACACGTCCGTTGACGTTGGCCGCTGCGCTTCCGTTGACATTCGAGGGGATGAAAGTCACTCCGGCTATCGGTATTTCGCAAGTCATTGATCTCGACAACTACTATCAGAACAATAATTCAATGGCGCCATATGTGGGCCAGGAGAGGCCATTCGACCAATGGTCTAATTCCGTTGACACGATCCATATCAAGTGGTACCAGTTTTTTCGGTCGAGAGAGGGATCCGTGTATGGAATCACGCCCGGTCTGTCCGTCATGTTTCTCTCCGGTTTGACCATTGGCGGATCAGTGGCATTGCTATCCGGGTCGTCTGACGACCTGGAGCAGCGTGTAGAACGGGGTCACCTGAATGTCGCGGTCGGCAACGGCAAGGCCAAAGACTTTTTGCTGGATACTGTCTATTACTATCAAACCAAGACTGGAACATCCACGTACTCGGGAACACTCTTAACGCTCGGACTGCTCTATAAACAACCAGCATACAGTATCGGCATTACGGTCAAACCGGCGATGACGGTGTTCAGAACCTGGGATCGGGACGTCATAAGCATTGATACCACCAACAAACCGTTCCCGGTCAGAATAGACTCACTCCGCTCGAGGAGCTATCACGAAAACGGAAAAGATGATGTGAAGTTCCCTCTGGCGTATTCTGTTGGATTTGTTCTAACGCCAAACGATAGGTGGACGTTTGCCTTCGATTATGAGATCAGGAACCTTGGGAACGTGGAATGGACGTCTCAGACCAATAGTACCGCTGCGCACCCATGGGCCAATAATAGTGCAAACTGGCGACTTGGCGCTGAATATCGCGTAAGTGATATGCTTGCTGTGCGCGGCGGATATCATGAAGACATTCAATCGTTTGCTCCGGATGGGTCGGCCATCGTCGACAAACCGACTTCCGGTGAAATTTATTCACTTGGCGCCGGCGTCGCCCTGGGGAATATTTTCATCGATCTCGCCTACGAGTATTCAATTCTGAAGTATCAGGACATCTATCAGTCGAATATCAATTACAGCACACGCGAGCAGCATCAATTCATGATGGAGATTGCATACCGGTTCTAGATGTCTTGTCGAAAATTTCACGCAAAGTCGCAAAGAACGCAAAAACAATAGGTGAGGGGACGGGTTCTGAAAAAAACGATACTCGTGGCAACCCAAACGCACATGGACGTACTACTTTAGGCGTGATGTGAGGAGCACTATGAAGCACACATTCATCTTCAGTTTGTTCATCTTGTCAGCCATTCTGTTGGCTTCCTGCACCGAGAACCTTGACCCTCTTTCCCCCGGTTCGACAAACGGGGAATACTCGTTGGGGATCAAGGCGCTCGTCCCGCTGGCTGTTGGCAATACGTGGACATACAACGTCACGGTGTATGATACCGCAGGAGCACAGAAGAGTCAGTTCACCTGCACTCTGAGCGTCAAGGATACGGTGACGGCAGATACGAGCAAGATCCCATTGTCGAGTGCTGCCAGGAAATCCCTCACGCGGGGAGCGCTCGTATGGTATCTTCTGCAGGGTGAATCGGGAGCGACATCCTGCTGGCAGGTCGATAGCCTGGAAGTCTTGCGCATCCGGAAATCAGATGATATGCGGTTCTTCGAACAGTCGGCCTTCGATTTCAGAGCTTCCATCGGCGATGTGACACCGCTGCGCTACGTCGGCAAAGATACTGTTGTCTGGGCATCAGGTGATCGATTCATCTACAATGCTGATTCTGTGAAATCGGCGCTGGTGTCAAAAGGAGCAGATACGTTGAGGACGACGCTGGGATCGGCTCCGTATTTCCAATACAAGGAGTCGTATGCGTTGCGGGCAGATTATACGAACTACTACTTCAAGCCGGGGTTCGGGTTGTTCCTTGTTGAACGCTATCAACGGACGCCGGGCGGGAAGATGTTTCGTGCGCGGCGCGATGAGTTGACGGCTTATTGTTTCAAATAGCTCTTTTCATTTCCCCGACCTGCCCGCCTTCGTCCTTCGGACTACGTCGGGTAAAAAGGTCGGGGCTCTTGCCACGCCCTTCAGGGCGTGGCAAGAAATCTCATAGAATATTTCGAGGGGTTTCAACCGTCACCCAAAAGCGGTCAACTTGATATATCCAGGAAAACAACTATGAAACGAATAATCTTCACATTTCTCCTCCTTTTGCTGGCTGTGACGACGGTGTGTGCGCAGCAGAACTCCGGTATTGAGGTCTCTGTCAGCAGCGGAGTTGTTCTTCCGTCTTCTCCGATGACGTTTGCAGATTATTGGAGCGTGCAGTACGGAGGCAGTCTGCGGGCTGGATACCCATTGTCTGAATCGATCACACTTGTGGGTGCAGTCGAATACTACCAGTTCAAGTTGAACCAGAGCGGGGTAACCAACGACTTCGACACGCAGTATATGCGCGATATCTGGATATTCAAGAGTGTCTCATTGAATCCGACGGCTGATCCAAGCTCAGTGACGACGGTATCGGCCAATCTGCGATTTGCACCTTCCAGACTGACTGGGATACTGTCACCCTATTTCATTGGCGGCGTCGGGATGATGCGATTCTCGCTGAGCGAGATCAAGCTGCCGACGACGAGTGTACTTTCGGTCAACGGTGCGGACATCTCGATGATCGCACAGCAGACGATTACCGGAGGTGCGCAGACATCGGCGTTTTTGCAACTAGGGATGGGTTTTGATGTTCAATTGACAGAGGCCTTCGACCTGATGATCGAAGCCCGGTATGCGAGTGGCTTGACCAACAGTCTCCATACAGCATACGTGCCGATTACCGGAGGAATTAAGCTGCGGCTGTAGGTGATCACTCTATAATAAGTGTAAGTGCTAAATCACACCATGGTATGCGTTCATCTTAATTCAAGGAGGTTGTATGAAACACACATTACAGGTTCTACTTGTCGCCGCACTTGTTCTGGCGATGGGCGGTATAGCGTTTACGACTGATCTCGTCGCTGGGACAATTACATCCACGACGACTGGAGGAAAATGGAGTGCGACCACGACGTGGGTCGGAGGAGCAGTTCCTGGTGCGTCCGATGATGTTGTCATTGCTAATGGCGCAACAGTGACTATTGACGCAAATATTACCGTTGCCTCCATCACTGTTGGACAGGGTACGAGCGGAACTCTTACATTTGATAATGTCGCTAAGCATGTAGTCACAGTGACCGGAAATATCACTGTTGCAGCGGGCGGCACGTTCATCGCCCAGACTCCAATTAGTACCACTGGAGATTTGGCAGTAACCTCAACATCTATTACAAATGTTGCTTCTACTGCTGGTGTGGCAGTCGGAATGAACATCGGTACGGCGACCGGCATTGCCACAGGCACTACGGTTGCAGCATTCACCGCAAACACCATTACACTTTCCATAGCTTCGACCAATACTGCT
>JAPLFP010000315.1 GCA_026390585.1 Ignavibacteriales bacterium | reverse complement strand
GTTTGATCGCTACAGCCGAAGTGACCAATGCCGATGCCATCCATCCGGGCTATGGCTTTCTTGCAGAGAACGCGAATTTCGCGGAGATCTGCGGAACGTCGGGGCTCACGTTTATCGGTCCCTCTCCCGAAGCGATCTCGGCGATGGGAGACAAGGCCCTTGCGAAGGACACGATGCGAAAGGCCGGCGTTCCGGTTATTCCGGGAAGCGACGGCGTCATCTCTGATTTCAATGACGCGAGGCGCGTCGCAGGAGAAATCGGCTATCCTGTGATCATCAAGGCGACCGCGGGAGGTGGAGGCCGGGGGATGCGCATCGTGCGCGAACATAGTGAATTTGAAAATGCGTTCCGCACTGCCAGTCATGAAGCTGAAAGGGCATTTGGAAACCCTTCGGTCTATATCGAAAAGTACCTGGAAGAGCCCCGCCACATCGAAATCCAGGTCATGGGCGATCGTCATGGAAACGTCGTTCATTTCGGTGAGCGTGATTGCTCCATCCAGCGGCGTCACCAGAAACTCGTCGAAGAATCACCCTCTCCGGCCATTACTCCGGAATTGCGTGAAGCGATGGGCACTGCAGCAGTGAAGGGGGCGAAGAGCGTTGATTATGTGGGTGCGGGGACGATCGAGTTCTTGCTCGACAAGAACAAGAATTTCTATTTCATGGAGATGAACACCCGTATTCAGGTCGAACATCCTGTGACGGAAGAAGTGATGGGGATCGACCTTCTCAAAATGCAGATCGAGGTGGCAGCCGGCGCGCGACTGAAGAAAATGAAAGCGAAATCCGAGTGGCATGTGATCGAGTGTCGCATCAATGCGGAAGATCCGGCGCATGATTTCCGTCCTTCCCCGGGCAAGATCGTGAACTTCCATATGCCGGGTGGCTTTGGCGTCAGGGTCGATACGCACGCCTATGCCGACTACGATATTCCGCCATACTACGATTCTCTCGTCGCGAAATTGATCGTCAAAGGCAAGACGCGCGAAGAGACCGTGGAGAAGATGTATCATACGCTTGATGAGTTCATCATCGAGGGAATCCAGACGACGATTCCGTTCCACAAGAAACTGATGCGTAATGAGAAATTCCGAAGTGGAGACTTTGATACGAAGTTTATAGAACAGTTCAATTTCAATGATTGATCGTCCATATGGGCGGTGAGGTTCATTTCTCCCTGGCCGCCGATATCGGTCGACGCATCCGAAAAAGCCCAGAAAGAGCGAGGTTGCTATGAATTTCCCTGACAATCTGAAATACACCAATGACCATGAATGGATTCGTGTTGAGGGGGACATGGGTTGGGTAGGAGTGACGGACTATGCGCAAGGCGAGCTCGGTGATGTCGTGTTTGTCGAGTTGCCGGCCCCCGGCACAAAGGTGCAGAAGGGCAAATCCTTCGGAACTATTGAAGCCGTGAAAGCTGTCTCCGATATGTACGCGCCCGTCTCCGGCGAAGTCCTCGAAATCAACAAAGACATTCAGTCCAGCCCAGAAAAGGTCAACAAGGATCCGTACGGTGAAGGCTGGTTTATCAAGATGAAAATAGCGAATCCCGCGGATCTTGCTGATTTGTTGGACGTAAACGCTTACAAGAAACTTGTTGCAAAGTAGCGTTTGGCTGTCCTGCTTGGCAAAGGTCGCGTTGAATATCAACGCTCCTTTCTGTAACTTGCAGTAACGACGGACAGCATCCCTGAATGATCTTTTCCTCTTCAGGCGATCCCGTCAATGGTGTTGCCCGCGTCTCCTTCTATGACGAACCCGGCAGGCGAAAAAAGAAGAATCAGGCTATTCGGAAAACTCAGTCGGTCACAGCGGACCCTCGTTTTAGCGCTTTCCGTCATTCTCCTCCCTACGTGCCTGGGCCTTGCGTATCTCCTCTCGGACTTCTGGAAAACCAATCAAGCCTCAAGCATGGAGTATGTGCGCTCCACCGCGCGTGATACTCTCCTGATGAGCGGGTACGACCAGTGCATTCGTCTGTTCTCCGTCGCTCAGGAGGCGTACACAGACCCAGCGAAGAAAAGCTCACTTCATCCGAGCGTGGAGCTCTTGACGCGGTCGCTGCATGGCATGGGAACATCGTACATCGATCTTCTGGCCAATGTTCCATCCCCGGAAAAAGAGCGTCTTCTTGTCCGTTTCGTGAGCCTCTGGTCGATGTTTGATGAAGTCGCAGCGAAGGCGGAAAAGGTCTTTGCTTCATCGGAGGATTCGAAGCGCCCGCAAACGCTCCGGCAGCCGAGCTTTTTCTTCGATCCACCCGCGTTCTTCAGGCTCATGCGGCAGCAACTTGATGTCGTGGTGCGTGAAGAGCTCGATGAAGACATGATGATGGTTCAAGAGGCAAAAAACCAGACGGAAGATACTCTGTATCGTGGATTCTTTCTTGCGTTCTTCCTCCTTGGAATGGGTTCGGTACTGGCTGTGGTCGTTGTACGGCGCGGACGGCAGAATGAACAGCGACGTCGGCGGTACGAAACGCTGCTGGATTCGTCTCTGAACCCCATCGAGGTTATGGACACGGAAGGGCGAGTGCTTTATTCCAATTCGGCGTTCGAGCGATGGAGCGCATCGTCACCGAAGAGTCTCGCGGGGAGTTCTGTCTTCGAAGGAGTCAAAGTCGTCAACCACCCGGAAGATCCACGCGAATTGTGGCTTCAGGTCCGTGCGGAACTGGATTCAGGACGAGCGTGGACCGGAGAAGTCCAGATGACACGCTCCAGTGGCGACGTGAACTTCACGTTGCTCATTATCTCGCCCGTCCTCGATGGTGAGGGGAGGGTGACCGAAGCGATTGGCATTCATCACGATGTGACCGAGCGGCGCGAACTGGCGCGGAAGTTTGCAGAATCTCAGGAAAAATACCAGAACATCGTCGAAAGCTCTTTGGATGGCATTGTCGTTGTCCAGGAGGGTAAGCTCGTCTTCGTCAATGCATCGTCTGCCAAGATCTTTGGATATGATTCGCCTGATGAGATGAGAGAGATGAACTTTGCCGACACCATTGCGCCCTCCAATCGGTTCCTTGTGCTGGAGGGGTACGATGGAAAATCCATCGGGGAGGATGTTCTCAGGAATTTTGAGTTGAAGGGCCTGACCAAGCAGGGGAGAGTGGTTGACATGGAGGTCAATGCGAAACTTGTGTCGTGGAATGGGAAACCCGCAGTGCAAGCCTCATTCCGCGACATCACTGAGCGAAAGGCCCTTGAGCGGGAGCAGGCGTTATGGTTGTGGGAGCAAGAAACGATGAGCGCCATCGACCGCCAACTCGTATCGAGCGTCGATTTACAGGCTGTTCTTGATGCGATATCGTATCATGCGAAGGCGTTGACTCGCGCCGACTGGGCCGGCGTTATGATAGTTGATCTCGATGCCAATCAAGCGCGATGGAGGGCCGTGATAGGTAATAAAACCCCCATGCCCCTGGACGCGATGAGCCTAAGCAAACCACTGACGGAGATCGTGCGTTCAAAAGAACACGTCACTATGAAGGAACCAGTAGATCCTGCAAAGGTCAGCGTCATAGAACTCCCTCCATTTGAGGCGGAGGGAATCATCTCTGCGATCCGCTATCCCCTGTTTGTCGAAAAGGAAATCAAGGGACAACTCGTTGTCGGATACAGGCGCAGCCACGATTTTGCTGCTCGGGAAATTCGACTCCTGTACTCGCTTGCCGAAAAATCCTCCATAGCGCTCGCAAACGCGCATTTGTACGATAACCTCCTCTCCCGGGAACGGGAACTCGAGATGCTTTCCGGAGCGAGAGTGAAGGCTCAGGAAGAGGAGCGTCGCCGCATTGCGCGTGAAATCCACGATAGCCTCGGACAGATGCTCACGGCGATCAAGTTCAATGTTGAGATCCTCGAAGACGCCGCGAACCTGCAGGCTGACGAAGATCGCAGACGCATAACGGAGATCAAATCTCTGCTCGACAACGCCATGGCGGAAGCGAGAGAAATCTCGTACAATCTGATGCCCAGCGTCCTGGTCGACTTTGGACTCGTGCCGGCCATTCAGTTCCTGGGAGAACAGTTCTCGAAGAAAAGTCATCTCAACGTTCATGTCCATGTCAGCGGCGTCGAGAACCGCTTGGATCCGTCGATCGAGGTTGGACTGTACCGGATCGCGCAGGAAGCGCTGACCAACATCACGAAGCACGCAGAGGCCAACACGGTGAACATCCAGTTGCTCGGGGACTCAAAATCCATAAGGCTGATCATTGAAGATGACGGCAAGGGGTTTTTGATCAATCGTCTTGAGCCGCGGAAAGAACAGCGTCATGGAATGGGACTGGTGAGTATGAGAGAGCGCGCAGCGTCGTTCAACGGCCTCCTCATGCTCGAATCGCGCCCCGGCAAAGGAACGGAGATTATCGTCGAAATTCCACAAACGGCGATGGAAACCTATGGATAAGATTCGCGTTCTTCTTGCAGACGATCACACACTCATCCGGAGCGGGATAGCAACCCTCCTGCAAAGCAACAAGGACTTCGTGGTGGTGGGGGAGGCAGAGGATGGAGAAGAGGCAGTTCGAAAAACAGGTGAGCTGAAGCCGACCGTCGTTGTTATGGATCTCTCGATGCCCAAACTCTCCGGAATCGACGCAACGAAGCAAATCAAGAAGAAGTACCCCGAGGTGAATGTGCTCGTTCTCACCATGCACGAAAACGAGGAGTATGTCTATCAAATCCTCAAGTCAGGGGCAGCCGGATATGTGCTCAAAAGTGCAGGAAAAGAGGAACTGATCACAGCGATCCGGGCCGCAGCAAAAGGGGAGAAGTTCTTCAGCCCGCGGATTTCCCAGCTCATGGCCGAGGGATATGTCAGGCGTGTTGAGCAGGTAGCGACAGAGATTGAGACGGGGGATGTGCCCCTTACGCGACGGGAACGTGAGGTCCTGACATTGGTTGTCGACGGATTGACGAACCAGCAGATTGCCGACCAGCTCTTCATCAGCCCGCGCACCGTGGACACCCACCGTACGAACATAATGCAGAAGCTGAATATCCACGATCTTGCGAACCTTGTGCGCTATGCCATCGAACATGGAATAGCGGGCTCGGGCGATGGAACCCAGGCCAAGAAGCCGTGATTACTCGTCTGGGATAGAGGTGAGAGTTCCAAACCTGTCTAAAACTACTTCGCGCTTCTCTGCGGCCTTTGCGATTTTGTTCTGACCGCCGAGAGCGCAAGGAAACGCGAAGAAAACCTACCTGTGAAACCTCTGAAACGAGTTCTTGAACTGGCTTCTACTTCTCGTCTGTGATCTTATACTTCTTCATCATGCGGTACATCGTTGCCCGTCCGATTTTCAACCGCCTCGCCGCTTCGACGATGTTCCCTTCAGTTGATTTCAGCGCCAACTTGATAATCTCCTCTTTGACCTTTTCCAGAGGACGGATATGTTCTACGCCGAGCGAGAGTGGCGACGTCACGGTTGCTTCTTCCCGAGAACCGAATGTCACCACGGCTAGTGGTAGATCCTTCTCGGTGATCGTTGGGCCGTCTGCCATCAAAATAGCACGCTGGATGGCATTTTCAAGCTCGCGCACATTGCCGGGCCACGCATACTCATAGAGGAGCTTGAGGGCTTTCTTGGAAAATCCGATCCCAGGCTTTGACACTTCAGCGGAGAATTTCTTCAGGAAATGCTCGGCAAGAAGAAGGATGTCGGAGCGTCTGTCTCTCAACGGCGGAAGCATAATGGGAAACGTCGCCAGTCTGAAGTAGAGATCTTCCCTGAACTGCTTCTGTGCTACCGCCTTGACGAGGTCGCGGTTCGTCGCAGAAACAAGTCTTACGTCGGTTGTCAGAGTGTCATTTCCACCGACCCTCTCGAATTGCTTCGTCTGGATGACCCGCAGAAGTTTCGACTGAAGACTCAGGTCGAGCTCTCCGATTTCGTCAAGGAAAAGCGTGCCCCCGATCGCTTGTTCGAACTTGCCAATCCGTCGCTGGTGAGCGCCGGTAAAGGAGCCTCTCTCATGGCCGAACAGTTCGCTTTCGAGGAGGTCATGCGGAATCGAAGCACAGTTCACCACAACGAACGGCTTGTCCTTCCTGTTGCCGTTGTAGTGAATCGCCTGCGCGATGAGTTCCTTCCCGGTTCCGCTCTCGCCGAGGACGAGAACGCAGATGTCGTTGTCTTTAACCTTCTGGACGAGCTTGAACACTTCCTGCATCGCTCCGTTGTCGGAGATGATGCTGTCAAAATGGACCGGCTTGCCGACGGCCTCCCGCAGACGCGAGACTTCGCGCGAGAGATCATGAGTTTGGATCGCGTTCTTGACGCCGACTTCAAGTTTGGTGAAATCGACTGGTTTCGAGAAATAGTCCGTAGCCCCGAGCTTGATGGTTTCGATAGCAACATCGACTTTTCCCTGCGCGGAGAGCATAATGACAGGGATGTCTGGGTATCGGACTTTGATCCTCTTTAGTGTCTCCACGCCGCCGATGCCTGGCAGCATGATGTCGAGAATAATTGCGTCGGGTATCGTGTTGAGATTGTCGAGACATTCCTCGCCCGTTGTGAACGTGCGGGCTTCATAGCCCCATTTCTTCGTCACCCAATGCTCCAGGAGTTTGGAGATCGTCTCTTCGTCGTCCACAATATAGATAAGCCGCTCTTGTGCCATAGGGAAATCTCTTCGATATTAGTTGTGGCCAGGCCGAGGATACTGAAGAGCGAAGGTCAGCCCTTGCTCAAATACCTGAACGTTCAACAATCCCCCTTCAAGTTCGACAACATGTTTTGCAAATGCAAGGCCGAGCCCGTCGTGGTGGATTTCGATGCCTGGTGACTGGATCCAGCGGAAGTTCTTGCTGGCAGAACTGACAGAAAGGCTGAGAAACCCCCTGTCTTTATTGGTAACCTCAATTTCGGTGACCGAAGGACGCTGGACGGCTTTCACATCGATGAGACCGCCTTCGTGTGCCAGATCGATCGCGTTGACAAGAAGGTTCTCGAGGATGTGAACGAGGTGATCTGTAGACACTCCCTCGATGAAGATCGCCGGATCACACGAGCACACGACGCTGACCGACTTGGCCTGTGCCTGGGATGCGACCATTTCCACCGCTCGTTGGAGGAGAAGTGAAACATCTTCATGTCGCGCTTGATCGAGTTTTCTGTTGCGCTCGACGACTTCCGATTCGATGTATGTGTCCAGGAACTCCGACAACCGTTTCCCCGCGCTGCGGATGATCTCTACGTATTCTTGCTTCGCTTCGGGCGGTAGCTTCGGGTCATTGTCCGCTCTGCCAAGCATCAGTCCCTTCCGGTATGACGGAAGGGTGCATGGAAGAGGGCATTCATACACATGACATTGTCAAGAGATGTGCCACAAAGAGACCGATGCAATACCATTCAGAAACCGTAGTTTATTGCTCTGATGACTGGATTTCCACTAGTTGGGGTCTCACTATGAGATCGTCAAGTTCAGCCAAGGGGTCGAGACTTGTGAAAATTTGATTTTCATGACAATTTGTGGCTCATTGCAGCTGAAATGACGCTCTGTACCGATATGAGTCAAAAGCCCATTGTGAAACATAGCAGACGCGTTGCGAGGCTCAAAGTTGTTGGTTCCCTGAGAGATTCTGGATTGGCACGGGTGTTGACATAGGAATACCAGAACTTGAAAATGAAACCAACAATCAAACATCATCTTTCGGAGACAACAATGAAGAAGTCACTCTTAACACTCGGCGTCGCACTAATGAGCTTCGCACTCGTACAAGACGCATCAGCACAGACAGCAACACAAGCAGTGAGCCTCTCAGTGAGCAAAATTTATAGAATAGCAATTACCGGTGCTGCAACGATCAACATGGCGATCAGTGCAGGAGTAGCCGGAACAGACGCTCTGACGCCGGTCACTGATGCAACGACGACCTATGCGATCACACAGAACAATAGCGCCGCAACGAAGATTACAGCCAATCTGGATGCAGCGATGCCAAAAGGCAAGCTCAACATTCTTGTTGCGAGCACCAAGGGAACGACAGCCGGAACAGTTGACATTTCGAACGCGACGAGCGCCAGTGCAATAAACGTAGTGAACGCGATAGCGATGGGAG
>JAPLFP010000100.1 GCA_026390585.1 Ignavibacteriales bacterium | reverse complement strand
GATCAAAGCCCCGCGGTTCTTTCCCTCGAATTCGACATTGATGCTGGAAACTCGCTTGCCGCAGTCGACAATTGATGGTTTGGAAAAGCTGGGATGGACGATACAGCTGAATGGGAGTATCAACAATTATTTTGGCGGAGTGCACGCAGTGCAGATCGATCCCGTTACACACCGGCTCTTTGGCGCTGCAGATCCGCGCCGCGATGGAGCGCCGGCGGGATATTAAGGAACCGCGGGTGAAATCGCTTGACAGTCGTGCTCGAGTTGTCTATCTTTGAACAGCTTCAAAGAGTTCTTTTCCATATACAATCTGGTGTCCCGCTCCACTTAATCATGGAACGGGATGAAAAGGGAATTCCGTGCTCCGAGGTATTGTGCCCCGGAAAGTCGGAAGCTGCCCCGCAACTGTAGTTCCGGTCCTGCATTCAGCAGGAGAGTTTCGGATACGATGTGCCACTGCCCATGTCAGCGGGTGGGAAGGCGAATCCGAGATCGGAAAAGCCAGGAGACCTGCCAGGTTATTGTTTCTTTGCGCTGTTCCATATTGGAATCAGCGACTCCTCAGTTTTTTCGAGGAGCAACCTTCGCGGGAAGGTGGCACACCAATGTATGAGTTAGTAACGAGAGCCCCTTTCCTGCACGATGGAATTGGGGCTTTTTTCGTTTATGCATTCAATCAGACATATTTTGCTGCAGGCAATGCTTCCGTGGTTCGTCCTCACGGCGCATCCGCTCTTTCTTGGGTCGGATACCGTTGCGACGAAACCGCAGGCTCGGCTCTATGCGATGCCTGAGTTCGTGGTGTCGGCAACCCGATGGCAGGTGAGTGTGCAACAGCTGCCATCGAGTGCGACGGTTCTGACCTCCGCCGATATTGCAGCCCGGAACGGTACCTCTCTGGCGAGCGCGCTTGAAGGTGTCCCCGGCCTTCTTCTCAAATCGTACGGTGGACCCGGCTCAGTCTCCACCACGTCGTTACGAGGGATGGGAGCGGAGCACACTCTCGTTCTGGTCAATGGTCAGCGGTATAACAATGTGAGAGACGGTCAGGTAGATTTCGGAATCTTCCTATTGCAGAATGTCGACAGGGTGGAGATTCTCCGGGGCGGATACTCCGCCATTTACGGTGCTGACGCGCTCGGGGGGATTGTCAACATTGTGACGCGTCGCTCAAGCGGACATTCGAGCGTCTCGGGAGAATTCACCGAAGGATCGTACGGACTGAACGGGCAGGCGTTCAACGCTGAGTTGACTCTTGGGGGCATGGGCCTTCAAATTGCTGCAAAGCGCGAGGCAGGGGCGGGCAATTACGCATTCAGTTTCAATGACGGCATCACATCGAGCACCCTTCAACGGCAGAACGCTGACTACTCCATCAGTCAACTGCAAGTCCTCCTCGATGTCCCGATTGCGTTAGGCGTTTCTCTCAGTGTGCGCAACCTTATGGATTGGGCTGACCGAGGTTCGCCCGGAGCGGTTCTCAGTGTAGCAAGCAGCAACAGAGCCCGATTGCGCGATGGAGGCTTTCTCACTCAGGCAACTATGAACTGGACTGTTAAGCCCGCGCTCACCTTGAGGCTCTCCACGCTCTTCAACGTTCAGCGTCGGCAATATGTCGATCCGCTCTCTGCAGGCGGTCCTGATGACCAGCAGAGTGAGTTTGCTGACAAAACGATCACCCTTACTCCTCACCTTCAATATGTCCTGAGCACACGAACCTCGGTGAGCGTTGGTGCCGAATACTCGCATTCTACGATCTCCAGCAGGCAAATCGATGGAGTCGACCGCGATCAGCAGAGCGCGTTTTTGTCTTTGGACCACGTCATGGACCTCCCGGGTGATTTTCTCTATCAGTTCAATTTCTATCCATCCGTTCGGTTCGATCATTTCTCAGATGTCGCCGGAGCCGTCGATCCCAGGCTTGGAGTCAACATCGGTCTCTGGAGATCACAGGAGTTAAGGCTTAAAACAAGTATCGGAAAGAGCTTCCGCGCTCCCACATTCTACGATCTCTACTGGAAGACGGGGGGCAATCCAGATCTGAAACCCGAGCATTCCGTCAGCTTTGATGCTGGTCTGGCGCTGTCGATCGATTTCCTTGGTTCAGTGGAGTTGGAGGGAAATTACTTCGACATTCGGACGAAAGACCGGATCGTATGGACGCCGGATCCAGGCGGACTGTGGAGCCCCAAGAATCTCCAAAGCGTTCGATCGGATGGTGTTGAGGTCATCGCGTCCTGGCGTTTCCTGCAACGGCATGTCGTTCTCCGCGGATCCTATTCGAACTCGGAGACGAAGAAAGTCAGTGCTGAATCATCAGGCGATCAAACGGCGGACAAGCAGCTTCCGTTCATCCCGCGGGAAATGGCGAGCGTCTCGCTCTCCCTCGATCTTGGAGTGATGAGCGTCAATGTGAATCATCTCTTTACGGGATATCGTTTTTCCACGGAGACCAACGACCCCTTCTTTGTGCTTCCTGGATATCACAAGACGGATGGCAACGTAAGCTTGCGTCTCACGGAACGTCCGTTCATATCCACGATTCGGATGGAGGTCACCAACATCTTCAACGCGAATTATCAGATGTTCCCGAATTTCCCGATGCCTCGAAGGGCTTTCGCTTTCAAAGTGCTCCTCGACTACTGAGGTGAAAACATTCAAGGAAAAGAATGAAAAACCGAACCAGCATCATGTGCGCTTTGTTGTTTCTGGTCATTGCGATGATGGCCGGATGTCAGTCGAATCCCGCCGGTCCCACAGGCTCCACTCCGGGAGCCCCCACGGGGGCGTACGTCGTCAATGAGGGTAATTTTCAGCGCGGGAACGCGTCCCTGACGTTCTATATGCCAGATTCCAACAAGGCGTATCAGAATGTCTTCACTCTTGCCAACGGCCGGGATCTGGGCGACACTGGAAACGACATCGCGATCTATGGGGGTAAGGCCTATATCGTCGTGAACGGATCTCAGAAGGTGGAGGTGATCTCCACCGCCGATAACAAATCGGTTGGGACTTTTCTACTGCCGGGACAACGATCCCCATATAGGATCGTGATCTTGAGTGACGCCAAGGCTTATGTTACGAACGTCATGGATTCATCTGTGACCGCCTTCAATCCATCCACGTTGCAGATTGTTTTTGACCGCGTCAAAGTAGGTGCAAATCCACAAGGCATTGCCAGCGCAAACGGCAAGCTCTATGTCTGTAACTCCGGCTATGGTTATGACAATACTGTCACCGTACTCAATGCCGGAACCGGTGCATTTATTAAGACGGTTGTGGTTGGCGATAGCCCGAGCGAAGTTGGAGTGGGACCGAACAACGTGGTGATTGTGAAATGCGACGGAAAATCGGACTACAGCAACTCTGCCAATGACACGCCTGGCTCGATTTCCGTCATCACTTCGGACAATGACGTAGTCATCACCAAAGCCATCTTGCCTGTGGTGACCTATGGCCATCCCGGTCATATGACGGTGAGTGGCAAAGGGTACGGTTTTTTCGTCGGCAAGACGGGCATCATCCGGTTCTCGTTCACTTCTTCAACGCTCAATGTCGAGGGAACGCCGTTCTCCACGATGCAGGCCTACAGTCTCACCATCGACGATGCGACGGATCGGCTTTATGCGACAGATCCGAAGGACTATGTGCAGTTGGGAGAAGTTGCCATCATTGACTCGAAAGGGGTTGAGATGAAACGTTTTACGGCAGGGATCATACCGGGGGCAATCGCTTTTAAACAATAAAACCTGATGCTGCAATATCCCTTGACACCAGCAAAAAAAGAAAACAGCAAGTCCAGCCTGTCATCACTCCTTGCCTTTGCTCTACGCCGGCTTGACGCTCCCTCGTGTCAGGTCGCCATTACTTGACATTCTTTGTAACCTTCCATAATATTGACCTGAGGCCCGTTGTCGATCATGAGAAATCAACATTCCGGATCACCGAGGAGTGTTTGTGTCACGACGACCAGCCTCATGCTCCAGCCGCCAGACCATTGACGATATCAGAGCTCCTGCAATGCCAAGAGAAGGGGGCAGTGGCATTGTTACATCTTGCACTTCGCCAAGAGACCTAATCCTCTCAATTCTCGCGAATTATTCTAACTTGGTGTGAGTCAATGAAACTTGCACGAATCATTGCGATCTTGATACTTGCCTCTGTGCTTGCGTTTTCTGGCGCAAATGGTCAGTCCTCGTACAGATCAGTGCAGTCAGGCAACTGGGACGATGTGTTGACATGGGAATGCCGTGGCGAAACTTGGGGTCCACCGTCCTCGCCACCCACCGGCAGTGAAAACATCGTCATTCGGTATGGACACACAGTGACGCTCTCCCAAAACATAACAGTGAAGAGTACTACAATTGATAGTGGCGGGGAGCTCGTTGTCAGCAACGGATACGTGCTCACGGTGGAGGCTGGCGTAGGAGGAGAATACTCTGTGCGGACAAAGAATCGAGTGACAGCGACTGAAGCGCTGCGGGCTCGCTCCTCGTCTCCGGGCCTTTGGGTCTATGGCACGCTCACCATCAAAGGGGGCATCTCAGCTTCACAGCTGGCGGTTTCGTTGTACCCCGGCAGTTCCGTGGTGTATAGCGGATCAAGTCATCAGACCATCGCACCTCTTGACTATGGCGATCTGCAGCTCGATAATCCCGCGAATGCAAGCCTTTCCGATAACACGACCGTTGAAGGCAACCTGAACGTGACGCGCGGGAATCTGACGACCGGGTCATATACGCTCACTCTCGCAGAGTATGGACACATGAGTGAGACGGCTCCTTTCGCGGTTCTAGGCATTCTGTATTCTTCACGCACTTGCTCCAGCGGAATCAACCAGAATTATGGGGGGATGGGTGTGGAAATAATGCAGTCCTTCGGGTGGCCCACCATTTCTGTGCAGCGGACGACGGGCGTCGCACCGACGGTGGCGGGCGCAACTTCAGTCAAACGGTACTTTGACATCTCGGCGCCGACCGGTCTCAATGCAGGATTGGTTTTCCATTACGCAAGCAACGAGCTCAATGGAGCAGACGAATCCGCGCTCCAGCTCTACAAGTCATCCGATGGTGGCTCGACGTGGTCGAATCAAGGCGGCACGGTCAATACGTCTTCACATTCGATAACGCTTTCCGGGATCAACTCCTTCTCCAGTTGGACTGCAGCGAGTATTGTCCCGATACCGACTCTCATCAATGTATCGCCAGCATCTGGTTCAACGGGAAGCACTCTCAACCTCATTCTGACCGGTACCAACTTCGGATACGGATCGAACACTGTTACCTTCACCGGCACAGGCATCACCGTGAACAGTGTAACCGTGAATTCGTCGACTCAGATCACTGCGAACATAACAATTGGCAGCTCGGCCCCTACCGGCCCTCGGGATGTCTCTGTGTTGACATCTTATGGAACGGCTACGCTTGCCAGCAGTTTCTCAGTGGGGAATCCGCTGCCAACACTCACAGGTGTTCTACCGTCAAGCGGAAGCAGGGGACAATCGGTTCCTGTCACGTTGCAGGGGAACGGGTTTGTGACTGGCGTGACGAGCGTGTCATTCGGGGACAGCATAACAGTCTCTTCAGTGACGATCGGAAGTCCAACGTCGTTGACAGCTCAGATCGACATCACACGAGGTGCTAGCCTTGGTGCGCGTAGTGTGTCTGTTACCAATTCCGCTCCCGGTGGAGGCACTGCGACGCTCCCGAGTGCATTCACGGTTAACAACCCTGTCCCCACGCTTTCCAGCGTTTTGCCCTCCAGTGGAATTCGGGGGACAACGCTCTCCGTGACTCTTCAGGGGACCGGGTTCTTCAGCGGGGTCACATCAATCTCCTTTGGTGACAGCATTTCGGTTTCCTCGTTGATAGTGGTGAATCCCACAACGTTAACAGCGCAACTCACGATCAAGGCCGGTGCGGCACCTGGCATACGAGGCATTTCCGTTACGAATGTTGGCCCCGGTGGAGGCACCAGCACGCTTCCTGCAGCGTTTGCGGTGGCAAACCCGGCTCCGACGATCACCAGCGTTGCCCCAACCTCCTCTCTTTCAGGTCAGACGCTGTCTCTCACTGTAACGGGAGCGAATTTCTTCGCCGGACAGACGAGTGTGAGCCTTGGTGCCGGGATCACTGTCAATTCGACAACTGTAAACAGCCGTACTCAATTGAGTCTTTCGATTTCGATCTCTTCAGCGACGACTGGTGGTTTGCGTGACGTGACAGTCACGAACGCTTCACCTGGCGGCGGGAGCGCGACGCTGACTGGAAGTTTTAGTGTCATCAATCCTCCTCCGACCTTAACAAGCTTGTCGGCCACCACAGGAGCGCGCGGAAAGACGCTCGGATTGCTCGTCAACGGCAGCGGCTTTGTTCCAGGGGCCACAACGATGAGCTTCGGATCTGGAGTAACGGTCACCTCGTTGACGGTCAGCAATCCAAGCCAGTTGTTCGCAGACATCTCAATTGCGCGGGATGCTGCGCTTGGTTCTCGGGATGTGACCGTGACGAATGCCTTGCCAGGGGGCGGCACGCAGACACGGCCAGCCGCATTCGAAGTTGTGAACCCGATTCCGACGCTCACGTCCGTATCACCGACGTCAGGCGGAGCAGGCCAGATTCTTAGCGACACTCTGATGGGATCTGACTTCCTCGACGGCGCCAGCACAGTGAGTTTTGGATCTGGGGTCGCGGTCAATTCGACGACAGTGAATGGCGCCGGAACACAAATCATCGCGAGAATAACGATCGCCCCTGATGCGGCACCTGGTCCGCGAAACGTTACCGTCACAAATCCTGGAGTCCCTGGTGCAACAAGAACAGGCGCATTCAGCATCACGTCGCCTGGTCCGACGGTCACGAGCATCGTCCTGTCCACAGGTGGCCTGGGCCTGACGCTGAACGTGGTTGTCGGAGGCACGAACTTCTTTACGGGGATAACTTCAGTCAGTCTGGGATCCGGGATTACTACCAACACAGTCACCGTGAACAGTGTGACGCAGATGACCGTGAACATAAGTATTGCGCCCGGCGCATCCATCGGATCAAGAGATGTGGTCGTCACGAACGGGGGTGTGGGAGGCGGGACGTCAACTCTTCCTGCTGCTTTTTCCGTTGTATATCCGGCTCCGACAATTGCGAGTGTAACCCCACCGTCGGCTGTGTCCGGGCAAACTGTGACGCTTACGATTACCGGCACGAGTTTCATATCGGGTCAGACGACGTTGAACGTCGGTGCGGGGATCACCGTGAACACGCTCACTGTCAATAGCTCGACACAGATGAGTGCAGCGATCTCGATTTCATCGACAGCGATAGGAGGCATACGGGATCTGACAGTGACAAACCCACTGCCGGGGGGAGGCACTTCGATCTTGCCGGGAGGGTTCATCGTCAATAACCCGGCTCCGACGATTACGGGTGTTGTGCCTGGAGTTGGGGCGAGAGGAAGACTGGCGAACGTGACTCTCACCGGGTCAAACTTCATACCCGGTGTCACGATCGCTCTTCCTGCGCCTGGTTTGACACTCGTCTCTGCGACATTTGTCAGCGCGACGCAGATCACGGGGAGCTTTTTTGTTGCTCGTGATGCCGCGTTGGGCCTACGGGACATGACAATAATGAACTCCGGTCCAGGGGGTGGAACTGCTACCCTCGCCGGCGCGTTCGAAGTCCAGAATCCTTTGCCTACGGTGCTCAGTGCATCTCCCAACACGGGTGACATCGGGCAGAGCTTGAGCGTCGTGGTGACGGGGACGGACTTTCTCAACGGAGCAAGCAGCATCAGTTTCGGCGCAGGCATCAGCGTGGGAGTTGTGACGGTTGACAGCACCGGAACACACCTCACAGCGGGCATCACGATCGCGTCCAGCGCGACCGCTGGCTCGAGGAGCGTGACAGTCACGAATAGCGGTCCCGGTGGCGGGTCAGCAACACTGGCGGGTGCATTCGCCGTGGCGAACCCTGTGCCGACGTTGACATCTCTCAGTACGTATTCTGCAGGCCGCGGTCAGACATTGAACGTAACCATGACCGGCACCAACTTCGCGACTGGCGTCTCCGCGGCATCCTTCGGAGTCGGCATTACCGTGAATTCGCTGACAGTCTCGTCCCCCACAACCGCCATTGCGAACATAACGATAGCGGGAAGCGCGAGTGTCGGTACTCGCAGCGTGAGCGTGACGAACGCTCCACCCGGTGGAGGAACGGCGACGCTGGTGAGCGTGTTCAACGTGGCGAATCCCGCTCCGACGCTTTCGACGATCGCGCCTGCGATTGGAGCACGCGGACAAACACTTGATGTCGTGATCACGGGGACGGGCTTTGTCGCCGGAACCAGTACGCTGACGCTCGGGACCGATGTCACCGTGAACTCTCTAACGGTGACAAGCTTCACGCAAATCAACGCCAACATCACCGTCGCATTTGTGGGAGCTGCTGGGGGACGCGATGTGACGGTAACGAATGGTTCGCCAGGAGGCGGCTCAGCCTTACTTGCAGTCGGATTCACCATTAACAATCCACTTCCGACGATTTCGAGCGTTTCACCTCTCAGCGCGAATCGCGGTAGTATTGTCAACGTCACTGTTACCGGTTCACAGTTTATCACCAGTGTGACTTCATTGAATTTCGGCGCTGATATCGTTGTCAACAGCGTCGTTGTAAAGAGTTCGACGGAAATCCTGGCAAATATTACTTTGTCGTCGTTGGCTGCTTCTGGGTCTCGTACAGTTACGGTCATCAATGCAAGTCCCGGGGGCGGATCCGCGAATTTGCCCCTAGGATTTACGGTTGGCACAGGTGTTGCAACCTTAGTAGAGGAAAACACGGGTGTGGTTCCTGATCAGTTCTTTCTTCAGGAAGCGTATCCCAATCCCTTCAATCCGTCGACACGAATCCGCTTCGGCTTGCCCGAACAAAGCAGAATTAAGCTGGACATTCACAATATGTTGGGGAATGTTGTGGCGGAGTTGATCAACGGCGATCGAGCGAAAGGCTTCTACGAGTTGCAGTGGCATGCCGACAATCTTCCGAGTGGTGTCTACCTCATCAGGATGTATGCAGAGTCGCTCGAGTCGGCGAGGAAGTTCATCGCCTCCAGAAAGGCCGTTCTTGTGAAATAGATCGAGGTGGTCCTTTAAGCCAAATTTGTCATTTCGAAGGAGCGAAGCGACTGAGAAATCTGAATGAAAAGAAAGATTTCTCCCTGCGGTCGAAATGACGAAGACGCTTTTTGAACAGCCTCCTGATCCATCTTCATCCAATGTTCTCTCCTCATTGGGCATCAAGGGACAGTCTCGCAAGAGAGTGTCCCTTTTTTTGTGCCTAGTGGTCCTTGCCGTTTCCGTGTAGAATTCCGTTCGAGTTTCCCCTGCTTGGATATTTCATCATCATGTTAAATGCTTGGAAGAAGACCCATGATTGCTGTCAGGAGTTTCCTCCTGACAGCGACATGCCAGAGGCGTGTCAGGAGCAAAGTCCTGACACCACATCGAGGGTATTCATCGCTCTCTGATGGCTTGACCTTATCGTCAACGCGGGAATGCCAATGCTTTTAGCTTGAAATTCCCCTTGGCCTTTGGTAATATCGCCCATAGACCCGCAAGAAGTCTTCATTCTCCACGCGTACGCAACCTAGCAGAACACAACTGCTCTAAGAGCCTCACTTCATTCGCTAAACATCCAGTGCCTATCGCGATCGTTGTTCGGTCGCGTCGATTTCATTAACAAATCTTCTTTCCGCTTAATTAATTCCTCTCACTTCATCGAGCAGGGGGGTGCCATGAACTACTCTCGCTTTTTCCTCAGCCTCTTTCTGATGTTTCTGTCTTTTCCTGATGTGTTGTGGTCGCAAAATGTGATGACGCATGCAGTTCGTAGGGATAATCTGGCCTCCATCGATCGCTACCGTTCACGCTCCAACGGAAACTGGAACACTCCTTCAACGTGGGAGATCTCTACTGACAATGGTAAGACGTGGCGGGCGGCGACATCTACAACTCCTGCCTCTGGTAGCGCCGTGTGTACTATCGTCACCTCTGGGCACACGGTCACCGTGACACAAAGTGTCGCGATCGATTCCACCGTGATTGATGGCCAAGTAACGATTAATTCTGGGCAGACTCTGACGATCGCCAACGCTCCTGGGACCGACCTCACGGTCAATGGAACACTTCTGAACCAAGGAACATTTTCCGTGAACACCGGCGCAACTTGGGTGTTGAACGGTGGGGCAGCGTTCATCCACAACTCTTCGAGCGGAATCTCGACTGCCCTCAATGCCGGAACGATCAGCCCATCAAGCACATTCGAGTATCGGGATTCTGGAACGCCCTCGCTGGGAGGTCGGACGTACGGGAACTTGAAGCTTGCGTCGGTAAGCTCCAAAACCTATACCAATTCGGCATCGTCGGGATCACTGACGGTGTGTGGTCTCCTCGAAATCGGAAAAGGAGTGACATGGAGTACCGGGGGATTTGAGATCGACATCACTGTCCAAGGGAGCACGATCGTGAACGGGATCTGGACAGGGAGCGGGAGCACGAACCAAGGCACGCACACGTTCAACGGTGCGTTCACTGTTTCGTCGAGTGGATCCTACTCGCTGGCGACGTCGGGGGCGATCCACGGTAATCTGAATTTCAAGGGTGATCTCATAGTCTATGGGTCACTGACGACACCAACAAACCGATCGGTGAACTTCAGTGGCGCAAATCCTCAAACGATCGGAGGAGGCTCCACCATTTCGTTTGGCAATGGACTTGTCGCGGTTCAGAATCTCACCGTAGGTGCTGGGGCAACTGTGCAGATCGCTGCTGGAAAAGTGATGAAAGTCCTGAAGGATCTCACAGTTTTGGGTTCGATCAGCGCCCCGGGGAGTATCTCATTCGAAGGAGACTCGAAAACCTTGGTGAACAATGATTCGATTACTGCATCCGCAGTGTTCGCCTCTGGTGCGGCAACTATCGCTGGAACAGGGATCTGGAGCTCTCTCACAATCACGTCTGGTTGCGCCGCCACTATAGAGGGTGTGCACACCCTGATCGGTTCTGGGACGCCTTTGGTTGTGAGTCAAACGACGGCTCTCAAGAGCAACAGTACAATCATATATCGCGGTTCTTCCAGTCAAACAATTGCCCCGGTCCCCTATGGAGACTTGGAAATCGACAATCCCGCGGGGATCTCACTCTTTTCGACTGCGAGTATCTCAGGAGTGCTCACCCTCCGAAAAGGCGTTTTCAGCTCTGGCTTAAACCTGACATTGGCTCCTTCCGCTTCGATCGTGAGAGAAACTGGTTCATTGACCGGGACGCCGAACTTCGGGCCACAGATAAACGTGACCTATGTTGGGAGTGTAGAAGTTAAGACGGGTCCGGAGATTCCCCGTGATGCTTCTGCGCTCATGGACCTGACAATTAGCAACTCAGGCGGTGTTACACTCGGCACAGGAGCCACCGCCAATGGAACGGTGGGCGTCATTGGCGGGAATCTCATCACTGGCACCAACGCGTTGACACTCGGGGCTTCAGCAACGATCATTGAAACAGATCCTTACTCCGTCGTCGGCCAGCTCCGTGCGACTCGGACTCTCACAGCCGGCAAGAAAGAGACTTTTGGCGGATTGGGCATTGAGATCAACGCAGGTGGTGCTGCACCTGGCCTCACGACTGTCTCCCGCGTGACTGGATCGGCCTCAACTCTGGCAGGTGGGATATCACTTCTCAGATACTTTGACATCACGCCAGCCCTGGACAGCGCCCTTGCTGCGACTCTTGTGTTTCACTACAGCACGTGTGACCTCAATGGCATATCGGCCGCGAATCTGAAGCTGTTCAAATCCACAGACGGCGGGTTGTCATGGATAACTGTTGGCAGTGTTGTCGATGTGCCGAGCAAAAGTGTCACCGTTGAAGAGGTCAACTCACTCTCGCGATGGACGGCCGGCGAGCCTTTCCCTGTACCTACGCTCGCCAATGTCAATCCATCTTTTGGTGAGCCCGGTTCGTCGCTCACGATTGAGCTAAAAGGCACCGGTTTTGTTCGTGGAGTGAGCGCCCTCTCTTTCGGCGGAACGGGCATATCTGTGAATTCCTTTGCCGTCAGCTCGTCGACTTGCATTGTAGCCACTATCGCAATTTCATCGCTGGCCACACCCGGCTACCGGAATGTGTCAGTAACGAATGCCGGGGCTGGCACTGCTATGCTCCCTGTTGCCTTTCAAGTACGGCTGCACCTTAACCCTGTGCCCAGCGTAGCAAGCGTGGAACCATCAAGCGGGGTGAGGGGTCAATCTCTCAATGTCACATTGCGTGGAAGGGGTTTCGTCGCTGGCTCGACCACTCTATCCTTCGGTGACAGCGTCCAGGTGAAATCTTCGGCCATTACCGCCGACACAGGGCTTGCTGCAACGATCTTCATCTCTTCTGGTGCAGCTCTCGGTGTAAGGAATATCATGGCAGTCAATCCTGCCCCTGGAGGGGGCACATCGAGTCTTCTCGACGCCTTCACAGTGGCGAATCCACCTCCGGCACTTTCAGGACTTTCGCGAACCTCTGGCGCTCGGGGTCTTTCATTCTGGATGACGATCTTGGGGACGAATTTTGTTCGGGATACAAGCAGGGTTAACTTTGGCGACGGAATAAGTATTGACACAATATTTGTTCCGAGTTCTACAATGTTGTCGATCAAGGTGACGGTTGAATCTGACGCAATTCCGGGACCGCGCGATGTTACCGTCATGAACACTTCCCCCGGCGGCGGAGTCGCCACCCTGATAGCGGCGTTCTTGGTCACGAACCCAGTGCCCACATTGTCGGCAGTCAGCCCCGATAGCGGATGGTTGGGACAGAGTATTCATGTTGTTCTTACTGGATCGAACTACCTTGAGAAAGTCTCGACTGTCAGCTTCGGCGATGGCATCACGCTGGACTCGATTTCCGTTTCGACACGTGATAGGATTCAGGCTCGACTGTCAATTGTCGCCACCACAGCGGCCGGCCTTCGTGATGTCTCGGTGACAAATAGCCCTCCAGGTGGAGGCACGGCGACGCTGAAAAGCGGGTTCCGTGTGCTGAACCTGCAACCAACAATTTCCAGTGTCACACCGACGTCCGCTCTATCCGGAGAGAGCCTTACCGTTACAATACAGGGAACGAATTTCATTCAAGGGCAAACCAAAGTGTCCCTCGGTCAGGGGATCGCGGTAAACTCGGTGATGGTCGACAACCCGAGACAACTGCGCGTCGCGATTGCCATTTCTCCAATGACCGCGGGGGGACCCCGGGATATTGAGGTGACGATACCCTCGCCAGGTGGCGGGAGCGCTTCGCTGGCAGCTGTTTTCCTCGTCCAGAATCCCGCTCCAACGCTCCGGGGCCTCTCTGCCACATCAGGGCAGCGTGGGAAGACGATGGGATTTCTTGTCAATGGATCTGGTTTCATTCCTGGCGCGACGACAATGAGTTTTGGACTCGGGATCGTTGTGAATTCGTTGGCGGTCAGCAATCCGAACCAGATGTTCGTGGATATTTCTGTGGCGAGGGATGCGTCCCTTGGATTGAGAGATATTTGCGTTGTTAACGCGGCGCCTGGGGGCGGTGTGGCGACCTTACCGGCTTACTTCGCAGTCGTGAATCCATTCCCCTCGCTTGCGAACGTCAGCCCGTCCTCAGGAATTCCGGGTCAGACCATGAGAGTGATACTTGGAGGGTCTGATCTCCTTGATAGTGTGAGTACGGTGAGCTTTGGCGATGGAATAACTGTGAACACCGCAAATACGAATTCCGCAGGCACGCAAATCACGGCTGGCATCACGATCACAGCGACAGCAACACCAGGTGCAAGGAACGTGACCGTCACGAATGCAGCTCCAGGGGGCGGCACAGCATCGCTGACCGGCGGTTTCATCATCACGTCGCCTATGCCAACACTGACCGGTGTTGCTCCGGCAAGTGGCGCCAGGGGGCAAACGATGACAGTGGTTCTCACAGGTTCCAGCTTTTTCGAAGGATTGACCAGTGTGAGTTTTGGCACCAGCGTGATCGTCAACTCGAGCACGGTAACGAGTCCCACGCAAATGAATGTTTCGATTACCATCGCATATGATGCGACGCTGGGATTAAGGGACGTCGTTGTTACGAATCCGGAACCTGGTGGGGGGTCAGCGATGCTGAAGGGAGTATTTGCTGTGAACAATCCCGCCCCAGCCATTGTCAGCACGTCTTTCACATCGGGGTATCGAGGGAAGACGTACAACCTTTTGGTGCAAGGGACGAATTTCGTTTCAGAAGCAACGACACTGAATCTCGGTGAAGGCATTGTCGTCCATTCGGTCACTATCGGCAATCCAAGCCAGCTGTTTGCTTACCTCTCGATCGAACGAAATGCCATTCCAGGATCGAGGGATGTCGTCGTCATGAATTCTGGTCCGGGCGGAGGCACGTCAGTTATCCCTGGTGGTTTCACGGTTCAGAACCCTCCACCCAATCTCAGAGCGATCACGCCGAGCGCAGGGATCCTTGGCCAGATACTCGTTCTCGAAATGAGCGGATCGGATTTCTTCGACGGTGTGACCACCATAAGCATTGGGAATGGCATTAGTGTGAAATCGATGGCAATCGATAGTGGTGGAACACAGATCACGGCGCATATTGCGATTGATCTCACGGCTGCAGCAGGGCCGAGAAATGTGGTTATCGTGAATTCCGGCCCCGAAGGCGGAATAGCAACGCTGGCCGATGCTTTTGAAGTGAAATCCCCTGAACCGATGCTGACACGTCTAAACCCGCTTGGCGGAGCGCGTGGACAGACTCTCGATGTGTCCATCATGGGATCGGGGTTTGTTGGCAGCTCGACGCAGGTGAGTTTCGGACTGGGTGTCAGCGTGAACTCGAAATCAGTTGTTAGCCAGACGGAAATGGTTGTCAACATCAGCATCGCCACTGACGCGGCTTTTGGTCCGAGGAATGTCGTCATTACGAATTCACCACCTGGTGGCGGGACGATGACGCTGTCGAATGCTTTCACTATCGCGAATCCGGCGCCGTCGCTCCTGAGCATTTCTCCGACGAGTGGCATCAGAGGCCAAACGTTGGATATTGTTTTGGTCGGGGCGAACTTCCTCACGGACATAACAAGTGCGTCTTTTGGGGATGGGGTGACCGTCAACTCCTTGAGCGTGAACAGTTTCAACCAGGCAACAACGAACCTCAGCATTGCCTCCGATGCAACTCCCGGGTCGCGAAATGCCACGATCACGAACTCGCCCCCTGGAGGTGGAAGCGCAACACTTGCTGCTTCGTTCATAGTGACAAATCCTTCCCCGGCGTTCCTCGGCATCGCGCCTTTGGTGGGCTACCGAGGACTATCTGTGGCAGTGACAATCGTTGGACAGAATTTCTTCGATGGGATGACAACAGTGGACTTTGGTCCAAACATCCTCGTCAATTCCTGCAAAGTGATCACTGCCGCGCGACTCTCGTCGACCATTGTCATAGAACCCTGTGCGGCTCTTGGCGCACGGAATGTGACCGTGAAAAACGCTGCACCAGGCGGAGGCGGGGCGTTGTTGACGAATGCATTCACGATATGCAATCCCGCGCCGACGTTGACCGGCCTGAATCCCGGCGTTGGGATGCGCGGGCAGTCTCTGTCTGTGAGTTTGAACGGGAGTAACTTCATCGCAGGCACGACAACGATCAACTTCGGCACGAGTGTAACGCTCGACGCATTTGACGTACCAGGCCTCTCGGAAGCGAATGCACATATCTCGATCCCGGTTTCTTCGGCTCCTGGGGTGAGAGATGTGAGCATATGTAATCCTCCGCCTGGAGGCGGTACGGCCACCCTCTCAGGAGCGTTCTTCATAGTAAATCCAGCTCCGACAATCGTCAGGGTGACGCCGGGCAGAGCAGCTCCAGGAAGTCACTTGAATGTGACAGTGAATGGGACTCAGTTTTTCAGCGGGGTCACGAATCTCAGTTTCGGGGCAGACCTGGCGGTGACAAACCTGACTGTCAACAGCCCAACGATGCTTCAGGCAGATATTTCCGTTGACCCCTCAGCCGCACGTGGACCTCGACCCGTCGTGGTCACGAATGCAGGACCCGGAGGAGGATCTGCCAATCTCCCGGACGGATTCATCATTGACTCAGAGCCTCTCACGGTAGTCGAACGGGCACTTGGCACAATCCCGGATCATTACACACTCAGCGAAGCATACCCCAATCCGTTCAATGCGTCCGTGCGAATTCACTGTGGACTCCCGGAGGACAGCAAAGTTATTTTGAACACCTACAGCGTTCTCGGGAATTTGGTGGCGCAACTGGTCAATGGCAG
>JAPLFP010000322.1 GCA_026390585.1 Ignavibacteriales bacterium | reverse complement strand
GCGTCTTGACACAATGCTCTCCGGCAAAGGTTACTTTCGCGGCAGTACAGTGCTTGTTTCAGGCACCGCCGGTACGGGCACGACGAGCATTGCCGCGCAATTTGTTGAAGCGGCATGCACGAGGGAAGAACGCGTTCTCTTTTTTACTTTCGAAGAATCCCCTAGTCAGCTTGTGCGCAATATGCGTTCAATTGGAATAAATTTAGAACCGTGGGTGAAAAAAGGATTGCTTCAGTTTCATGCAACACGTCCGACACTCTATGGCTTGGAAACTCACCTGGCGACGAGTATCAAAATGATCAATAACTATGAACCTAACGTCGTTATCCTCGACCCTATTAATGCATTCGTGACAGGAGAGAACCAATCTGAAGTCAAAATAATGTTACTGCGCCTTGTAGATTTTTTGAAGATGAAGCGGATCACTGCATTCTTCACAAGTCTCACTTCTGCCGGCGAGGATATGGACGGTACCGATATTTACATCTCATCCTTGATAGATACGTGGTTGCTTCTGCGTGATATTGAAATAGGAGGTGAACGTAACAGAGGCTTGTATGTGCTTAAATCCCGCGGTATGGCGCACTCCAATCAGATTCGCGAGTTCAGGCTGACAAACCACGGTATCGAACTGCTTGATGTCTATGTTGGCGCGGACGGTGTCTTGACAGGCTCGGCGCGATTATCACAAGAGACGAAAGACGATGCGGAACAATTATTGCGTCAGCAGGAAATTGGAAGCAAACAATTCGGATTAGAGCGTAAGCGTGAAGCAATGGAAGCTCAGATTGTTGTGCTACGATCTGAATTTGAAGCTGAAGAATCAGAAGCGCTCAAAGTTATCGGGATTGAAAAGGCAAGGAATGAACGTTTCACTCAAGACAAGGTAAGAATGGCCAAGAGTCGAAGAGGTGATGTTTATAAAAAGCAACCGGCACAAACAAGAAACAAATGAATATGAAAAGGAACCTCCTGTGAAAGCAAAACAGAAGACATCGAATACCAGCCGGCGAGCCAAACAGTCATCAAAAGCAAGGAGATCCAAGTGGGTCTTACGTTTGTATGTTGCCGGGCAGACTCCAAAAGCCATCACCGCTTTCAACAATCTCAAATTGATTTGTGAAGAACAATTGAAGGACAAATACCATATAGAAGTGATTGACCTTCTGAAGCATCCACAACTCGCTCGTGATGACCAAATCCTCGCTGTGCCGACACTAGTACGTAAGTTGCCCCGGCCGGCAAGGAACATCATTGGTGATCTTTCTGATACAGAGCGTGTGTTGGTCGGGTTAGACCTTATAGTCCATGGCGCGTGAAAATGCGAGCACAAATCCGCGCCGGATGGTTCAATCTTGATAAATGAAGACATAACGACAATGGAAAACACACTATCGCAACAGTCCCCCAAGGAACACCATGAAGCAGAAGTCATCCCGGAGAATTTTGGGGAGACTATTTCTCATTCAGTAGTTAAGAGATTCTTCCTGGACGTGGCTTCGATCACACTTTTCACTTTGCGCTTTTTCAAAGAGGTATTTAAACCGCCGTATGAGTTTAATGAACTGATGAAGCAATCGTATCTGATCGGTTACAGGTCTCTTCCTTTGGTGGGCATTACTGCCTTTATCATGGGCCTGGTGCTTACCATTCAGTCAAGACCCACGCTGGCACAGTTTGGTGCGGAATCGTGGTTGCCTGCGATGGTAGCTGTTTCCATTATACGGGAAATAGGACCAGCGATCACCGCACTCATCTTTGCGGGAAAAGTTGGGTCGGGAATCGGGGCAGAGCTGGCATCGATGAACGTCACCGAACAAATCGATGCGATGCAGGTATCCTGGACCAATCCATTTAAGTATCTCGTTGTGACAAGGGTGCTTGCTGCAACATTGATGCTTCCGCTCCTGGTGGTTTTTGCCGATGCGATTGGTTTGTGCGGATCATTCATCGGCGTTAACCTGAAAGGGAATGTAAGCTCTCACCTGTTTTTTTCGCAGGTATTTCAAAGTCTCCAGTTCAGCGACCTGTTCCCGGCGTTCATTAAGACTTTCTTCTTCGGATTTGCAGTCGGACTTATAGGATGTTACAAAGGATACAATTCAAACAAGGGAACAGAAGGAGTTGGGAAAGCGGCGAACTCAGCCGTGGTATTCGCATCGTTAATGGTCTTCATCATAGATATGATAGCAGTACAACTGACAAGTTTGCTTCAAAACTGAATCGAGTAATGAAAAACAATGACACCTCAAGCAGCAGTATCCGCACATGATAGCAAGCATGACGGTCGTGTTGTCGTCGAGATGGATCATCTCCGGAAATCCTTTGGGAATAATCGGGTGTTGCGGGACATTCATCTGGTGATTCATAAAGGAGAAAGCCTCGTTGTTCTTGGCCAATCCGGAACCGGTAAGTCAGTACTCATAAAATGTATTGTGGGATTGATCGACCATGATGATGGCAAGCTTGCCATCCTTGGGCAGAATATTTCAGAACTCCGGGATCAGGAACTCATCGACCTGCGCAAAAAGATAGGGTTCCTTTTCCAAAGCGCTGCCCTCTATGATTCCATGACCGTCAGAGAGAACCTTGAATTCCCGCTGAGGAGGCAACTAGATTCAATGTCGACCGAGACATTGGACTCGCTGGTAAAGGAAGCATTGCAGAATGTGGGGCTTGCCGCAGCGATTGATAAGACGCCGTCAGAACTTTCCGGTGGTATGCGCAAGAGGCTAGGCTTGGCCCGAACGTTGATCTTGAAACCTGAGATCATGCTCTATGATGAACCCACAACAGGGTTGGATCCTATAACCTCAAAGGAGATTAGCAGGCTCATCCTGGAAGTACAAAACAAATATGACACTACGTCTATCATCATCACACACGATATAGAATGCGCCAGGCTCACGGCAAACCGAATCATCGTGCTCAAAGATGGCATGTGCGCTGCAGAAGGGTCATTCAAAGACCTCGCGAACTCGAAAGATGCATGGATACGATCATTCTTTGAATAATACATCAACAAATAATGAGAGTAGATCACATGAAAACAACCACAAGTAACAGGCTCAGACTGGGAATATTTGTTTCCCTTGGAATAACACTCTTCATCGTAGGAGTATACTTTATCGGTGAGAGGCAGCAATTATTCAGAAGCACGTTTCGCGTAAGCGGAGTATTCAGAGATGTCTCCGGACTTCAAGCAGGAAACAACGTCCGGCTCGCAGGAATAAATGTGGGGAGTGTGGAAAACATCAGGATCGTGAGTGATACATCCATTAGAGTAGAAATAGTCATT
Source organism: Ignavibacteriales bacterium (assembly GCA_026390585.1). Taxonomy (GTDB): domain Bacteria; phylum Bacteroidota; class Ignavibacteria; order UBA10030; family UBA10030; genus UBA9647. The sequence continues at coordinate 4,243 of JAPLFP010000322.1, read as the reverse complement.
GATGAAGCCACTCGAAAGTTCATAAAGAAGGATGCGATTGCGAGCATTGGCTCGGAGGGACTTATGGGGAATAGAATTTTGATCATAAACCCCGGGACAGGCGGAAAAAGGATAATAGAAAACAACGACACTGTCCAAACACTCCAGCCAATCAATATGGACGATGTTATGATCTCACTTAAAGCGACTATTGACAAGTCATCCAGTATCACAGGTGATTTGGCTAAGATTACAAACAATATACAAGCAGGAAAAGGAACAATAGGAAGGCTGCTCATGGATCCATCCCTGGCTCGAAATTTCGATTCCTCCATTGTTAATCTCAAACAGGGTTCTGCAGGGCTAAGAAGCCTCATGGATAATGCAAAGGTCGGCTTCGCTCGGAATTTCGATTCGACGTTTGTGAATTTGAGGGAAGGTGCAGCTGGGTTCAAAACACTTGTGGATAAGGCAAAACATAGTTGGTTGCTGTGGGGCTTTTGAGATGCGAAGATTGTGTCTCGTCCGCAAACGACTGCCCGAGTGTGTCGTTCAGGCGAAGAGTTTGGGAATGCACGTCAGCAATGCTCCACATTGAAACAATGTACTGTGAAACAGCGTTTCACACGTTTCTGCACCTTCTTTTGCCTCCATTTGCCGCGCCGCGCCGCTTAAAGCGCGAGTATTACCGCATTGCTCCGGCGTTGCCGTTCCACTCGATGCCGCACAAACCTTGTGGCAATCCCATTGATTTGAACTCACGGATGTTTCTCGCAAACCTCTCAACAAATCCAAAACGATATGCCACACAACAGAGGCATGAATGGAAGTTTCAAAGAAGCCTCTGAACGCCTTTCAACGCCCAGGCAATCTCCCTGGCGGGAACGGCGCGCAGAATTCAGTTCAACTCCTGGAAAAGGCGCGTACCGATACCGACGTTCTGCTGAAGGAGCTTGGATCGCAACTCGGCGGCCTGAGTGAGACGGAAGCCGGTTCTCGCTTGAAGAAGGTCGGCACGAACGAGATTGCCCGAGAAAAGCGTCAATTGCCCTGATGCGCCTCTTGAGTAACATCAAGAATCCATTGGTCCTTCTGCTCATGGCGCTGTCGATTCTGGAGATCGTGGAGGTTGTGGGGCACGCCCGGCTTCAAAGAAAGGCTGAGTCAGATGAACATGCTAGGCCAGCTTGACCAAAAGACTCGCAGGGTTTGGACCATATGTTTTCTTGCCCTGAAAAAGTTTTCGCGGATTGACGGGGCACAGTGGGCGGGAGCATTCAGCTTCAATGCGTTCTTTTCCCTGTTTCCCCTGATGGTCCTGGTCGTCACGATTGCCTCGTCCATTGTTGACCGGGACAGGGCCGGGAAAGAAGTCATTGCCTATATGGAAGAGTACATCCCGATTAGTGACGAGATGCACCGTCACATTGTTGGTACTCTCACTGGTGTGATCAACGCGCGCGGGCGGGCGGGTGTAGTCGCGTTTCTCATCCTTGTCTGGGTTGCCCACCGATGTTTCACAACTCTCGTCTGCGCGACCAACCGCGCATGGGGTACGGCAGATTACAATTGGTGGCGACTGCCGCTGAAAAGCCTGGTGCTGCTCGGCACCACGACGGGCGCGGTTCTCCTGGGCATGGTGATGCCGGTGCTGATGAGAATGGCGAAGGACTGGCTCTTTCCATTGAGTGATTTCAGTTCCAGGGTTTATGCCTTGGGAAGTTTCTTCATCCCGCTGTTGGTGGTGTTCTTCAGTCTGAGCCTGTTCTACAGGCTGGCTCCGCGCACGCCAAAGCGCTTTTCCGAGGTCTGGGCCGCCACCCTGTGTGCCACCGCTCTCTTGCAGGCGGCGGAGATTCTATTCGTGGTCTACCTCAGGAACTTCGCCACATTTAATGCGGTCTATGGGGCGTTCGGCGGGATCATGGCATTGCTGCTGTGGATTTATCTTTCCGGATGCATCTTCATTTTCGGCGCCTGCCTGTGCGCCGCACAGGCCGAAGGGCGTCGGGCGCCCGCGTGAGCAATTGTGGAGCGCTGAACAAAAGGAATTGAAACATGAATACAAAGACTCTGAACTCGGAATCGCTCCGCAAGCTGGACGCATACTGGCGCGCCGCGAACTATCTAGCGGTTGGGCAGATCTATTTGTACGACAACCCGCTCCTCAAAAAGCCTTTGAGACTGGAACATATCAAACCGCGCCTGCTCGGCCACTGGGGCACCACGCCGGGACTGAATTTCATCTATGCTCACCTCAATCGTGTCATCAAGAAGCATGACCTCAACGTGATCTACATTACCGGCCCCGGCCATGGCGGTCCGGGGATTGTGGCCAACGCGTATCTGGAGGGGACATACAGCGAAGTGTACCCAGCCATCTCGCAAGACGAGGAAGGGATGAAACGGCTGTTCAAACAGTTCTCCTTCCCCGGTGGAATTCCGAGTCACGTTGCACCGGAAACGCCAGGGTCGATACACGAAGGTGGCGAGTTGGGGTATTCACTTTCGCACGCTTTCGGAGCGGCATTCGATAATCCGGACCTGCTCGTCGCGTGCGTCGTGGGCGATGGCGAAGCGGAGACCGGGCCGCTCGCTACAAGCTGGCACTTAAACAAATTCCTCAATCCTGTCCGCGATGGCGCAGTGTTGCCGATTCTTCATCTCAACGGTTACAAGATCGCTGGGCCAACCGTGCTTGCCCGCATTCCGCACGACGAGTTGGAAGCTCTTTTCCGCGGCTACGGCTACACCCCATATTTCGTCGAGGGGGACGATCCGATGGAGATGCACCAACTCATGGCCGCCAAGCTCGACACTGTGGTCGGCGAGATTCAACGGATCCAACACGACGCCAGGAATTATGGGTTCCAAGAGCGTCCGCACTGGCCCATGATCATCCTGCGCTCGCCGAAGGGTTGGACGGGTCCGAAGGCAGTGGATGGCAAGCTGACGGAGGGCACATTCCGCTCGCATCAGGTGCCAATGGGCGAAATGAGCCATCCGGGCCACGTGGAGATTTTGGAAAAGTGGATGAAAAGCTATCGCCCGGAGGAACTGTTCGACAAGGCGGGCCGGCTCATTCCTGAACTCGCCGAGCTTGCGCCGAGAGGTGAGCGCCGCATGAGCGCCAATCCCCACGCCAACGGCGGCCTGCTCTTGCGCGACCTGCACCTGCCGGATTTCCGTGACTACGCGGTGAAGCTGACAAAGCCCGGCGCCGTGGACGCGGAAGCCACCAATGTTCAGGGCCAATTTATCCGGGATGTGATTAAACTGAACCCCGCCAACTTCCGCGTCTTCAGCCCGGACGAAACAAGCTCGAACCGCTGGGCTGCCGTGTTCGAGGTGACGAACCGATGCTCGACGGCGGAAATCATTCCGATCGACGATCATATCGCCTCGGATGGCCGCGTGATGGAGATGTTGAGCGAGCATCAATGTGAGGGGTGGCTTGAAGGCTATCTGCTTACAGGTCGTCACGGATTCTTCTCATGCTACGAGGCGTTCATCCACATTGTCGATTCGATGTTCAATCAGCACGCCAAGTGGCTCAAGGTGGCGAACCACATTCCATGGCGTCGACCGATTGCTTCTCTGAACTATCTGCTTTCATCACACGTCTGGCGGCAGGACCACAACGGCTTCAGCCATCAAGACCCCGGCTTCATTGACCACGTGGTCAACAAGAAAGCCGAAATCATCCGCGTCTATCTGCCGCCCGACGCCAACACCTTGTTATCGGTGACCGACCATTGCCTCCGCAGCCGCAACTACGTCAACGTCATCGTCGCAGGCAAGCAGCCCGAGGCGCAGTGGCTTGACATGGACGCTGCCATCAGTCATTGCACGGCCGGCATCGGCATCTGGTCGTGGGCCAGCAACGATCAGGGAGGTGAACCGGATGTCCGGCGTGGCGGCTTGAAACAGGCCGAATGCGATTCGCATCGCCATGCCCTCCGGAAGGGATAACATGCGAATGCGGCGCATGACCTGCTCGCGCTTGGCGATGGAAAGCGTCGTGCGCTGCGCGTCTGCGGCCCTCAGGGGGTTCAGAATCGTCAATGCCTGCGCCTGCGCCAACCGCGCCGCATCCACCTCCGCCCGTAGGCTTACGTAGTCGTTCGCCATCCACGCAACGGCCGCGCACGACGCCAAGAAGATGGCAGCCGCGGCCCGCGTAGGGCTGAACCAACTCGTCGATGGGCGATGGTCATCCTTTGACATGTTCCCAGATCACCTCTACACGCCTCTGCCGGCCTTC
>JAPLFP010000085.1 GCA_026390585.1 Ignavibacteriales bacterium | reverse complement strand
CCACAACGGTGACAAACTGGTCGTAAACATCACCTAGGAGTTGGTCGAAAAACCTCTTTTCCTCGTCCGTCGTCTTGCGGAACGGCGACCCAATATCCTTGAACTTTCCCGTCTTAAACGTCGACGCATCGATCCCGATCTTACTCATCAATTCACTGAAGTGAAGGAACTGAAAAATGACGCCGATGCTGCCGGTTAGCGTGCCGGGGTTGGCAACGATTTTTGAGGCCCCGCACGACACATAGTATCCACCACTGGCAGCGACGGAGCCCATTGAAACGACGACCGGCTTTCCGGCTTGGCGCGTCTTCCGGACTTCCTCGTAGATTTCCTGGCTCGCTGAGACCCCTCCACCCGGCGAATCCACCCTGAACACGAGTCCTTTAACAGCTTTGTTTTCGCGGTACTTTTTGAACTGACGAACGATGTCTTGTGAGTCGATGATGGGTTCAGCAAGTTCCACCACGGCCAGGCGATCCCCGGAAGTGCCAACACTTTCGTCGTCTGGCTCGCTAAATACCATAGAGACAACGGATATGACAAGCAAGCAACCTAGCAGGAGGAAAAAAGCTACAATCCCAAGAACCCACTTAGCCGTATTTGACATTTTTCACCAGTGACGATGATCGGTGCGATGAACGGTCTCGAGGCAAGACCCCCAGATCGCATAAGTTGTTGAAATGCATATAATTATACGAAGAGACGATTTCAAAGTCAAATAAGAATTTCCGGTAAAGTAGGACATCAGGAACGTGCCGCTAAATCAAGGTTTTCAAAGCGTCACATTTAAACCGGAGCATCCCCCAAAAAAAAGGAGAGCCAGCCCGACTTGCGTAGCATCGAGCTGGCTTAGACCGTTGCAAGATATGACAATGCCAACTGCGGTTCAGCCGTGATGGACGAGGAACTTCTCTGCATCAATCGCCGCCATGCATCCACTCCCGGCAGCGCTCACAGCTTGACGGTACGTTGGATCAGCAACATCTCCTGCCGCAAATACGCCGGGGATGTTTGTCTCAGTGCTGTGAGGTCTCGTAATGAGATATCCAACGGGGTCCATGTCGAGGACACCTTTGAAGAGTTTCGTGTTCGGCTGATGGCCGATCGCGAGAAAGAGCCCATCGCAAGTGAAATCCGCCAGTGCTCCTGTCTTGAGGTTCTTCAGTCGCACACCTGTAAAGGTTTTCTTCCCACCTTCATTCTTTCCCAGTACTTCGTCCACTGCAGAGTCCCACACGAATTCGATCTTGGGATTGCCGAACGCTCGTTCCTGCATCACCTTGGAAGCCCGAAGCTCATTGCGCCGATGCACCACGGTAACCTTCGAAGCGAACTTCGTGAGGTAGGTTGCTTCTTCCATAGCAGTATCGCCACCGCCGATGACCATGACGTGCTGGTTCTTGAAAAAGAACCCATCGCACGTTGCACAGGCCGATACGCCATATCCCATGTATTCTGCTTCCGACGGTATTCCAATGAGCTTTGCAGATGCCCCTGTCGAGACAATAACGGCGTCCCCAAGATATGTTGTGCCGTCAGACACGATCTTGAAAGGACGACTCG
>JAPLFP010000126.1 GCA_026390585.1 Ignavibacteriales bacterium | reverse complement strand
TTACATTCTTTTCTTCTCATTCTGGGCGTTTCCATTTCTCCTTGGCTTTGCTGCTGTCTATTTTGATTCACACGCCGATCTCTTTGTCAAACAATTCAGGCGACGGCTTTTCGGTATCATTGCCTTCGGTCTTTTCGCTGTGACGATCGTCGTTTTGTCCCTTCAGGAATCTTATTCAAAGGAATGGCTCCCATCTGTCCGCGTCGAGCAGAATTACAACATGGACTCGACGAGAGGAACGTTGACAGTCGCGGGCACCGAGTATCTCAAAAACACCCGTCTCATATTTGCGGGCCGCGACACTGTTCTCCGAAGCTCGGGAACAGAGGCAAGATTTGAAGGAGCATTGCCCATCCCGGAGCAGCCGTGGGTAGAGGTGATCCGTGCTGTACAGACGACGCGGTCGGACAGTGCGACCTTTGTCGAACTACACCTCAGTCTCCGTTTCAAGCGTCAACCAACGAGGATCAGGCTCAGCTATTCGACCGGCCGCGCCTTGCTCTCCAACGCGTCTTCGCCCTACGCCTTGCAGTCCACAACACGGATTGTCTCGCTCCAATGGGGCGCGTTTTCAGACACGACACTGATCATCCCTCTCAGCTTCACACTCGCTGGCAAGGACAGCCATGAGATCAACGAGCATATTGAAGTCGGCTTTGTGGAACAGCCTCAGAATGTTTTGCTCACGACCGAGCTGCCGTCTTCTATTGTCCGGCGCACAACCTTCATGAGAGAAAATGCAGTCAGACTTGATCAACCCAGGAAATAGCCCTTTGCGTGGCATTTGGGCCAGCCGGATCGAGGAAATCGAGCTCTGTCTGCATACTCGGGCGGTCATGAGATTCGGAAAGGGAATCACTCGAATCATCGCCTGACTCATTCAGGAGCAGTCCTCGATGCAGGCAGATTGCCGACGCTCTGCTTTGGCGCGAATGAGAAAAAGATGCACCTCCCCTTGACTTTCAGTTAATTTCGATTAATTTTCGCCCCAGAAGGAAGGGCTTCTCAGCCGGACACCACCATGCTCGCACGTCCGTGCCGACCTTCGATTTTTGAACGTTTCCGTACTCTACGGATTCATCTCGCACCGTCATTCGATTCTTTTTCGTTCCTGACTAATGAGGTTGCTGCCTAGGCCCTCATCATTCACTACTGTTGGACGAAACAGGAAACAGAAGAACATCCCACAATCTTTAATTAAACAGCACGCCAGAGACTGACCCGTTCCAGCACATCGGAATGCTCTTTTGCAGTTGAGGCGACATTCGGATTCCGTTCGATGCTTCATCATGTCGCATCCGATGAGAGTCCGAGTCGCAGTGTCACTGCTTGTTCCAGGGATACGCTTTTTCTTGTATGAGCAATCAAGTGTACTACAATCCACCATCTACTCAATACCATACCAACATTCCACAGGGAGGTACCATGCGAAAACTTTGTTGGTACTTTTTTGTTTCGCTGGTTGTGCTCGTGTTCGCGGCATCGTTTGCACTTGCACAAATCGGCACGGTCAAGGGCACGATCACCGATGCTCAAACCGGTGAAGCGCTCGTCGGAGCAAACGTTTTCCTCGAGAAAACGTCATTCGGCGCTGCAACCGATGTGAACGGAGTCTATACGATTCTCAATGTACTCCAGGGAAACTACACATTGGTTGTAAGCTACATCGGCTATGAGCCTTACCGAAAGGCAATATCGGTCAAATCTGACCGCACGACCACGCTCGACATCAAGCTCAACGCCAGCGCAGTCACGCTGAGCGGTGTTGTTGTAACTGCTATCGGCACGCGCGTTGAGCGCGAAAAAATGGGCACTTCTGTCTCCAGCGTCAATGCTGCGTCGCTCGCCACGGTCGGTGTCCATGATGTGGTGACGAGCCTTGAGGCCAAGGGACCCGGTATTCAGACACTTGAGACAACAAGCGACCCGGGAGGATCAACGAAGATTGTGTTGCGCGGCTTGCGTTCCCTCAGCAACAGCGGCCAGCCGTTGTTCGTCGTTGACGGCGTTCCGGTTTTCAGCGGCAACTCCATCGGCGGCGCAGTTGGCGGAGGAAACCAAGGCGTTGCTGCTGAGTCGAGACTCAACGACATCAACCCCGATGATATCGAATCGATCGAAGTCTTCAAGGGTCCTTCGGCCTCAGCATTGTGGGGATCACGGGCTGCTAACGGCGTCATAGTCATTACTACCAAGTCGGGCGGACAGACCGGTAGCAAGAAGCTGAGCGTTACGGTCCATTCAAAAACGTACGCCGACCAACTGCTGCGACCTTATCCCTTGCAGTCGAGATTTGGCCAGGGAATCGATGGAGTGTATGGGTTCAACGCTGTGCGGAGTTGGGGAGACCCGATCTGGTTGCGGTCCGGCGCTGCGGATTCTCTCCAACGCACAAATTATGCCTATCCAACAATTCTCAAGAAGAACTCCACGGCAACATTCGATCATGCCACAGACATCTTGCGGGACAACGCAGTCACAGCCGATTACGGTGTCACGCTTCGCGGAGGAGATGAGTGGAGTGACTTCTACCTCGATTTCAGTCAGTTGAACCAGACGGGCATTTATTTGACGAACTCCGACTTGCATCGGACCTCCATTCGTGCCAATGCGACGCGGCGATTCACGGAGAACATCATAGCGAAAGTCACGGCCTCCTATGTGAAGAGCTCCACAAAGCGAATTCAACAGGGCTCCAACACTTCCGGGATTGCGCTCGGCGGCTACCGAACGCCCCCCGATTTCAACGCCAATCCGTACCTTGTTGACTTCATATCTCCAACTGGGACGGTCACCCTTGGGGTCCAGCGGACGTACAGGAATTCTTCCGGTAACCCGGCGCTAGGTCCAGGATTCGACAATCCGCTCTATATCATCAACTACATTCCCACGCTGTTGAATACGGATCGTCTGTTGGGAACCGCTGAGCTTACGTATGAGCCGGCCAAATGGCTCAATGTCATTTATCGGGCGGGTGCGGACTACTACACCGATCGCCAGTTCACAACATTTCCTCCGGGAACTGCGACGAACCCGACCGGCGCGACGTACCGGGCAGCGAACACCAACTACATGCTCAATTCCGACATCCTTGCAACTGCGAATCAAGAGCTGATGAATGATATCAGCGGAACATTGACGGTCGGATTCCATCTGGATCATCGGCGATCCGATGGCACGACCGTTAATGCAACCGCATTTGTATTGCTCGATGCACCGGCAACATTCTCCAACTCCCTGAATTATACACCCGGCGAGGGATTGACGATCACGCGATCTGCTGCTGTCTACAGTGAGGCTTCGCTCGAACTTTTCAAGCAGGTCTATCTCCGGGGCACAGGAAGAATGGAGAGTGCATCTACATACGGCCCCGACGCGAAGCAGACCTATTTCTATCCCTCTGCCAGCGTCGCGTGGCAATTCAGCGAATTCCCATTCATCAAAGAGAATCTGGTCAAAGACGCCAGCATCTTCAGTTTCGGTAAACTTCGTTTCGCGTATGGTGAGGCTGCGAACCAGCCCGGCGCGTATCAAACGAAGACGTATTTCGGCGTTGCCAATCCGGGCAATGGATGGGGCGAGGGCCTGCGTGGGACCCAATATACCGGCGGGGGCACGGTCCGAAGCGCGAGCCTCGGCAACTCACTCCTCGGTCCGGAAATGACTTCTGAGACCGAGTTTGGAGCAGATCTGCGATTCCTCAACGATCGCATTTCGTTCAGCGGGTCAATGTACTTGAACAAAACTACCGACGCTCTCCTCGCTGTCAGCGTTGCAGCATCCTCTGGTTACACATCGCGTACTGCGAACGCTGCCAAGCTCGAAAACAAGGGGACAGAACTGCAACTCATTGCCGAGTGGCTCCGCATTGAACCATTCTCGTGGACAACCACCGTCAACTGGTCACAGAATTTCAACAAGGTGACGGATCTCTCCGGCGTCACTAATGTCGGCATATCAGGATTCGTTGGAGCAGTGTCCAGCGCCGTGCTGAATCAACCTGTGGGGGTGATGTTCGGCACCCGCTGGGCGCGAAACCCTGATGGCTCTCTGATGTTAGACGTCAACAAGTTTGCGTACACGGATGCGGTATCAGGCGTCATCGGCGATCCCAATCCAATCTGGCGCTCCGGCATCATCAACACACTGCGTTATGAGAGACTGACACTCAACGTTGTCGTTGACATCTCTCGTGGAGGCAAAAACTGGAACGGGACAAAGGGTGCCTTGTATTCGTACGGAACGGACAAGGACATGGATATGTGGACCACGATCACCGCGGCACAGGCGTCATCGATGAAGACTTGGTCGGGGAAGACACCAGCCACATACATCGCGGCGTCGGCGACGCAGAAACGGTTCTACACAAATGCAGATGGGACAGTTTCCTTCCGCGGCAAGATCGGAAACTTTGGCGGTCCAGATGTCATCCTCGATCAGGATTGGTACAACGCCGGACCGGGAGGTGGCATCAACGGAGCCCCAACAGAGGAGTTCATGGAAGACGCAAGCTACGTGAAACTGCGGGAGGTTTCGCTCTCCTACACGTTCCCGCTTCGTTACTTTGGGATGCAGTCTGCAACCGTCAGCGTGACGGGACGCAACCTGGCGATATGGACAGACTACACCGGTGTCGATCCTGAAACGAACCTCGGTGGATCAGGCACGAACGGGCTGGGAATAGACTACTTCAACAACCCAACCACGAAAACCTGGATCGTTTCGCTCCAGATTGAATACTAACCAAACGGGAGTCCGATCATGAGAAAATTCATTCTTGTACTCACAGTCTCAATCTTCATCGCGGGATTGGTCGGATGCGAGAAGTTTGTCAGCGGATTCGATTCCAATCCTCTCTCGCCCGTTGACGCGAGTGCATCGACCACGTTCGTAGGGGCAGAACTCAGTTACGTCATGTTCTTCGAAGGGTATCCAGCGTTTGTCTCTGCCATATGGACACAGCAGATTCATGGATTCGATCGTCAGTTTCTTCAACTTCAAACCTACCAGACCACCACTGACGACATCAACAATGATTGGAACACCGCATATGCGGGAGCCTTATCGAACCTTCGCATCGTTGAGGGCAAATGCACAAGCCCCAGCCTGGCTAACCTGAAGGGTGCAGCAGAGATCCTTGAGGGCTCCCTCATGGGAACGATGGCAGCGTTGTTTGGTGATGTCCCATACTCTCAAGCGATACAGTATCCGAACCTCACCCCCGTTTTCGACGGGCAGATGGCGGTCTACACTGCCGCGCTGGGTGTCCTGGATCAAGGCATCGCCGATTGCAACTCGAATCTCGCTCCATTGGCGCAAGACATGTTGTCACTTGGTGGAGTCGGGACGCGATGGGTGAAATTCGCTCACTCTATGAAGGCCCGCTACCTTATGCACACCGCTCGCTCACAGACGTATAGCGCGACGGTCCTCAACAAGGTTATTGCCGAGGCCCAACAGGGTATACTCAGTACGACCGGATCAGAGGATGCCAATGCCACACACGGAACGGTTCAGAGCCAGAACCAGAATCTCTGGTACTCGTTTATGGTGGTCGACCGAGCCGGTTATATGGATGCCACTGTCGCTGGAACGTTCGCGATACCAATGTTGCAGGCCAGAAAGTTCGATGGCAAGTCGAATGAGACCGGAAGGCTTGGCTTCTATTTCAACCCAGCCCTTACCAACCTCAACACGACTGCCACCGGGGCATATGCGATCAGCGCGACATACCCCATGTTCAGAGCATCGGAGACGCATTTATTGATGGCAGAAGCGTACGTCCGTCTCGGAAACACTGCGAGCGCGCTTACGGAGCTGAACAATGCCCGGACGTATAACAACAGCGTCTTCAAGAACACTTCGACGCTGTACGTTGCATCTGATTTTGCGACCACGGCAGCTCTGCAGCAGGCGGTCCTCAACGAAACGTACCTTTCATTGATGCATCAGGTTGAAGTCTTCAACTTCATGCGGCGTATTGATTATGCCATTTCGTACAAGGATTCGGCCGGCAACACAAAGAGCATTGCTCCGACACGCGGAACGATATTCCCTCAGCGGTTTATCTATTCCACGAACGAAGCAACCTCCAATCCGAACCAGCCCGCCGTGCCACCTGACGGGCTCTTTATCCGTACTCCGGCAAACAAGTGATGCGGGGTATGTGATTCATCTACGGTACTGGGGCCCCGCCGCAAGAGCGGGGCCTCTTTGTTACAGAGAAGGAAGTCGCCTGAGGAGAGCCTATGAGTAAGCACATTGTGCTTTTGTTTCTTCTGGTCGTTTGCTCTGGGGGTTGTTCGTCGATGCGCGAGGGGACAACCGGGAAGGTACGCGGAGATGTTTTGACGTCCGAGGAAATTGCCACGACGAAGGCGCAGAACGCCTATGACGCAATCACTCTCAAGCGACCGTTCTTCCTGAAATCGCGGGGGCCAAGAAGCCTGTCGAGTGCACCCGCCGGGCAGACGGTTGAGTTTCCTGTGGTCTATCTTGATGGCATGTACTATGGCGAAATCGAGTCTCTTCGCAATATCACCGTGGAGGACATCAAGGAAATTGATTACCTCGATTTCAACGCGGCGACCGTGCGATTTGGGACGGGGCACACTGGCGGTATCATTCTTGTGCTTTCGAAGCGCAATCTGCTTCTGCTTACACCGGACACCACGAGGGTGAGGGACTAGGGGCTTCGGGAAGGGGTTTCGCGCTTTCAAAGGCATCGACTTGTGCCGATGACACGCTTTTTCAGCAGCCTTCTGGATATGTGGACGGAAGGACATACCACGAATACCCTGTCGTCCCGAAATGCTTCTGTTCGGGACCTCATTTTGAGACCCCGAGCAGAAGTCCCGCCTCTCAGGATTCCGCTCACAGGCGGTTCCGCTTCCCAGAATCCCGCTCACAAGCGGAATCCAAAAAGCGGGAGATTCATGAAGCGGAAAATCTCGGGGTGACAATGTGGTTTTTCATTCGCTCCTCTGGCGCGTCGTCAACCAGAGTTGGTTGAGTACGCCGTTGAAGCTTTCCGCGTTTTTACCTATTTTGCCCTCCATGAACAGCCACTCTACTGCAAGAGCTCTCTGCATCATTTCAAGCTTACTGCTAACTGGCATGGGCATCTGTCAGTCTACACTCAGAAATGAGGGGAGAGAAGACAAAGAGAAGCTGGTGGTCCTTCCCTTCGCCATCGAGGGTCTTGATTCCAGTCAAAACCGCATGCTGCAGCAACATTTCGAGCAGAGGCTTCGGGAATCAAACAATTTTGAGCTATTACCCGAACATCAGTTTAGAAACGCACTTGCTCAGGCAGGTCTGAGACGAATAGACGCCTGTGTCTCTCTCCCATGTCTCGCTCAACTCGGAAATGTCCTGCATGTCCAGAAGGTCGTGTACGTGCAAGGAATGCACGCAGGGCAGCGGTACATCTTACAAATCCGGCTTGTGAATGCATCTGACGCCAAACTATTGTATGATGAACCACTCACGTACTCTGGTGAGTTTAACATTCTTCTGGCCGACGCGATAGCTGAACACGCACGGAACATCGAGAAGACGTACGTCGCTTCAGGGACACCATGGTATTACTATGCTGCGGGAGTCCTCATCGGCGGCGGGATTATCTACTGGCTCTTCACCACGTGGGCATCGTCCAGCAGCTCGGAATCCGGCAATTCCCCTTCCCCTCCTACCACACAATGAATTGGTCGGGTTTTCTCGAATCAGATAGTGGCCATGCCAACCCGATACACTTTTCTTCCAAGAGAGCCCGGCTGATTTTCTCTCTCATCATTCTGGTGATCGGCACGTGTTTCGCTCAATCTCCACCGAAGGAGGAAGCAAGCGCCCATCCAGAGAGGCTTGCAGTCCTTCCATTTGAAATCCGTGGCTTAAGTCGCGAAGACGGTCTGCTTCTCGCCAAGCGTTTTGCTGAAGTCGTGAGAGAGGCAAATCGGTTTGAAGTTATTCTCAAAGACACTATTGCGATTTCAGAGGGAATGAAGGATCCGCGTTTCCTCGCTGAGACAGGAAAGACACTTGGCGTCGGAAAGATTGTTCATGTCAGCGTCGTTCACCGGGACAGACTCTACGTGCTGCAGATTCGACTTGTCAATGTCAGCGATGCGGCGCTCCTGTATGCCGAGCAGGTCAGATACACGGGGGAGTTTGGGTCTTTTCTTTCTGATGTGATTCCCGAGCAAGCGCGCAAGCTCACCCAAGCACACCTCGACGCTAAGACCCCCTGGGCAAAAGCAGCCTTTCTTTTCGGGGCTTGCCTCGGTGCGATACTCTGGGTCTTCTGGCACTTCAGACGAAACAGAACTGGGCAAGGTTCACTCTAGGGGCCGGATCGCTGTTCTCACAGATTCTGTTCCCTGTAAAAAGCCACCGGATTTCCTCTCTGCGTTACCCAAGACTAATTCGAGCAGGTTCTTCTTTTTGTTGCGGTTATGTGCAATGTTGCCTGAACCATCGACTGAAGTCGACGGCTTCGGGATTACGAAACCCCGGAGGGGTTTTGAAGCTAATGAAGCCATTCGTTTCAACGAATGGCGGAGATGGAGCGAGCGATATGTCAGGGTGTGGAACCTGACGACCCCAGGATGAGCCAAGAGCTGTAGAGCCGTACCCCCCTGCGGTTTTGAGAATCGAACCGCGAGGCTGGCCAAAAAGCGTTTTTGTCATTTCGACCGCAGGGAGAAATCCTTCTTTTCATTCAGATTTCTCAGTCTCCGCCTTCGGCGGATCCTTCGAAATGACAAATATGGCTCATAGGACACCCTCAAGTGGTAGCGCGAAAGAGACGGATGGTACGGCGGCTATCGCAAGACGAGTTGCGCCACGTTCTCGATGTGGTAGGTGTGTGGGAACATGTCGACAGGCTGGAGCGCGAGTATTTCGTAGCGGCTGGCAAGCAGTTTCACATCTCTCGCCTGTGTTGCCGGATTACAGCTTACGTAGACGATTCGCGGTGGCGCGATTTCCAGGATTTCGTCGACCACTTTAGGATGCATTCCGCTTCGCGGCGGATCGATAATCACGACATCGGGTTTCTGATGTGACTTGATCCAGTCTGTATCCTTCGTCAGTCGGTCCTTCAAGTCGCCAAGGACAAAAGAACAGTTCGTTATCTTGTTCGCCCTCGCATTGCGTTCTGCGTCGTCAACTGCTGCACTCACCGATTCAACTCCGATCACCCTGCTGACCACATCAGAGATGAACAGCGCAATAGAGCCCGTGCCTGAGTAGAGATCCCACACAACATCAGTTGGTTTCAGAACAGCCAGATCTCTGGCGACAGCGTACAGTTTTTCAGCTTGAGATGTGTTCGTCTGAAAGAACGAGCCGGTGGAGATGGTGAACAGGAGATTGCCCAGCCTTTCGTGAATAATCCCGTCTCCCGCATAGACTCTCTCCCGATCACCAAAAGCAATCTGGGCTTTCTTCGAGTTGATTGTGTTGACAACCGTCGTGACCGCAGGAACGGCCTCAAGCAATTCTTTCGTCATTTGCTTCATGATCTCAGGCCGGTCTTCAAACGTTACGAGATTGACCATGAGCTCATTCGTTCGCTTGCTTTGCCTGATGACCAGGAAGCGAAGGTAGCCGACGTCATCATCCGACGAATAGACCGGGAGATTCTCACGGCGCGCAAACGACCTGACAAAGTTCAGAATGCTGTTAGAGTGATCAGATTGAAGGAGACACTCTGTGATTTCGAGTACTTTGTCGTACCGCTGGGGGACGTGCAAACCCAAGTGGATTTCTGATGGTTCGACTTCCCGCCTGCCATTCGTGAACAATCGAGGCGGGCAGGCGCTCACCACAAGTTTGCGACTTTCAATGTTCGATTGGGGTAAAGCGGAGTTTTCCGGACGCTCAGGATCCTCCTTCGGCGGAGGGAGTACAAGCCATTCTTTGTCAGAGAAGGAGTATTCCATCTTGTTCCGATAAAAGAATACATCGTCGGAACCGATGATAGGGAGAATGTTGGGGCTGGGAAAACCGCCGATACGCTCAAAGGCGTCGACGACATGCTGCTGCTTGAATTTGAGTTGAAGGCGATAGTCAACATGCTGCCACTTGCATCCGCCACAGGGGCCAAAATGCCTGCACTTCGGAGCTACACGAT
>JAPLFP010000329.1 GCA_026390585.1 Ignavibacteriales bacterium | reverse complement strand
GCAGGCATCGAGAAGTTTGCAGGCGTATATAGACGTTGGGAGAAGAAGGGCGAGATCAACGGTATTACGCTGTATGACGACTATGCGCACCACCCAACGGAATGCCGCGCAACGCTCGCAGGCGCAAAAGCAGGCTGGCGGCGGCGCGTCGTCTGCGTGTTCCAGCCGCACCTTTTCACGCGGACGCGCGATTTCTACGAAGAGTTCGGAAAGTCCTTCCTGCTCTCCGACGTGCTGGTCGTAACGGATGTTTATCCTGCACGTGAGGAGCCAATCCAGGGAGTCACGGGAGAATTGATCATTAATGCAGCAAGACGGTTTGGTCACAAAGACGCTCATTATGTCCCCGACAAAAAAATGATCCCGGATCATCTCAAATCCATCGTCAGGAGCGGCGACATTGTCATCACCATGGGCGCCGGAGATATCTGGAAGTACGGGGAAGAATTCTTAAACCAATTGAAAAGTAAGAAGTAAAAATAAAAAAGTTCGTTAGCCTATTTTTTTATTTTTCATTTTCCATTTTGCCTTGATCCGATGGTTACTCTGAGCGACATACAGCAATTCTTCCGGGGGCACATTGCCATCAATGAGCCGATGGCAAAGTACACGTCGATGCGTGTTGGCGGCCCGGCGGATTACTATGTCGAACCTGTGGACAAGAAGGATCTCATCGAGATCGTTTCGTACTTCGAGAAGAATTCATACCCGTACATGATGCTGGGGCGCGGGAGCAACATGATTGTCAGTGATGATGGCATCCGTTGTGCCGCCCTCAACATCGAATCAAGTCTTTCCGATGTTCGGCTAGAAGGCAATCTCGTCATTGCCGAGGCAGGGGCACACTGGTCGAAATTCGTCGACTTCTGCATTCAAAACAGCCTGGCGGGCGTAGAAATGCTGGCCGGCATCCCCGGCACCGTTGGCGGCGCCGTGGTGATGAACGCAGGAGCGCGCGGCGGAGAGACAGCGGATTACCTGGTGGACGTTGAAGTATTTCGCAACGGTCAGGTCCAGACAGTGAAAAAAGCAGACGCACGGTTCGCCTACCGTCGCTCTGGCTTTGAAAAAGACATTGTTCTCAGCGCATCGTTCCGTTTGCCCCAGGGGGAGAGGGACGAGCTGATCGCCAGACGGCGGGAATACATCCTGAAGAGGAATACAACGCAGCCACTGACCCTTCCGAACTCTGGCAGCATGTTCAAGAACCCGCCGGGAATGTTCGCGGCAAAGCTGATTGAGCAGGTGGGGTTGAAGGGGAAACGGGTCGGAAACGCTCAGATCTCCGATAAGCATGCCAATTTCATCGTCAACCTGGGAGATGCAAAAGCTTCTGATGTGGTCACACTCATTGACCTCGCTCGGCGGACGGTTCACCAGAACACCGGTGTTCTCCTTGAACTTGAGGTGAAGCTCGTAGGTTTTCCTAATGAAGTTCGACAGAAGGTGGCATGAGCACCAAGAGAACATTGAAATTCGGTTTCCTCGGACTCGCATTGCTGGCAATCGCACTGGTCGTCGCCGCGAATCTTTGGAGGTCGGATCTGAAAGTGAAGCGAGTGACGATTGAGGGAAACCGCATCGTTGAAACGGCGGAGCTCACACAACTGATCAAGGTCCCGAAGAACACGCAGCTTCAGGAAATCGATCTGATGGCTGTTCGACGCGACATCATGAGTCATCATTTCATCAAAGATGCTGTAGTCGAGCGTGATTTGCCGGCAACGCTGAAGGTGACCGTAAGAGAACGTGTGCCACTCGCCATCATCAACAGCGCGGAAATTCAGTATCTGGACGAGGATGGCGTTGTGCTCCCCCACTCGATCTCGAAACAGCTGTTCGATCTGCCAGTGCTGACAGGAGTGCCTGACGGTCTTGCTCTCACTCCCGGAACAACGCTCAAGAACGCTGACATTCAGGAAGCGCTCAGAATTCTCGCATGCACGAAACTGGTAAACAAAGAGTTGTATCATCTGATCTCAGAAGTGCGGTTGAGAAACGGTGGTGATATCGTTCTGTATGCTTCGGAGTGGGGAGTGCCGATCATTTTTGGTCGTGGGGAAATCCCCAACAAGTTGGTTCGACTGGAAGCTTTCTGGAATGATATCGTTCACGAGCGCGGCTCTGAGAATTTGCAGTATGTTGATTTACGATTCGACGACCAGGTTGTCGTCCGATGGAATAAAAAACAAAGTTAGCGCCTTTTTGAATATGCCGAAGGTACGGCGTTGCTACAAGATCTCTAATTAGGAGTGGCACTAGCAATTCAGTTCATGTCACGACGGGCCGGTTGCGCATTGGTCCCGGATCGAAAGGAAGACAAGGCTGTATGACACAAGATATCGCAGTTGGACTTGATATTGGCACCACGAAAGTCTGCGCCATCGTCGCCGCGCCAGACGAAAACCATCCGGGGAAGCTGAACATCCTTGGCATCGGAAGGAGTTCATCTGACGGGTTGACACGGGGCGTCGTAACAA
Organism: Ignavibacteriales bacterium; assembly: GCA_026390585.1. GTDB lineage: Bacteria > Bacteroidota > Ignavibacteria > UBA10030 > UBA10030 > UBA9647. Next base: position 3,363 of record JAPLFP010000329.1, on the reverse strand, counting down.
ATATCGAAAAGACGGTTCGCTCGATCCAAACTGCCGTGGCTGATGCTCAGGCTCAGTCGGGAGTCAAGATTACTTCTGTCACCGTCGGTATCGCGGGCGACCACATTCAGAGCTTCCAGAGCCGTGGAGTCGTCGCCATCAGCCGCCCCGAGAACGAAATCTCCCAGGAAGATGTCGAGCGGCTCATCGAGGACACAAAGAAGGTCGCCCTTCCCTCCGATCGGAAGATCATCCATGTCATTCCGCAACAGTTTATCGTGGACGGTCAGGACGGGATCTATGACCCCGTTGGAATGTCAGGCGTCCGGATGGAGGCAGTGGTTCACATCATTACAGGACTGGTGACAGCGGCCCAGAATATCTACAAATGTGTGCAGCGTGCGGGGCTTCATGTGAACGATATGGTTCTCGAGCCGCTCGCGTCAAGTTATGCTGTGCTCGATGATGAGGAAAAAGAGGTGGGCGTGGCATTGCTCGATATCGGCGGTGGAACGACAGACCTGGCGGTCTTTGAAGAACGCACGATCCGCCACACGGCAGTCATCGGCATCGCCGGCAAGAAAGTTACCGACGATATCCGCAAGGGCCTCGGCATCCTGACGGATCAGGCTGAACGTATCAAGCAGGACCATGGGTATGCGTTCATGCCCGCCATCGTGAACAATGAGCCGATCGTTCTCCCCGGCATCGGTGGACGTGCACCAATCGAGATTGATAAGAAGCTCCTCTGCCAGGTTATTCAGCCAAGGATGGAAGAAATTCTCGAAATCGCATCGATGGAAATCAAGCGCTCCGGGTACTCGAAACACCTGTCTGCCGGAGTGGTTTTGACGGGCGGCGGATCTCTGATCAAAGGAACAGCAGATTTAGCGCGAGAGGTTCTTGGAATGCCGGTGAAGATTGGAATTCCTTCAGGATTCAGCGCGGGACTTGTTCGGGAAATTGAAAATCCGATCTACGCGACAGGCGTCGGACTTGTGATTCATGAACTGAAGCATCGTGAGCGTTCGACGATCACTGCGACAGTGACTTCGGAGAAAGGAAAAGGGTCTGTTAAAAACATATTCAATCGAATGAAGACATGGTTTGATGAGTTGTAGGGAGTAAAGAAGTAGGGAGTAAAAAACGCCAAGAGGAAGTACTAAGTATAAAGTGGGAAGAGATAGAGCTTATGCATGATTTTCGGAAGCTTGATGTGTATAAGCGGGCGTTAACGTTCACGAAGACAGTTCGGAAGGCAACAGCCAGCTTTCCTCGCGAGGAGATGTTCGCTCTTGCTTCACAGTACAGAAGGGCAGCGGATTCCATAGTACTCAACATCGCCGAATGAGCGGGCTGTTCTTCGAAAAAGGAGTTCGCCAAGTTCTTGGGCTATTCAGTGCGTTCAGGATATGAATGTGGTGGGTGTGCAGATATTTCGTCAAACCAAGATTATGTCACAAAGAAACAGCACGACGAGCTCATCGACGAGACAAATCAGATCGTAGCAATGTTGATCGGGCTCCAAAGAAGTCTCCAGAAGTAAGCTCTCTAAGTACTTATTACTAAATACTTGATTCTTACTACTCATCGAAGAACACAAGAATTTCAGACATAACAATACCTCAATCAACTAACCAAAGGAGATGTTACCGTGATTGAACTTGACACCTTAGCGGACCGCGGGGCAAAGATTCGTGTAGTTGGCGTTGGCGGCGGCGGTGGAAACGCCGTCAACAGCATGATCGACAAAGGATTAGCCGGAGTCGATTTCATTGCAGTCAACTGCGACGTCCAGGCGCTGGAACGCAACAAAGCATCGCAGAAGATCCAGGTCGGGAAAACGCTGACCCGGGGCCTCGGTGCCGGCGCTGATCCTACGATCGGCCATCGGGCTGTGGAAGAGGACCGGGAGGAAATCGCCCGTGCCATTGCAGGCAGCGATATGGTTTTCGTAACCGCTGGCATGGGAGGCGGAACCGGGACCGGAGGTGGCCCCATCGTGGCGAATATCGCCAAGAGTCTCGGCGCACTTGTCGTGGGAATTGTTACAAAGCCGTTTAACAGCGAAGGAAAGCGGCGGATGGCTCAGGCCGAAGAAGGAATTGAAGAGCTGAAGAAGCAGGTTGATACCCTGATCGTTATCCCCAACCAGAAGTTGCTGGACATCATCGATCGGCACACGCCGCTGCTCGACGCATTCGAGCTAGCGAACGAGGTTCTGCACAATGCGACGCGCGGAATTTCCGAGCTGATCACTGTTTCCGGACTGATCAATGTGGATTTCGCGGACGTTCGCACCGTGATGCGCGAGATGGGTGATGCGTTGATGGGTTCCGGCATAGCAACTGGTGAGAATCGCGCGGTTGAGGCAGCGCACGCCGCAATTTCTAGCCCGCTGCTCGATGGCGTATCGATCGCCGGTGCACAGGGCATTCTCATCAACGTGACGGGCGGCAAGAACATGTCGCTTGTGGAAGTCGATGAGGCCACGAGCGTCATTCATGACGCAGCCGGTGATGATGCAAATGTCATTCTCGGTACGGTGATCGATGACAACATGAAGGATGAGATCATGGTCACGGTCATCGCCACCGGCTTCAACAAGAAAGCCATGGCCGTCAAAGCACCGCCGAAGCCCTTGTCGAAACTGATCGATCGCATTCCGTCTGGACCGAACGACCTGCAGAAGTTCGAAGAACCCACATTCTTGCGTCGCGGCATTGACATCTCCATCCAGGCGTCGCGCGATTCAGAGAAGGGGGACGAGAAAATCGACAAGGCCGATCCGGATAAACCAGCGTTCTTGCGAAAGATCATGGACTAGGCTTTCAACGAGCGGGTTCTGCTTTCTCGCTCGAGTTTTTGCTTCACAAGTGTGGTCATCAGGGCGGTTCCACCCGTTCTGATTAGTTGATCACGGATGCATCAACCATCTCCGTCCCCGCGAAGGGAACGATACTTCGCGGGGATTTTTTTGTTCATCACCCATTCGTTGCTTCTCTGATGCGCTTTCCCTACATTTTTGATGTGCGCTTATTCTTCAAACTTCTTTCCGTTGTCCTGTTCGTCTTGACCACTGTCCCGGTCTACGCCCAACCACGCATCGAAAGCCAATTCCGCATTGCGCGACTCAAATATAGCGGTGGCGGTGATTGGTACAACGATCCGTCGGCTGAAGTCAACCTTCTCAAGTTTATTAAAGATAATACCGCAATCGACACCGATCCGCGATACGAATTCGTCGATCTGACAAGCGAAAAACTCCCTTCTTGCCCGTTCCTGTTTATGACCGGTCACGGGAATATCGTTTTCACTGATTTTGAGATACAGCGGCTGAGATCGTACCTCGTGAACGGAGGATTTCTTTACGTAGACGATGAT
>JAPLFP010000115.1 GCA_026390585.1 Ignavibacteriales bacterium | reverse complement strand
TAGCGCTGACGGCGGCAGCCTCTCAGAGGCCGTGCGTTACGTGGCAAAGGGAGAGCACAAGCTCCGGGTGGACTGCGAAGGCCAGATCCGCGTGGATGAACTTGTGGTGAAGGCGATACCAGAACTGCTCCACTGCGGATTATTTGATCCTGCGATCAAGTCCTATGGTCGTTACGACATGGATTTTCTCAGGAAGGACGTTCTGCCGAACATAACCGGCTTGATTGTCCCCCGCGGCATCAAACTTTCCCAGTCAGTCATTGATGATTGGCACCGTCAAGGGAAGAAGCTTATCGCGCAGGTCGGCGTAAGCGCTGAAGGCAAGACGAGTGACGATCATTTCAAATACTGGACCAACTTCCTGGATACCGCTCCTTTTGCAGACGGGATCATCATCGATGAGTTTATCGTGAACAACCCCTCGACGAGACCGGATAGGCCAATAAGCCCCGAGCGCCAGAAGCGGATGGAACAGGAACACCAACTCCACCACGCGTATGAAGAGGCGTTCACAAGAATGCGCGCCGATGACCGCTATAAGGACAAGACAGTATATGCGTATATTGGCGGCAGCGGAAAGAAACTTAACCAGAAAATCATTGGCCCAACGTTTGTACGAACCCTCATCAACTGCAACTATCCGATAGCCCTCGAACGGTACCTTTTCGAGCGGTCAAGCGAGCAGTCCTCCCAAGACGCCTTGCAGGAATTTGTCGACGGCGTTGCAGATTGGGAGGCCAAGGAACCAGGAGTCAAGAGGAATATGGTCCTTACATTCGGTCTATTCTCCATGCCGCCCGGAGGCATCAACAAGCTGCCGAACGTCGATTATCACGTCTGGATGGACCAGCAGATGAATATCGTGGCAAACAATCCGGTGATGTCGGATATGGGTGGCCTGAATTGGTGGACATCATCTCAAGCGGATGAGGAAACAGTGCGATTCGTCGGGAAACTGTACCGACACTATGCCATCGAGGGCAAGACAGATATGCTGACCAGAGACCCGCTCTTTCTCACGCACATTCAAAACGCTGATTTCGAGAAGGGAATCGAAGGTTGGACATTGAAGCCAACGAAAAAGGGCGCCATTCAGCCCAAGAGTTTCCCAAGATATGGCAGAATCGAGGGACGCTATATGGGACTGGGGCGCCCGGCGGATCCTGAACATATCGGCGATACCTTTCTTCTGATGAAGCGAAGTAAGAGGCACCCCAACACGTCTTCACAAATCATCAGGAATCTGGAGCCGGGGAGGCTCTATTCAATGAAGATGTTTTCCTGCGACTACAATGATTTGGTGAATCCAAAGGCAAAGACCATGGAAGAGGCCAACAAATTCATGGGAAGGGTGGTCCTGGAGGGCGTCGAAGTCGACACGGCGAGGTCATTCACGGAAATGTATGCCTCCAACCCGGAGCCTCGGATCCCTGTCTGGATAACATATCATTGGAAGGTATTCAGAGCGACAGGGACCGCTGCGAAAGTGATCGTTTCTGACTGGGAGAGCGACAAGAAACCCACGGGCCCCTTTGGCCAGGAACAGACATTCAACTTTTTGGAGATTCAACCATATCACGAATGACCAGGAACGAGCGGCTTCGCCAGTGGGCAGTCCGGCCGGATTCATCCAACACCTCGGGAGAGCGGTGCGTCCGATTATGCAGGTAACGTCCTGGATTCTGATGCGGCTCTCCATGAGCCTGGTCGAGATCGCGGGCAAACTC